>JAITHE010000079.1 GCA_031280125.1 Treponema sp.
GTTTGTCCCGCCGCCTGCTGTTCAGCGTCGTCTTCCTTGACGATGCGGTCCAGGCCGGTAACAAAATCGGGCTTGTCGATACTGAGGATCCGCACTCCCTGGGCGCTGCGGCCCATGACCCGGATATCTTTAACCTTGAGTTTGATCGATTTGCCCTGGCTGGTAATGCACATGATCTCTTCGTTGTCCAGGACGCTCACGGCGCCTACAATTTCTCCGGTTTTTTCCGTTACGGTGTAGATCTTCTGGCCCCCGGTGCCACGGCCGTGGGCGCTGAACTCGGTAAAGTCCACCCGCTTGCCGTAGCCGTATTCGGAGAGGATCAGCATCCGTTCCACTGGACCGGTTTTGGCGGCTTTGGCCACCCCGTCCGCTCCGGCGGATTGTCCGGCATGGTCCGGGGTCTTGTCCACCCGCAGTACTCCGGTCAGTTCGTCGTCGCCGCCGAGCTTTAACCCCGCAATGCCCCGGGAAGAGCGGCCCATGGGCCTGACCTGATCTTCGCCGGTCCGGAGGGCCTGACCCTTCCGGGAGATAAGCACCACTTCGTCGCCCCCGCCGGTAAGGAGGGCGCTCACAAGCCGGTCTCCCTCGTCCAGTTTGATGGCGATAATTCCCCTGGTTTTGGCGTTGCTGAATTCGCTGGTGGTTACTTTTTTGACCACCCCTCGGGCGGTACCCATGAACAAGAATTCGCTGTCGGAAAAATCCTTGAGGGACACGATGGCGGTGATCTCTTCGTTGGGCGAAACGGTCAGGAGCGTTTTAATGTGGCTGCCCTTGGAAGTCCGGCTCCCTTCGGGCACTTCGTGGACCTTCATCCAGTAGGCCTTGCCGGCGCTGGTGATAAACATAATATGTTCGTGGGTGGAGGCCACAAAGATCTGCTCTACAAAATCATCCTCCGCCAGCCTGGCGCTCTGCATTCCCTTGCCGCCCCGGCCCTGGTTCCGGTAGGCCGACACGGGAACCCGCTTGACATAACCCAGGTTGGAGATAAGGATCATCATCTCTTCTTTTTTTATCAAGTCTTCAATGTTGATGCTTTCCACTTCTCCGGCGACAATCTCGGTCCGCCGTTTGTCGCCGTACTTTTCCGAGATGATCCGGATTTCGTCCTTGATCACCCCCAGCAGTTTTTGCTGATCCGCCAGGAGCGATTTATAGTAGGCGATTTGTATTTTGAGTTCCGCCAGTTCCTGTTCGATCTTTTCTATTTCCAGGCTTGTGAGCCGGCCGAGCCGCATATCCACAATGGCCTGGGCCTGGGTCTCGGTCAGGCTGAACCGTTCCCGCAGTTTGTCCCTGGCGGCGGCGATGTCCCGGCTGGCCTTGATAATCGCCACCACTTCGTCAATGTTGGCCAGGGCAATGACAAGCCCCTCCAGAATGTGGGCCCGTTCTTCGGCCTTGCGGAGTTCGTAGCGGGTCCGGCGGGTAACCACCTCCACCCGGTGTTCCACAAAGTATTTGACCAGTTCCTTGAGGTTAAGGCACCGGGGGCGGCCCTTGACCAGGGCCAGGTTGATAATGCCAAAGGTGGTCTGGAGTGATGTGTTGGAAAAGAGCTGGTTGAGGACAACCTTGAGGATCGCCCCCCGCTTTAACTCAATGACGATCCTCATGCCGTCCCGGTCGGATTCGTCATTAAAGGCGGCAATGCCGTCGATAATCTTTTCCTTGACCAGCGCGCCGATCCGTTCCAGAAGGAGCTTTTTATTCACCCCGTAGGGTATCTCGGTAAAGACGATGAGTTCCTTGCCGCCCTTTCCGGTTTCCACGGCGAACCTGCCCCGGACAAGGATCTTTCCCCGGCCCGTACGGAAGGCGTCCCGGATACCCTGGCGGCCAAAGATGATCCCCCCGGTGGGAAAGTCCGGACCCTCCACATGGGCGGCCAGGCCCTCCACGGCGATGTCCGGGTTGTCGATGTAGGCGCAGATTGCGTCGCAGACCTCCGCCGCATTGTGGGGGGCCATGTTGGTGGCCATGCCCACGGCGATGCCGCTGGAGCCGTTGACCAGCAGGTTGGGCACCGCCGAGGGCAGCACCGCCGGTTCGGAAAGGGATTCGTCAAAGTTGGGAACAAAGTCCACCGTTTCCTTGCCCAGGTCGGCGAGCATCTCGTCGCCAAAGCGGGACAGCCGGGCCTCGGTATAACGCATCGCCGCGGCGGGGTCCCCGTCCATGGAGCCAAAGTTCCCCTGGCCCTGGACCAGCGGATACCGGAGGGAAAAATCCTGGGCCATGCGAACCAATGCGTCGTAGAGGGCAAAATCCCCGTGGGGGTGGTACTTACCCATGGTATCGCCGACAATGCGGGCGCTTTTCTTGGTGGCCGCATTGGGCCGGAGCCCCAGCTCGTCCATGGAGTAGAGCAGTCGGCGGTGGACCGGCTTAAGGCCGTCCCGCACGTCCGGCAGGGCCCGGGCCACGATAACCGACATGGCATAGGTGAGGTAATCGTTCTTTACTTCGTCCTCTATCGCAACGGGGATGATCTTTCCGGTCTGCGCTGGAGCTTCGGCGGTATCTGCCATGCTGCTGGGGGCCTCCTTACGGCATGACTTATTGTACCAGTTTTGGGGAAAATGATCGAGGGGTTGCAGCCGCCAAACCGCCGCGGGCAGTTACGGAACCGGTGGTACAATGTGCAAAAAGCTCATGTGCGCCGCCATTTTTTGAAGATTTTTTGGCTTTCTGGGGAAACCGAGGCGAAGGGTTGCACATATTTTCCATAACTGCTACACTATTCCCATGTTCACGACTCATTATGATACACAACCCCCCCCCCCCCCGTGTCTACTAAACAAGACTCTTAACACCCCGTTTTTTGGACATTTTTTGCTCCTTTGGTGTACCAGCGGACCGGAAGTAACTCCTTTTGACCCGCCGGCAACTGCTTCCAAACAATACCACTACAAGGAATAACAGATGACCCGCTTTAGCGATTGGCCGCCGGCGATCACGGAACTCAAGAACATGATCCCTGTCAGGATCAAAAATGTTGTTAAAATCATCTTGAAATGTCTGGCCGCTGTAACCATCTGCCTTCCAAAACATATAAAAACCGCCGTTACCTCTATCAAGATTCGCTGCAAAAACGCCGGTTTTGATTCCAAAATACTTTGTTATCATTATGTGCGGTTTTTTTATCATAATGACGGCTGGAGCGGCACGGTATCGGCCTGGAAATTTTTCTGGGATATGTTCGCACTGCGAAAAAAAGCAGTTGTCCACTTTAACGAGTTTGATGTATCCAGCAAGAACCAGGTGGTACTATCCTTTGATGACGGCTATAAAAATTTCCTGAAATATGCTTTTCCCATCTTGAAGCTTTTCCAGTACAAATTCGAACTGTTTGTTATCGGCGAGTATTATACCGGAGATACCATCAGTGAACGCAATCTGGTAAGAAATTGGATGAGTAAAAAAGACTTGGTCCGGATTGTACAAACCAGCAAAGGCAGGTTACAGTATCATACCAGAACCCATTATCGCCTTACGGATCTTGAGGATACGGAAATGCTGGAGAAGGAAATACGGCTGCCCGAGGGATTGCAGCAGCTTGATCCCGCCGGTTTTTCCTGGCTGGCATATCCTTATTGTAATTTTAATGATCGAATAATTGAAATTGTCAAAAAATACTATCAAGGAGCAAGGGCCGGTCCAAACGGCAAAGCCAGGGATCACCCGGATGCCGTCTTTGCCATGCAATCCATCATGGTTCATCAGGGAACCAATGGTGGTGCTGCTTTTGTTAAAGAGGACCGAGACCTGAGTTTTCCGGAAACCCCAGCATAAGGTTCATGTTTTGTACCGCCGCGCCGGCAGCTCCCTTGCCCAGATTGTCAAAACGGGCGGTCAGCAGTACCATATCCTCCGATCCTGCCACGCAGAGTTCCATATCATTGGTACCGGTATAGGCGTTGGAAGGGGAATAGCCGCCGGCGGGCGCATCCGCCAGGTGTATAAAAAAAGAACCGGCGTAGTGTTTTTCCAGGATCCCCCGGATTTCCCGTTTTCCGCCCTTAACCAGGCGGCGGTGCAGGGGAATGATAATCTCCATGCCGCTGTAATAGCCGCAGATCACCGGCGTAAAAGCCGGCGGCATGGCAAGACCGGCCATGGCGGTGATTTCGGGCAGGTGCTTGTGGGCCATGGTTAAGCCGTAAAGCCGGGGAGCTGCGTATTCCGCGGGCCGGTCCGGATTTTCATAGTCCGCGATCGTGCCTCTGCCCCCGCCGCTGTAACCGGTCAAGGATGTGATCGCCAGGGGATAATCGGCAGGGAGGATCCCCTCCGAAACAAGGGGGGCCAGCAGGGCGATGGCCCCGCTGGCATGGCAGCCAGGGTTGGACACCAGCCGTGCCTGCCTGATGGCGGCGCGCTGATTTTCCGACAGTTCGGGAAAACCGTACACCCACCCCGCCGCCGTCCTGTGGGCGGTGGAAGCGTCAATAACCCGGACCGCGGGGTTTTCCAGCAGCGCAAGGGCCTCCCGGGCTGCGGCGTCGGGCAGGCAGAGAAACACCAGATCCGCGGCATTGATCAGTTTTTTCCGCTCATCCCTGTCTTTACGCTTTGCCCCGTCTATAAGCAGCAGTTCAATGTCGGTTCTGCCGCCGAGACGCTTATAAAGAGAAAGGCCCGCGGCCCCCTCTTTACCGTCTATGTAAATTATTGGTTTCATGGCTGTCTGGTAAAATATTCCTCCCTAAGGCCGTAGCCTTCAACCTGTTCGTTGCCCGCCGGTTCCACATGGACCATGATGTCAAAGATGTTTTCGATCCGTTCCTTGACGGCGCTTTCCACCTTACAGGCGATGTCGTGGGCTTCGGCGATGGTCAGCGAAGGATCCACTTCGATATCGATGTCGATGTCCCAAAAGCCCGCGATGCGCCGCATCCGGGTCCGGTGGGGGTTCCCCGCTTCCGGTATCGACCGGACCGCTTCAAAGAGATGGTGGTAGGAACTATCATCGGCGGCGCCGTCCATCAGTTCCGTGTTGGCCTCCACAAAAATTCCCACGGCGTTTTTTATTACCCAGATCCCCACCAGGATGGCCGTAATGCGGTCTATGGCTCCAATAGTGAGGAAGATCGAAAGGCCCAGGCCGGCCAGTACCCCCGCGGAGGTAATCACATCCCCCAGCATGTTTTGTGCGTTGGCCATAAGAACCGCGGAGCCGGACTTTTTGCCCAGCAGCCGCTGACTCCACGCCAGGGTGATCTTCCCCGCAATGGAAATCACCGTTACAATCAGCGCCGCCCGGCCCGGTACATCCGCCGCCGCGCCGGTGATAAGCCCCGCCGCCGCATTGAGGATCAGCTGCCCGCCGGCAAAGAAAAGCGCCATGGAAAGCAGCGCCGTGGCCACCGTTTCTGCCCGGCCATGCCCCCAGGGGTGGCCCTTGTCTGCGGGCTTGGCGATCACCGATGAAACAAAGAGGGTCATCAGGGCGATAAGAATATCCATGGAGGAGTCGATGCCGTCTCCCAGCACCGCCAGACTTTCCGCGGCAATGCCCGTGCCTATTTTGATCGCCGCCAGGACAAAGTTGCCCCCCAGGGCGATAAGCGAGGCGGTTTTGATCACCGCCGCCCGCCGCGCCCCCGGATCTTCGTTTACCGTCATTATAGTACAAAGATACTGCTAAAAGGGCCCAAAGCCTATCTGCACCGCAAAAGCCAGAAAAGCGGAGGTAAGCGCCAGAATAACCAGCTGGAGCTTCCAGGTAAAGGCCATCCACCGGGTGTACCCCGCCGAGGAAAAGGAAAGGCCGATAAGCAGCAGGGCGTTGGTGGGAAAGATCATATTGGAAAATCCGTCTCCAAAGTCAAAGGCCAGCACCGCGGTCTGCCGGGTAATACCCACCAGATCCGCCAGGGGCGTCAGGAGGGGCATCATCAAAAAAGCCTTGGCGCTGGCGGAGCCGATAAAGAAGTTCATCACCAGGGCGGCGGCGTACATAAGAAAGGCCGCGGCCAGGGGCGGGGACCGGCGGATCAGCTCCGCCGCGCCGAAGAGGATCGTGTCCATGATCATCCCGGTGGTGATAATATGCTTAACGCTGTAGGCCATCATTACCAGCGCAATGCCGGGGATAAAGTTAAACGCCCCCCGGCCAAAACCCGCGCAGGTTTTCCCCGGCCCCAGACCCGCCGCAAGGCCCCCGCCGATACCCCCGGCCATAAAGAGCAGGGTCATCACCGGGAAAGCCAGGTTTGAAAGACCAGGAATCCGGGCGGTGCCCACCACAATAAGCATGGCCAGGGCGATGCAGCAGGTAAACCACACCAGGCCCCGCCACTTCCGCCGGTCCTCCCCGCTTTCCCCGCCCAGGGGAGGGGCCTCCCGGAGCCGGCGGCGCAGCGCCTCATCCTCCCGGAAACAGGAAGACAAAGCCGGGTTTGCCTCCACCTTCCTGGCGTGGCGGATCACAAAGAACGTAACCAGACAGTAGACCACGGCGAAAAAGACCAGCCGGAGGGCGGAGCCGGAAAAGATGGGCAGGTCGGCGATACGCTGGGCCACCGCAATGGTAAAGGGGTTGGTTACCGCCGAGGCAAACCCAAAGGACAGGGGCAAAAGACTCATCCCCAGCCCCGTGAGGGTGTCCCAGCCCAGGGACAGGGCGATGGGGATGATAAAGATAATCACCGGCACCATCCCCTCGTAGATCCCCACAAAGGCGGACACAAACATAAAGAAAAAGACCAGCGCCGCGATGAGCAGATACTTCCGCCGGACAAACCGGCGGACCAGCATATTCACCAGGTTCTGCAGAATCCCCGCCCGTTCCAGGATGCCGATGGACCCCCCCACGGCAAAGATAAAGATGATCAGCACCACGGGGGTAACATTGTCGGGGCCAAAGAGAATCTCCACCGGCGCGGTAAACCAGCGCCAGAAAGGATAGGACGGCCTGGGGATTTCCCGGTAACTCCCCGGTACCACCAGGGTCCTCCCCCCTTCGGTAACCCGGTCGTAGCGCCCCGCGGGAAGCACCGCCGTAAGAACCCCCGAGGCGATCATCAGCAGCAGGATGATCAGCGCCGAAAAGAGAAAAGCCTTTGTGCCGATTTTGATGGCGCTCCCTTCCCCCATACTCCCTCCCTACAGTTGTTCCATCAGGGCCGTGTAAAACCCCAGACAGCGATCCATGTTTTCCAGGGAAATCCGCTCGTCGTGGCCGTGGATCCGGGAAAGATCATCCGGGGTAAGTATCTGGGGGCTGAACCGGAAGATCCGGGGGGACAGATCCTTGAAGTGCCGGGAGTCGGTGGTGGCCAGCATCAGAAAGGGCAGCGCCGGCACGGACATCCCCAGCCCGGTATCCCCCGGCAGCACGGCGGAACCAAAGGCGCTGTCCACCGCGGACCGGATCTCCTGCCATCCGGGACCCTCCACCACCTCCTTCACCGGCCCCGCCCGTACCGGGTCTGTGGCAAGACCGTGGACCGTAACAGCCACCCGGCGGTCGGCAATGACCGAGCGGAGCCTCTCCAGGGCGCTGTCCACCGTCCAGGGCGGCAGCAGCCGGAGGTTAAGCACCGCCCGGGCCGCCGAAGGCAGCACATTGTCCGCGGCGCTCCCCGAAAGCTGGGTAATAGCCATGGTGGTACGCAGCAGCGCCCGGGAAGACGGGCTGGTCCCCGCGGCCCTGAAAAAGAGGGGACCCAACAGCCGGGCATGGTGCATCACCCATCCGGCGATCCCCGGCGCGTAGTCCCCCAGCCGCCGGAAACATTCCTCCGCCACCGGAGTAAGCAGCCAGGGAAAGGGCCGCCGGGAAAGACGCAGCAGCGCCCGGCTCAGGATGGCCGCCGCCTGCTGTTCCGGCGGCTGGGACGCGTGCCCCGGCGCTTGATCCACCGAAAGGGCCGCGCTGAGGTAGCCCTTTTCTTCGACCCCCACCAGGGCCAGGGGCCAGGAGATCCCCGAAATCTGGTTCACCGCCACCGGAGTCCCCTCGTCCAGGATAAAGGAAAACCGGAGCCCCTCCCTGGCCATCCACGCCGCGGTTTCCCTGGCCCCCAGGATCCCCGTGCGCTCCTCGTCTCCCCCCAGGGCAATCCACACATCCCGGCGGGGCTTAAAGCCCCGCCGGCACAGGGTATCGGCGCTTTCCAGGATCCCCAGGGTGATACTCTTCATGTCCAGCGCCCCCCGGCCATAGATGAAACCATCCAGGAACTCCCCCCCAAAGGGATCCACCGTCCAGGCATTCCCCTCCGCGGGGACCACGTCGTAGTGCCCCAGCAGCAGCGCCGGATCCAGGCCGGAGGACCCGGCGTCCCCCCAGCCCGGCCACCGGTAGACCACCCCGTAGGGAGACAGCGTCCACCGCTGTGCGCAGCGGTGGAAGGCCGGATAGGACTCGGCCAGGAATTCCTGAAAGGTCTTGAGGGGCTTTTCCGCCGCGGCGTCCCCCGGCAGGGCCCCCGGAGGCCATGCGGTGTTGATCCGCAGCCCGTGGCAGAGGCGGCGGCAGTACCCCGTGGCCAGGCTCAAGAGTCCATCCCCCAGTTTCATGCTTATCATGGGATCCTCCTTGGCGCGTCCGAAACGGACCAGGCGTCCGCTTCGGACCAGGCGTCCGCTTCGGACCAGGCGGCGGACCCGGACAGGCCCCGCCCTTCTTCCAGCATACCCCCGCAAGAGCGCGGCGTAAACCACCCCTCTGTTAGGCGATCCGTGGGGACCGCCGGGCGGCCCCCCGCCGGGCGGCCCGCTGGTTCTCTCTTAGGGAATCACCGTGGAGAGGATCTCCGAAAAGGGACCCTTCTCGCCCTTTTCGTTCTGCCACCGCAGGACCACGTGGACCCGCCGTCCCCGCTGGGTCTCCTCAAAGGTCAAGGTATGGGGGGTGCGGGTGGCCAGGGTGGAGTTGCCCAGCTCCTCCGGGCGCACAGGGGCCGTTTCCTGGATCAGCCAGTACACCACCGCCCCCTGGATGCCGTAGGGCTTGGCCTTGCTCTCGCTCCCCAGATCCCAAAAATCCACGTCGATCCGCCGGATGTCCCGGATCCGGAGGTCGAACTCCGGGCGGGTAGCCGGGGGCGGAATGGTGGTGCGGATGGCGTCGTGGTTGGGGATCTCCAGGGCGCTGCGGTCCTCGTTTGTAACCGGGAGGAACCGGAGGTACTGGTTCACGAAGGGGCGGATGGCGGCCTCCGCGGCCCCTTTGGCGTTGTTCTTGGCCTCGGTGTCCACGGGAGTGTGGGGGCCTGAGGTCTTGGAAAAGGCCGTGTACCAGAGGCCGTAGGCTTCTATCAGCGCCGTCCGGGGCTCCTGGGGAATGTGGCCCCACGCCGGGGGAGACCCGGTGCATTTCTGGGCGACATACTGGTTGAGGAACTTGAACCACCGGTCGAAGTCCGGATCGTGGTGGGGGATATAATCGTGCTTGTGGGTCATGGTACACCTCCTGCGGGGCTTTACCCGCCGCTTACCTGGAACCCCCCGGAGGGGTTCCGCCGGGCCCGTATTCATCCGGGGAGTTCCCTGAACGATCCGGGGAGCTCCCTGAAGGATCCGGGGAGCTCCCTGAAGGATCCGGGGAGCTCCCTGAATGATCCGGGGAGTTCCCTGAACGATCCGGGGAGCTCCCTGAAGGATCCGGGGAGCTCCCTGAACGATCCGGGGACCTCCCTGAAGGATCCGGGGAGCTCCCTGAATGATCCGGGGACCTCCCTGAATGATCCGGGGACCTCCCTGAATGATCCGGGGACCCGTCAAGGCCGCCGGCGCGTACTCCACCGGCGGCGGGGATTCCTCCCTCCGGGGTGTGTCCAGTGTATCCCCGCCCCGGAGGGGTTGTCAAGGATTTTTTTCACCCTTCCCCGGAAGGGGCCCCCCTTCCCGCCGCACCGGGCGGGGCGGCGCGGGGGGCGTATGCGGCGGCGCGGGAGACGGGGCAGGATAGCGGTGTTCCCCTTTTTCCGCTATGCTTGTCTCCATGTCCAAGCCCTCCCTGTATGTAATCGACGCCTACGGTCTTATCTACCGGTCCTACTTTGCCTTCCTGGCCCGGCCTTTGCGGAATTCCCGGGGGCAGAATGTGTCGGCCCTGTTTGGTTTTGCCCGGACCCTGGCGGCGCTGATTAACCAGGGGGCTCCCGCCGCGGGGCCGGACGGCAGGGCCCTGCCGGAACCTCAGCGGCCTCTGCGGCTGGCGGCGGTCTTTGATTCCCCGGTCCCCACCTTCCGGCACGCGCTGTACGCCGGCTACAAGGCTACCCGGCAGAAGGCCCCGGAGGATCTCCATGCCCAGGTGCCTCTGGTGGAAGAAACCCTGGCGGCCCTGGGGGTTCCTTCTATCCGGGCGGAGGGTTATGAGGCGGACGACATCATCGCCGCCCTGGCCATGCGCTGCCGTACAGAGGGCCGGCAGTGTTACATCATCTCCTCCGACAAGGATCTGCTTCAACTGGTGGGAGACGGGGTGTACCAGCTCCGGCCCCAGAAGTCCGGCGGCGGGGAAACGCCGGGCGCGGGCGGAGGGCTTCCCTATGCCCTTACGGGGCCTGCGGAGGTTAAGGCGGAATGGGGGGTTACCCCCGGGGGGGTGCTGGACCTGCTTTCCCTGATTGGGGACAGTTCCGATAACGTGCCGGGGGTTAAGGGGATTGGGGAAAAAACGGCGGTGAAACTGATGGTCCGCTATGGTTCCCTGGAGGGGATATACCGGAATATTGCCGGTATCGAGGGGTCCGCGGGAAAAAAACTTGCCGAGGGCAGGGAAAGCGCCTATTTTGCCAGGAAACTTATTGCCCTGGACTGCCAGGTCCCGCTGCCGGTTAAGGACATCGACGACCTTTCCATTGAACGTCTTAACCGTTCCGCCGGGGCGGCGGTGCTGCTGAGGGAGGGTATTCACCAGGCTGCCCGGCAGTTTGATCCTCAGGCGGCCGGGGGCGCCGGCGGCGGGGAGGCCCCTGGCCGGGATGCCGCCGGGCCGGATCCTTCCCTGACGGGGGAGGGGGTGTACAGGACGATCCTGGACGAGGCTGAACTGGCGGCGCTGCTGGACAGGGCGAAAAAACAGGGTCTTGTGGCCCTGGACTTTGAAACCGATTCTCTGGATGCCTGGCACGCCAGGCCCGTCGGCATTTCCCTGGCCCTTACGCCCCGGGAAGCCTTCTATGTTCCGGCGGCTCCCCACGGGGGAGACTCCTCCGGCGGTTTTGCCCTGGGGGAGCAGCCCAGCGCCTTCATTGAGCCGGAACGGATCCGCCGGCTCCTGACACCTCTGCTGCTGGATCCGGGGATGATCGTTGCGACCCACAACGCCAAGTACGATTACAAGGTAAGCCGGGGCTGGGGGGTGGACCGGTGGCGGTGCCGGATCTGGGATACCATGGTGGCCGCATGGGTGGATGATCCGGAACGGCTTAATTATAACCTGGATTCCCTGGCCTCCTCTTACTTTACGTACAGTCCCCTCACGTATGGATCCGTTGTTCCCAAGGGCGGGACCCTGGATCAGGCGCCCCTGGAAACGGCCTGCCGCTATTCCGCCGAAGATGCGGATCTCTGCCTGCGGATGATGCGGTTCCTGGCTCCCCGGCTGGAACGGGCAGGATTGCTCCGGCTTTTTCTGGAGCTGGAGATGCCCCTGCTTCCCATCCTGGCGGAAATGGAGGGGGAAGGGATCAGAATAGAAAAGAAGGTGCTGGTCTCCTATGGGGAGGATCTCTATAAAGAGATGAACCAGGTTCAGGACGAAGCCTGGACCATGGTGGGCCATGAATTTAACCTGGGATCCCCCAAACAGCTTCAGGAGGTGCTCTTTACCGAGCGGCAGCTTACGCCGGGGAAAAAAACAAAAACCGGCTATTCCACCGATGTGGAGGTGCTGGCGGAGCTTGCCCGGGAGGATCCGGTTCCCGCCCTGATCCTGCGCCACCGGACTCTGTCCAAGCTTAAATCCACCTACATCGACGGCCTGGTGGACCTGGCCGACGGGGATGGGCGGATCCATACCAGCTTTATCCAAACCGGAACCGCCACGGGGCGGCTTTCTTCCCGGGAGCCGAATCTGCAGAATATCCCCATCCGGGAAGAAGAGGGCCGCCGGATCCGGGAGGCTTTTACGGCAAAACCGGGGCACGTGCTGGTTTCGGCGGATTACAGTCAAATCGAACTGGTGGTGCTGACCCATCTTTCCCAGGATAAGAACCTGATGGGGGCCTTTCGGGACGGGGTGGATGTTCATGCCAGGACCGCGGCGCTGATCTTCGGCCTGGATGAAAAAGAAGTTCCCCCGGATAAACGGCGTCTTGCCAAGACCATCAACTTTGGGGTGATGTACGGCATGAGCGCCTTTCGCCTGTCCAACGAACTGGGGATAAGCCGGGCCGAGGCGGCGGCTTTTATCGACGCCTATTTTGCCACCTATGCCGGGGTACGTCTTTTTATCCAGAAGCTGATCGAGCGTACCGAAGAAACGGGCTATGTGTCCACCATCCTGGGCCGCCGCCGTTATATCCCGGCGATTAATTCCCGGAACCGGACCGAAAAGGCCGCCGCGGAACGGGTGGCGGTTAATACCCCGATCCAGGGATCCGCCGCGGATATTGTAAAAACCGCCATGCTTAAACTGGACAAAAAACTGGCCGCCGTAAAAAGTTCCGCCAGGCTGCTCCTGCAGGTCCACGATGAACTGATCCTGGAGTGTCCCAAAACGGCGGCGGCGGAAACGGCGGAACTGGTCCGGCAGGAAATGGAAAATGCGGTGAAGCTGAAGATTCCCCTGCGGGTAAGCGTGGAAACGGGCAGACGCTGGGGGGATTTTCATTAACCCCAATATGGCGAAGGCCCGGCGGAAATGTTACAATTCAAGGCAGGAGTGAACCATGACAGGCGATACAAACCGCAGCTTGCCCCTGTGGACGGCGATTTTCCTCATCCTGGCGGCCTGCGCGGGAACAGGAAAGGCCCTCCAGGGGGATCCTGAAATAGCCGGGGTCTCAAGCCGGATCCTGAGCCCGGAAGCGGAAGAGCTGGTCCGCACCGGCATACTGTACCATGACCGGGGAGATTACGAAACGGCCCTGGATTATTACCGCAAAGCCCTGGAACTGGCGCCGGATCATCCTGTGGTCTGTTATGAAATGGCCTTCTCCTACCTTTATATGGGAGATTCGGAGACGGCCCTGCAAACGGCGGAAAGGGGAATTGCGGCGGCGGTAGACCGGGACATGGGAGATTTGATTCCCAGCCTTTTTGACCTTAAGGGATCCGCCCTGGATAACCTGGGGCGCAGTGAGGAAGCGGTGGATGTTTACCTTGAGGCGATAAACAAATACGGCGCCGCCGATACCTTCCTCTACTATAATCTGGGTCTGACCTATTACCGTATAGGTAAATCCGGTGAGGCGCTGGATGCCCTTGTTCAGGGACTTCAGATCAATCCTAATCATTCCAGCAGCAATTACCTGCTGGGAAGAATCTGCATGGAAAAGGGGATGAAAACCCAGGCCTTTTATTCCCTGTTGTACCTGCTTCTGCTGGAACCCAACACCGACCGGGCCGCGGAATCCTACAATACAATCCTCCACATGCTGGCCATCCAGGAGGAAACCATCGGCTTTCGGAACAATGGGACCTTTACACCGGCGGATATTATTATCTCCCTGAGCTTTACCCTGGACGAAGCCAACGCGCAGAAGGACGCCTCCGAAAAAACCGCCGCCAAGCTCTACTACATTTTTACCACCCTGGAAGACCAGAAAAATGCCGGTAAAATTGGACGTTCTGCGGGGGATGAGCTCTGGTGGGATTTTTATTCCTCCTTCTTTTACCGGATTGCAAAGTCAGACTACTTTGGGACCTTTAGCAGATATATCGGGATCGCCTCCGATCCCCAGGCCGATGAATGGATAGAAACGGGCAGGGATGAAATTGAGGGCCTTTTTACCTGGCTCAATGAATACCCCGGGCCGGAGGCGGAATGAGTATTCCCGTGGATAAGCCGGGGGATCTGCTTATTGGATTAACCGGCCTTTACTGCGCCGGAAAAAACCATGTGGCAGCTCTGCTGGAAAAACGGGGACTTCCCATCCTGGACGTGGACCGCCTTGGCCACGAGGCGATTCGGACAGAAAGGGACGCCATAATCCGCCGTTTCGGCGGGGATATTCTGGATGGGGAAGGCCAGATAGACCGGCGGCTTCTGGGCAGGCGGGTATTCGGCAGGGACGAAGAACTGGCAGCCCTGGAGGCCATAGTGCATCCCGCGGCCAATGCCCTGACCGGTGAATGGATTGCCCGGCAGCGGGGCCCCTGCGTTATCAACGCGGCCCTGCTCCACAGATCGCCGGTTCTTGCCCGGCTGGACGGGATCATGGTGGTGCGCGCCCCCCTGCCGGTCCGGTTTTTCCGGGCATGGAAACGGGACTCCCTGCCTCCGAAGGAACTCATAAAACGCTTTTTTAGCCAAAAAGATTTTCCCTTTATGCAGATTCGGAGGGCTCAACTTTTTTTTGGGGCTTCCGATATTTATACCATAGAAAACCCCGGTTTTCCCGGTTCGCAGCGGAACCTGGAAAACCAGATAGACGTTATACTGGAAGGTTTGTGCCATGGAAAAGAAAAAATTACTGCTTGTAGCTGTTTCGGTGGGAGTATTCCTGGTAATCGCGGTGGGCGCTGCGATCCTTGTGTTTAAGCCCAGCGTTTCCCCTGTTTCGGAGATCACCTACCGTCAGTTGAACGGCGAACAGCGTTCCGCCACCACCGATGCGGCGGAACTGATTCGGGACGATTCATACCGGGGTCTCCAGGATCCCGCCGCCGTTTCCCTGATCCAGGAAAACAGAATTTCCGTTAACGGCGCCGGGGCGGCGGAAACCAGCGCCGGGGGAACCGCCGCCACGGTGATCAGCGTTCCCAAGCCCAGCGCAGCGGCAGTACCCGACACCACGGCGGTTAAACCCGCCGCTCCCCGGCAGCCGGCGTCCTCCAGGCCCGCTGCTTCCCGCCCGGCAGCGCAGGCCAAACCCGCCGTCCAGGGAACCGCCTCCGGTACAAAACCGGCGGGGTCCGCCGCGCCCAAACGGGCGTACAACGATTACTGGGTCCAGGCAGGTTCCTTTTCTACCCGGGAGCGGGCAGACGGCGTTAAGCATACCCTGGACGACAAGGGCATTGCCGCCATGGTTACCAACCAGGAAATCAATGGAAACACCTATTACCGGGTCCGGGTGGGCCCCTACAGTTCCCAAAACGAAGCGGATTATTGGCTGGCTATGATAAAATCCATAGACGGTTTCCAGGACAGCCAGATCTGGGAAAGCCAGTCTTTGCGTTAAAGGGCGCGGTTTATAAAGCGGGGTAACAAAAAAGGCCGCCGGACAATCCGGCGGCCTTTTTTGTCTGCGGCCCCTTGACAAACGCCGGGTCTCCCGGGTCTCCTGCATCTATGGTAAGCACGGCATATCCTTATCTTTCATGCAATGAAACTGCGCGAGAGTTTCAAGAGACAGCTTGGGCTGTAGGAGACGAGTATGGCACGAATGACCGAAGAAGAAGCGTGGGCGCTGGACGATCTGGTAACCAAAACCGATATTACGCTGGGGCCGAATGGCAGCGGCTGACTGAGCCGGCGGGAGGCGCGGGTTGCGGGGATGGACGATGACGCCGCCGCGTGGCTTCGGGGACAGGCGGAAAGAGCGCACACCAGCGTAGGGCAGATTATCGCCGGGCTGGTGCGCGAGAAAATCGCCGCTTCGCAGCAGGCTTGCCGCCCCGCCGTCTTTCGTGACGGCTACTTTACTTTGTAGAGGGCCTTGTCGCCGTGGCGGCCCTTAAGACATTCGTCCACGGGGTCCGCCATGAGGTCCAGGGCTTCCATACAGAGCGCCCCGAACAGCACCTCGTCGGCGTCGGGGATGACCATGGCGCCCATGATTTGTTTACGGTCCTTCCAGCGGAACTCCACCCCCTCGGTAAGGGGGTATGTTTCGATACTGCCGTCCGCCAGGGTAACGCTCGCCGTGCCGGTCAGTTCCAGCCCCAGGGCGGCCCGTATTTTTTCGTTGACCACGAGGAACCACGA
>JAITHE010000110.1 GCA_031280125.1 Treponema sp.
ACAAGCCGCCGCGTCATGGCCGTCCTGCGGCCTTTGAAGCTGATTGTGGAAAACTGGCCGGAAGGTACAAGCGAAGACCTCCAGGCGGTAAACAACCCCGAAGACGAAAGCGCGGGAACACGGATCATCCGTTTTGGGAAAGAATTGTGGATAGAGCGGGATGATTTTGAGGAAAACCCGCCGCCAAAATACTTCCGCCTGTTTCCGGGAAATGCCGTCCGCCTGCGCTACGGTTATGTCGTTACCTGTACCGGCTGTGACAAAGATTCCGCGGGAAATGTTACCACGGTACGCTGCCGCTATGATCCGGCGACCAAAGGCGGCAACGCGCCGGATAACCGCAAGATCAAGGGAACAATTCACTGGCTTAACGCGGCGGAGGCGATCCCGCTGGAAGCGCGGGTCTACGACTACCTGTTTGCCGTGGACAAACCGATGGAAGCGCCGGTCAAAGCGGACGGCAGGGCCGGTTCATTCCTGGACAACCTGAATCCCGGTTCGCTGGAACGTATCGCCGGCGCATACGGCGAGCCCTGTCTGGGAACAGCCACACCCGGCGACCGCTTTCAGTTTGAGCGGCTGGGCTACTTTGCCCGGGATCCTGATCATGTGGAAGGCAAGCCCGTATTCAACAAAACCGTGGGCCTTCGGGACACCTGGGCAAGGATTGTCAAAAAAGCGTAAAAAAGCCGGGGCATGTCCCGCCCGCTCTGGGTAAAAACAAGGGGTATGCACCCGGCGAATACAATCAAAATCAACTGTTCCAGCCTTTATTGATAGCAGGGGTTTAATACCCCGCTGTTTTGCGGCGGTTGTACAGGAATTAAGCCCGGGTCCACGATCTTATGGACACAACTGGCCCCGCCTGCTCTGCGGCGGGGTTGGCTGATAAAAATCAGGAGGCTGGTATGGCAGAAACGGATAAAAAGCAGTATAGGTATGTATCCGCCGGGTCCCGCAGGGGTGGATGCGGCGGCATGGGCAGCGAAGATGGGCGGGGACGCGGTGCAGTTTTATCCGCCGCTTCTTTTTTGTGGATCCTGTGGTGCGTATTGGGCTGTTCCCCAGCGGAATCCGAGCCCTCCCGGGAGGCGCTGACCATTGTAAGCTGGAATGTGCAGGCCCTTTTTGACGGCCATGACGATGGTCATGAATACAATGAATACCGCGAAGAAGCGGGCTGGACAGACGAAAAATACCGGGCCCGGCTGAATGCCATTGCCGCCGCCATGGACGGTCTTAAACCGGGCATTATGGCGCTGATCGAGCTTGAAAACCCCGGAGTGCTGCAGGATCTGGCGGAGTTGTCCGGCCAGGATTACCGCTGGTCTTTTTTTGCCGGAGCCCCGGAAAGCTCCACCGGGCTTGGGGTACTCAGCCGTTTCCCCCTGGAGGATACAAAAGCCCACTCCCTGTGCATTGACGGCAGCGCCGTTCCCCGGCCTGTGGCAGAAGTCCGGGTAAATACCGGATCGGGGACGGTACTCCTGCTGGTCTGCCACTGGAAGTCCAAACTCGGCGGAGAACAGCAAACCGAAACCGTCCGGCGTTCCCAGGCCGGAATCATAGCCCGGCGGCTGGAGGAAATCGCCGCCGCCGAACCGGGTACGCCGGTAATTGTCCTGGGAGACCTGAACGAAAATTACGACGAATTCCTGCGAACCGGCGGCGCTTACCTTTGTGCATTGCTTCCCGATACCGGCGAGGCGGCGGAACTCGCCAAGCCCGTTCCCGCCAGCCCCCGTCCCGGGTTTCAGGATTTTCTGGTACTAAGCGAAGAAAAGCCGCCCCGGCCGGAATTGTTCGGCGGCCAGGCCCTCTATTCACCCTGGATGGAATTACGGGATTCATCCGGCTCCTATTATTACCAGGGTGAATGGGAAACTATCGATCACTTTTTGCTGAACGCAGCGCTTTTTAACGGAGAAGGCTGGGAGTACGAAGCTTTCCTGCTGCCGGAGGAATCTCCCTTCAGGAGTGCCGCCGGAATTCCCCGGGCCTACAATCCCAGAACGGGAAACGGCCTTTCGGATCATCTTCCCATCATACTAAACCTGAAATACCAGGGGGGATAATTCCCCAGCCTGCCCTGCCCGCCGGTCCTTTGACAGGCCATATATGGCATAATATGCATATTGGACCGGAACGGGTCCGTTGTTTTATACTGTATTTTATAGGGCTTTTAACGGGGGTGTAATATGACGGAACCTTCCATGGCGCTGGTTTTTGCGGCGGGGCTTCTTTCTTTTCTTTCTCCCTGTGTACTTCCCCTCCTCCCTTCCTACCTTGGTATCCTGGGCAGCGTAAAAACGGGAGGAGGGCGGCGGGGCGTACTTTTTGCCGCCACCGCCAGTTTTATTTTGGGATTCAGCGCGGTCTTTGTGATCTTCAGCATGCTTGTTTCCGCCGCCTTCTTTTTCATGGGGAGCATTTCAAAATACATCCGGACGGCGGCGGGCCTTGTGGTAATCATCCTGGGGCTGAATGTGCTTTTTGATTTTCTTGCAATCCTGAATTATGAAAAACGCCCGGCTGTTAAAAAACCCCAAAGCTTTGCGGGAACTTTTCTTGCCGGGGCAGCCTTTGGTACGGGATGGACCCCCTGTATCGGCCCGGTTCTTGCCGGGGTTCTGCTCTTGGCGGGGCAAAGCGGCAAAGCGGGAACCGCCGCCCTCTACCTGGGGGTCTACTCCCTGGGGCTGGGTCTTCCCTTTCTGCTGGCCGCGGCTTTTCTTGATCGTTTTCTGGTTCCCGCCGGATGGTTCCGTTCCCGAATGCCATGGATAAAAAAAATCAGCGGCGGCATCCTTATTGTCATGGGTCTTTTGATACTAAGCGGCCGCTTTTCTGCGCTCACTGAGCTTATTCAGCAATGGCAGTACCGTTTTACCGGCTGGGCCGAAGACAAGGACCTGCCCTTCCGGCTTGCGGCGGCCTGGTTCAAAGCTCTGGCGTTTTAGGGGCCGCTGGATTTTAATCCCCCAATTGCGCTATGCTTTTCTTTATGATAGAAGAAAAAACCGGGTTTTCCGGTAATCCTGGTTTCCAGACAGCCGCCGCGAAGGATTTGTTCAGCAGCAGGCCGGGATACCGCATACATCCAGCAAAGGGGTCCGCTGTTTTACTATGCGCCGCGGCGCTGATCTTCGGCCTTGTACCCAAAGGGGCATTGGCCCAGGACAGGGTTTCCCCGCAGGTGGAAGAGGCTTTCAAAAAAGCGGGGATTCCCGTTTTACGCCACCGGATCAATCCTGTGGATTTTTCCCTGCCCCTGCTTAAGGGAGGAACGGCCAAACTGTCTTCCTACCGGGGAAAGGCGGTGATCCTTAATTTTTGGGCAACCTGGTGCCCGCCCTGCCGGGCAGAAATGCCTGCCATGGAGGCTCTCTACCGCCGTTTCAAAAGCCAGGGCCTGGAAATGCTTGCCGTGAACTGCGGCGAAGAAACCCTGCTCGTTGAAAATTTTATAAAAAACAACAACTACAGTTTTCCGGTTCCCCTGGACAGGCAAAGGGAAGTGAGCGGCCGTTACGGCATTTCCGCAATTCCTTCCACCTATATCCTTGACCGGGACGGCAAGATCATCCTCCGCATTACCGGCAGTGTTAACTGGGAGGATTCCCGGCTGAACGCCGCCATTGACACGCTGCTGAAAGACAAATGACCCCAGCGGCAGAAGCAGGGCTGCCGGGTTATTGAACGGGCGGGGAAACCAGGACGGCGGTATAGCCGCCGCAATTTTAACGGTTTTGCCGTGTTAGCAGTTCCTGCCGCTCCGGTTCGGCGGCATTGTGTATCCCGTCCAGCAGGGACATCACCGCATCCACCACCGCCTGCTTTTTATCTTCCATTCCGGCTGCCTCGGCCCTGGTCCTGGCTTCATTCCGGAAAGCGGAACAGGAAAGTACCGGCCCTGCGGTAAGGCGGACCAGATCCTTGCTGACATAGTCTTCTATCATTTCACCCTTACGGACATGAAGAAGCTCGCCATTAATAGCCACGGGACACATATAATCAAAGAGCCTCAGGTATGAATCTATTTCCCGGACCCCCCGTTTGCTGGCGGGTTCCCAGGGACGGAAGCGGGTACCGGCGGGAAAAACCAGGACCAGGCTGCCCGTTTCCTTAAGCCGGATCAGGGTGCGGGTGGCGGCGCGGTTGATGGCGGCGCTGCGGATAAGTTCTTCCTTGTGCAAATTGGAATTCAGTCCCTGAAGGGACCGGCTGGGATAAATAACAAGGCGGGTATAGGCGCTGGCAAAAGCCGCCACCGCAGGATTTTCCTCGGTTAACTTCATTCCTGCAACAGCCACCAGGGCGTCGGCCATGGGACCGCCGCCTGCTTCTCTGCGCAAAAAATAATCAAAAAGAGACAGATCCAGGTTGCTGTAATGTTCCAGCAGGAGGATACAGGAATGTCCTTCCCCAAGGAACTTGTACAGTTCCCGGATATGTTCCATGCCGCTGATCCCCGAACCGGGAAGAGCCAAGGTTTCTACCATTTTGTCCAGCAGTGGACGAATCTCCGCATTACCGGGCTGATACACATTATTTTCGGTAACTTTGGCAGCCGCCCTTGAACGGGCAACCGCCAGCTTTATAAGATCACCAAATGCGGTAACGATGGTTTCCATAGAAAGCAGTATACCCCATGGCTGGAAAAAGCACAACGGATTTACTTTGGAAAGCAGCCTACTGATCCGTCATCTCTGCCAGGGGAATGGGCTTGGGAGAATCGTTTTCCCCCTCTGCCTTGGCCAGTTCTTCCAGAAGCTCCCGGCCCCGGCGGGAAAGTTTTTCCGGTATTTGCACCATTAACTTGATCCAGAAAGAACCCCGCCTGCCCCCGGAAGGGACCCCCTCGTCCCGAATCCGCAGAAGTCTGCCGTTGGCCGTCCCCGGTGGAATCTTGACTTTGAGGGTTTTTCCTTCCAAGGTGTTAACGTGGATCTCCGCCCCCAAGGCAGCCTGGGTAATGGAGATGGGTACAGCGCAGTAGAGGTCCAGATCCTGGCGTTCAAAAAATTCATGGGGCTTGATCCTGATAAACACATAGAGATCACCGGGAGGGCTGCCGCCGGGTCCGGCATCTCCCTGCCGGGGGATCACCACCCGCTTGCCATTTTCTACCCCCGTGGGGATTGTAACCATGATTTTCTGCCGCTTCCGCTGGGTTCCGCCGCCGCCGCAGTCCTTACAGGGCTGCTCAATAATGTAACCTTCACCGTGGCAGTTATGGCAGGTGGAGGCCACGGAGAAAAAGCCCTGACTGTGCCGCACCTGCCCGGAACCCTGGCAAACCGGGCAGACCTTTTTTCCCGATCCCCCGGCGGCGCCGGTACCTTTACAGGAGGGACAGGCGTCGTTCTTGGTGTACTGAATTTCCACCTTGGTGCCAAACACCGCGTCCTTAAAAGGAATCTCGATGTCGTAGCGGAGGTTTGCCCCTTGGCGGGGGCCGCCGGAACCGGAGGAGCGGCGGCCCCCGCCAAAAAAGGTGTCAAAGATGCCAGAAAAATCGCCAAAAATGTCCTCAAAACCTCGAAAGGTTTGGGAAAAATCTCCCTGGCCCGCCATGCCATCCACCCCGGCAAAACCGAACTGATCGTAGGCCGCCTTTTTCTGATCATCCCCCAGAATCTCGTAAGCTTCGGTGGCCTCCTTGAACTTCTCCTCCGCCTCCTTGTTTCCCGGATTTTTATCCGGATGGTACTGAATGGCAAGTTTACGGTACGCCTTTTTTATATCATCTTTAGAAGCATTCTTGGGTACGCCCAGTACTTCGTAGTAATCGCGCTTGGCCATTCATTCAACCTTAACAAAAAGAGTAACGCCCTTCCAACAGCGCATTAACCCGCCGTCCGGGAAAATCCGCCGGACACCGGCTTGTGTCAATTTACTCCCCGTGGGCATCCGGCGGATTTGCCTAAGATAAAAGCTGCGCTTATTTATCGTCCACAACTTCATAATCGGCGTCTTCGGCGCTCTTGGTTTCCGGACCGCCTCCCATGGCAGATCCATCCGTGGCGGGTCCGGCCCCTGCGCCGCCCATGTTCGGTCCCTGGCCCTGAGCGGCCTGCTGTTTGTAGATCTCCTCGGCAATCTTGTAGGACGCCTGTTTGAGGGCTTCGGTCTTATCCTTAATGGCCTGGACATCGCCTCCTTCCAGGGCCTTTTTAAGATCCGCCACGGCTTCTTCGGTTTTTGCCTTGTCGGCGGGGTTTACCTTGTCTCCCAGATCCTTGATGTTTTTCTCCGTACCATAGATCATCGAATCCGCTTCATTGCGGACCTCCGCTTTTTCCCGTTCCTTTTTGTCTTCTTCGGCGTGGAGTTCCGCCTCCTTGACCATACGGTCAATTTCCGGGTCGGAAAGGCCGGAGGAACTTTCTATGCGAATCTTTTGCTCCTTCCCCGTACCCAGGTCTTTGGCGGACACATGGACGATGCCGTTGGCGTCTATATCGAAGGTTACCTCGATTTGCGGAACCCCCCTGGGTGCCGGAGGGATCCCCACCAGGTCAAAGCGGCCTAGTACCCGGTTCTGGTTTGCCATTTCCCGTTCACCCTGAAGTACCTGGATGGAAACGGCGGTCTGGCCGTCGGCGGCGGTGGAAAAGATTTGGCTCTTTCGGGTGGGAATGGTAGTGTTCCGGGGAATAAGCCGGGTCATGACGCCCCCCAGGGTTTCTATCCCCAGGGAAAGGGGCGTTACGTCCAGAAGCAGTACGTCCTTGACATCCCCCGCAAGAATACTGCCCTGGATAGCGGCGCCGATGGCCACCGCTTCATCGGGATTTACCCCCCGGTTGGGTTCTTTCTTGAAAAGCTCCTTGACAATCTGCTGAACCGCAGGGATCCGGGTGGAACCTCCCACAAGGATTACTTCGTGGATATCATCGGCGGTAAACCCCGCATCTGCCAGGGCTTTCTTGCAGGGTTCCTTGGACCGTTCCAGCAGATCCGCCACCATCTGCTCAAACTTGGCCCGGGAAAGGCTTTTCTGCAGATGTTTGGGACCGCTTTGGTCGGCGGTGATAAAGGGCAGGTTCACCTCGGTGGTCTGCATGGCGGAAAGTTCTATCTTGGCCTTTTCCGCCGCTTCCCGAAGACGCTGGAGCGCCATGCGATCCTGGGCAAGGTCAATGCCTGTATCGTTCTTGAATTCGCCGATAAGCCATTCCTGGATACGCCGGTCAAAATCATCGCCCCCCAGGTGAGTATCGCCGTTGGTGGATTTAACCTCAAAGACCCCTTCGCCCAGCTCCAGGATCGAAACATCAAAGGTGCCGCCCCCCAGGTCGTAGACAGCGATTATCCTGTCCTGCTTCATTTCCTTGTTAAAGCCAAAGGCCAATGAGGCCGCCGTGGGTTCGTTGATGATCCGCTTGACCTCCAGGCCCGCTATTTTTCCCGCATCCTTGGTAGCCTGCCGCTGGGCGTCGTTAAAATAGGCCGGCACGGTGATCACCGCCTCGGTAACTGTTTCGCCCAGGTAATCCTCGGCGGTTTTTTTCATCTTCTGGAGTACAAAGGCGGAAATTTCCTGGGGCGAGTATTTTTTACCGTCAATGTCCACCCGCACATCGTCCCCCTGTTCGGCTACCCGGTAGGGGACCAGCTTCATCTCGTTGCTCACCTCCGAATAGCGGCGGCCCATGAAACGCTTAATCGAGTAAACCGTGTTTTCCGGATTGGTGATCATCTGGTTCTTGGCGGGCTGGCCCACAACCCGCTCACCCTTGCTGGTAAAGCCCACGATGGACGGAGTGGTACGGCCTCCTTCGGAATTCTGGATCACCACGGGTTCGCCCCCTTCCAGAACCGCCACGCAGGAATTGGTGGTTCCCAGGTCAATGCCGATTATCTTTCCCATAGCATGCTCCTTTAAACCCCCGCGGAACGCGGGCGGCATTCGTTATTTTTCAGGCATCACGACCTTTACCTTGGCAGGCCGTATCACCCGGTCTTTAAGGATGTATCCCTTGATAAAATCTTCCGCCACCACCGGCTCTTCCAGATCCGCCGATTTTTCCATCATGATCGCCTCATGCCGGTTGGGGTCAAAGGGCTCTCCGGCGGAATCGAAACGCTTGAGGCCCCACTTGTTTTCCAGCTGGGACACCAGATTTTTTTCGATCATGCCGATCCCTTCCCGGAGGCTCGAAAAACTGGCGGCGATTTGTCCGGGATCGTTTCCCGCCGCCTCCCTCTGGGTCTCTGCGGCCTTGATGGCCCGCTCAAAATCATCGATAACGGAAACGAGATCCAGCAGCAGGGTTTGGTTCGCATAGTCGATGGCGCTCTGCTTTTCCTGGTTCATCCGCTTGCGGTAGTTTTCAAAATCCGCTGCTTTCCGGAGGTAGTTGTCATTGGCCTCCGCCGCCTGCGCTTCCAGGACGGCGATCCTTTCCAGGGTACTCTGCTCCGTGTCCGGGGCTTGCTCCTCCGGCACACTGCCGCCCGCCTCTGCCGTACCGCTTTCCGCCGCCCCGGCGTTTCCATTGCCGTCCACTGCGCCGGAACCGCCGTCTTCCGGCCCATTCCCCGCACAGGAGTTCTCCGGATCACCGGAGGCATACTCCCCTCCCGGATGGGCGGAGGTTCCAGCTTCCGGCTCGTCTTCCGGCGGGAGGCCGGGATGTTCCATGGTATCCTTTGTAGTTTCTTCCCTTTTTTTCAAAATAGCGTCAATTCCTGTATTTTTGGATTTTTAAGGAAGGATTTTACTGCTTTTTAGCAAGAAAAATCACTACACAGGTAAAAAATAACCATTTTGGAGCCCGGTGTCAAGTGTTTGGAGAATTTTCCGGGACAAAGCTGTCATAAACCGGAACCTTGGGATAACCGGCATGGTTCAGGTTCCCCCGCCCCGGTTGGCTGGGGACCTTCGGCCCGGTGAACAAGTCTTGCAAAATGCTGCACATTTTGCTATTATGTGGCGGTGAGTATTCTTATCCAGGGGGGTGTTTGTTATGCATGCGCTAATTCCTTACAGTAC
>JAITHE010000135.1 GCA_031280125.1 Treponema sp.
CTAAAGCGTCGCGCTATTTATATATCTCCAATGGTATATATTTTGACATTGCCTCAAAATGCTTATCATTCGTTATTAGTTTCAACTGATTTTGCATACAATTTTGTACTATAATTATATCTGATATTCCGATATGATTATTTCCATGTTTCAAATTTAATACTTGAATACTTCTTATATCCTGCCAATCAAGTACTAAAAGGTATTTCCTTATACGATTCATCAATTCTGATAATGCTTTCTCTTTCCTGTGGATCATTGACGGTAATAGTTCGGTCAAAATAATATCATTGGTACATATTGTATTTGTATAAATTAATTCTTTCAAAAATGAATATTTCTGATTCCCCTTAAAATATTCAATCCATGCGGAAGTATCCACCAAATGATTAATCATCGCTTCCTTAATTTGTCGAGATCAATGTCAAGCGTTATTTTTCCAAAATAAGCGGCCAATTCTTTTATTTTTTCACGTTGAATGACGTTTTCCAGCGCAAATTTTATAAGCTCCGTTTTCGTTGCAATTTTAGTCAAAGTGAGCGCCTCATTAACCAGCGTATCGGGTCATTCCCAAGTTGTTCTCATAACACTACTTCTCCCCATAATAATATAAGATTTTATATGTACTGTCAAGCATTTTTTGGCATATTATTTATCGTTTTTATATGTATGCTTTTTTATACATATATGATAGCGCAAATTGCGCATAGCCGCTTTTTTGCGCTTCCCCCGCCACCGTTCGGCCGCGCACCCCGCCGCGCCGCCTTGCCCTTTTGCCGCCGGTATGCCATACTGGAACCGTGAAGCCCGCCGCCGCGCAAAAAGAACGCCTCCTCGCCGTCCTTTCCGATCTGGAACAACTCCACGAGGAAAAACGGGCGGAGGCGGCAAAAACCCTGGAAGCCCTGGAAGCGGCCCGGAGCCGGGCCCTCCTTGGAATACAGAAAACCTGGGCGCTTTTCAGGTACCTTACCTGGAAACAGCGGGAAACGATCAACAGCCGCTTCCTGGCGGGGAACCCCTCGCTGGAAGAAATAGGGCGGCGTTCCGCCGAAACCCCGGGCATGGGGCAGGCCCTTCCCTTTTCCGGGCCGGAACAAACCGGGCTGGAAACCGCCCCGGTAAAGCCCTCCCAGACTTTGAGGCGGATCAACACGGTACGAAAAAACATCGTCCAGTTTGGGGTTATCCAAAAGCGGGCGGAAGAACTGGCCGGGGCCCTCGCCGGGACCCTTTGCGCCTTTGAGCGTCAATACCAAAGCGCCTGCCGGGACCTCTTTCCCCTGGGCTTTTTTTCGCGGCTCTGGCGGAGGCTCCGGCGGCTTTTGAGCCGGCCCTATTTTTCCTGGCGGGACCTGGGCCGGCTGCGGGACCTGGGAATGGCCGCGGGGTTCATCCTTAAAATGGCCGAGGCCCCGGTCTTTTAATGCGGGTTCCGGCGGCGTTCCATGATGGATGATTTTTTTTCCCGGCTTCCCCATACCCTGCCGCTCCGTGACGCGGAACGGGCGCTGGATCTGGCGGCGGACCACAAAGAAGAAACCGGGGCAAGCCGCCGGGACCAGGCCAGGGTCGACGCCGTTAAGGAAATCGTCCTGGCGGAAATCACCAGAAAGTACGATTTTTACGAAAAACTTTTTGCCGCGGTTTTTGCCGAGCGGAGCGAAGTAACCAAAAAATTTTTTAAAATCATCGACCGGGGAATTAAAGAAAAAGATAATGAACTGGTTTTGGCGGGACTTTCCAGCCTCTCCGAGGTAGTCAGTTCCAGCCCCCTTTCGCACATGAGGGCCCTCAAAAAACTATGATCCGGCCCGGCCATGATTAGGCCCCTGGACCGCAAGCCCGGGGCGGGGCCCGTCACAAACGGCTTCCTTCCCCTGGGCTCCTGGGAACTGGCGGAACTGCTGGATACGGTCCAGGCGGACGGCGAAGCCCGGCGGGCCTTCGCCTCCCGGACGCTGATGCTCCACCCCGGCGGCTGGCAGTCCTTTTCGCCGGGGTGGGAACTGCCCCCGGGAAAAAACCCGCCCCCCTCGGTCCGTCTGCTGCCCCTGCTCCGTAAACTCACCGCTCCCCCCTGGGACTGCGAAGAAAACGGCGGCGCCCCCCGGGGCGGACGCCGGGAAACAACCGGGTCATTCCTCATGTACATCCGCGCCGGGTCCTGGTACCTGGTCCTGGCGGCGGCGGACAGCAAGGGGCCGCCCCTCTGTTTTTTTACCGGCATGGACCGGCGGCGGATCCGGGCCGGCCTTTATGTCCGGGGCCTTACCGAACCGGTTTCGCCCCCGGTCCCGGCGCTCATGGTGTTTTTGGTCCGCGGTTATTTTGCCCTTAAAGATGAACTGCGGCGGCTCTACCGCGGCGAAGACCGCTTCGCTCCCCTGGCCTTTCTTTCCGAAGAATATGGCGTTGACTTTAGGCCCGGCGGCTACGAATCCTGGTACAACCACTATACGAACATTGACGAGGGAATCATCCTCGATGATCTGGAGGGCCTCTTAAGCACGGACAACATCGTCAAGCTCCGTTACCTGGACCGGGGGAAGCCCGCGGTGTTCCAGATCGACGACGGCTGGCAGCGGGCCGTGGGGGACTGGGAGATCGACGGCGGGCGTTTCCCCCGGGGACTCAAGGTCATGGCGGACCGGATAGAGGCGGCGGGGCTCATCCCCGGCCTTTGGCTGGCCCCCTTCCTCGTAACCCGCCGGGCCCGGATCTTCCGGGAAAAACCCGAATGGCTCCTTAAGACCCGCCGGGGCCGGCCCGTCCGGGCGGGGTGGAACCCCCATTGGGACGGCCCCTTTTACTGCCTCGACCTTTCACTCCCCGGCGTGCTGGAATATCTCGAGGCGTTGATCGACCGGGTCATCGACCAATGGGGCTTCCGTTACCTTAAGCTGGATTTTCTTTACGCCGGATTTTTGCCCGGTGCCTATGCCTCGGGGGGAAGCCCCTGGGAACATTACGAGCGGGCCGCCGCCCTTTTGTGCGCCCGGCGGAATGACGCCGCGGGCCGGCCCCTGGCCCGGCTGGGCTGCGGCGTTCCCCTGGGTCCCTCGTACCGTCATTTTCCCCTTTCCCGGATCGGCACCGATACCAGGGAAACCTGGGACTGGCCCCTGGCCCGGTTCCTCCGCCACGAAGGGCGGCCCAGCGCCTGGCTTTCCCTGCGGGACACCATAGGCCGGGCTTTTATGAACGGCGCGGTTTTTATCAACGACCCGGACGTGATTTTTTTCCGGTCCGGCAACTGCCGCCTTACGGAAACGGAAAAAGAATGTATCGCCCTCGTAAGTTTTTTGTTCGGCGGCCAGATCCTCTGTTCCGACAACACCCTTTTGTTAAGCGAAAAAAACGCCGCCTTTACCCGGCGGATCAACGCCCTCTACGACATACTTGAGGGCGATGAATACGGCGTTGAAGCCATTGACGGGAACGGTGAAAATAGTGAACCTGGCGGTGCCGGCAAATCCGGCAAAACCGGCGGCCTGGTATTCCGCGTGGAAAGCCGGAGGGGGACCGTCCGGGGCATCATCAACCTGGGGAACAAACCCTTTCGCGGGGACGGAATGTCATGCGCCCCCCACGGCATCACCCTTTGGCGGGGAACGGAAATGCTTGCGGGAAGTCAATCCTTGGGGCGGCGGTAAAACCGCCCCCCAAGCTGGTCGGTTTTGATCACGTTGATAAACGCGCCGGGGTCGACGGCCTTGATTCCCGGCACGAGGGTCCGCACTTCCGGGGCGGACACCACCGAATAGAGCATGACCCGCCGGGATTTTTCGTAATAACCCTGGCCGGTAAAGGCCGTGGCGGCGTGGTTGGTCTGGTCCCGGATCAGGCTGTACACTTCATCGGGCCGGGAGGTTACCACAAAGAGGGTCATTTGCTGGTAGCCCTTGTAAAAGGCGTTGAGCCCCATGGTGGTGGTAAACTGAAAGATGATCGAATAGAGGGCGGTGTTAAGGTCAAAGAGGGCCCCGGCAAAAACCAGAACCACGCAGTTTCCCGCGAGGATATAATTCCACGCGTCCCGCTGGTACTTTTCGGAAATAAAGATGGCGATAAAATCCGTGCCCCCCGAGGTGGCCCCGGCGTGGAGGCAGAGGCTGGTGGCCAGGGCGCTCAGGATGCCCCCAAAGACGGCGGACAGGAGGGTGTCGTGGACCTTGATTACTTCAATAAACATGGGGGGCATAAAGTCCGTAAGAAGGCCGCTTAATACAATGACCAGGCATGAATAGATGGTGAACCACCGGCCGATATAACGAAAGCTGATAAAGGCCGGCACGGCGTTAAGGATAACGATGACGGCGCTAAAGGGAATGGCGGCGCCCCAAAAACGGCGGGCGCATTCCTGGACCAAAAGGGTTATGCCGGTAAAGCCCCCGGGAATGAGGCTTCCGGCGTGGACAAAGGTGTTGATGTTGAAGGCCATGATCGCCGCGCCAAGGGTCAAAAAAGCAATGCGTTTACAGGTCTTCATCTCCGCCATTGTACCACAGAGCCTGGGGATACAAAAGGGACGGAAAGGAGCGGATATGTCAATTATCCGTCCACATCTCGCACTGCCCGATTACCGTGGCGATGGCGTCTTCCATGCCCTCCGGCGGGTACCTGTATTTTTTCAGCAGTTTCTTGACCATACGGCGCATGCCGGCGCGGGCGGATTCTTTCTTCTGCCAGTCGATGGTGCGGTTCTTGCGGAGCATACCGGCGAGTTCGCGGGTCATCGCCACCAGTTCCTCATTTTGGTAGAAGTCCTTTACGGATTCGGGGCGGGTGAGGGCATCGTAGAACGCCAGCTCCTCGTTGGTCAAACCCATCGCAACGCCCTCGGCGGATGCCGCCGCCATCTCTTTGGCCATCTTTATCAGTTCAGCGATGACTTCCTCGTTGGAGAGCATACCGTTTAAGTACGCTTTCATGGCGCGGGAGAGCATTTCGGAAAATTTCTCGCTCTTGACAAGGTTTGTTCTACGATAGAGAGCAACCTGTTCGGCGAGCAGCTTTTTCAAAATCTCGACGGCGATGTTCCTCTCCTTCATCTTGGCGATTTCGTCA
>JAITHE010000137.1 GCA_031280125.1 Treponema sp.
AGGGCGGCGATCTGTTCCGGGCTTATGCCGAATCCCGCCAGATCCTCGTCGGAGAGGGCAAGAAAATCGACAATGTAGTCGATCTCCCGTTCCCGCAGGATTTCCGCCGCCGCCGCGTCCACCCCGGGGAGTTCGGAGATCCGGGAAAGCTCTTCCCCGTAATCCCCGGCATCGCCGAAGAGCTCCGAGACCGCCCGCCGGGATTCGGCGGTAATATCCATGTCCCGGAACTGGGCCTCGGTCTTCACATCGATATTCCAGTCCACCAGCCGGTTGGCGAGCCTCACGTTAAGCCCCTGCTTGCCGATGGCCAGGGAAAGCTGGGAATCGTTCACCACCGCCAGGGCCTGGTGCTTCCCCTCGTCCAGGACGATCACGTCCCGGACCTCCGCGGGGGAGAGGGCGTTTTTGATAAAGCGCCGGGGATCCGGATCGTACTTCAAGATATCGATCTTCTCCCCGAAGAGCTCCTTGATCACCGCGAGGATCCGCACCCCCTTGAGGCCCACACAGGCCCCCACGGGGTCCACATCCTCCCGGTTGGAGTAGACCGCGAGCTTGGTCCGGTAGCCCGGCTCCCGGACGATCTTGTGGATCTCCACGGTCTTGTCGTAAACCTCGGGCACCTCAAGCTCAAAGATCGCCTTCACGAAATCCGTATGGGTCCGGGAAAGCACCACCTGGAGCCCCGAAGTGGTCTTGTTCACCTCGGTGATCAGGGCCTTGATCCGGTCGTTTACATGGTACAGCTCCCGGGGGGACTGGTACTTTTTAGGAAGGATCCCCTCCATTTTGCCCAGATCCACATAGATGGTACCGTTCCGTTCCCGCTGGTAGTAACCGATAATGATTTCTCCCACCTTGTCTTTGAACTCGGAGTAGAGACTGTCCTTCTGGATTTCCCGGATAGACTGGTGGGCGGTTTGTTTGGCGCTCTGGACGGCGATGCGGTCAAAATCCCGGGGATCCACCTCGATAAGAAGGTCGTCCCCCAGTTCCGCTTCGGGGTTAAGTTCCCGGGCTTCTTCCAGGTCGATCTCGGAAACCGGATCAAAGACCCCGTCGACTATCTTTTTCTGGGCGTAAATTGAAACAACCCTGTTGTCCTCGTTGAACCGTACAATGGCGTTATCCGCGTTTCCAAAACGGCGTTTGTAGGCCGCCAAAAGGGTATTTTCTATGGTTTTGAGGATCAATTCCTCGGAAATACCCCTGTCCTGAATAAGCTGACGGATTGCTTCCGACATATCCGTTGCCACGTCCCGTACCTCCTGTCAATGTACCCCGCGAAATCGCGGTCAGTTAAGCCTTGCCTTGGCTATGGTTTCATACTTCACTTCGGTTATCCCTTCCTCCGTTTCCAGGAAGATCTTTTCCCTATCCAATCCCCGCAGTATTCCCGTCTGCCAGGCGGAGGTATCGGTCCGGTAGCACCGGACGGGCCGGCCGGTAAAATGGCGAAATTCCGCCCCTTCCCTGATAAGCCGGTCCGTACCGGGAGAAGAAAGCTCCACCGAGAGATCCCTCCCTTCCAGGGTCAGTTCAAGCCGGGGAAGGAGCGCCCGGTGGAGGCGGCTTAGATCGGCAGTCCCGATGGGACCGGACCCGCCGGCGGACGGTCCTTCCGGCGGACGAGCCACCACGATCCGTACCCGGACACTTCCCCGGTGTCCGCCGCTTTCCCGCCTGCCGGCTCGGCTTCTTCCGCTCCGGTAGAGGTCCAGTTCCACCAGGGCAAACCCAAGGCCCCTTACCACCGGTTCTACTTCCTCCGTCAAGGCGGCGCTGTCCCTGTTCATTTCTCTGGCCTTGTACCGCATTCTCCGCCTATGAAAAAGGGGTCGTTTGAACGGCCCCTTTTTTCACTACCATAAGACTGTCCAGATTAATCTACCACAGGATACGCAAGGTGTCAAGGGGATTGTCCGCCGCCGGTTCCCTCCCCTTGTTCCGGAGGGTTCCGCGGGAGTTCCAGGTTCCGGCGGCTTCTTGCCCCGGCGGTCTATTTTTCCGTCATGGTTACCGTGCCGTCCCAGTCAGCCGGGGGCGGATTAATCAGGTATTCCCCGGTACGTTTCAGATACAGGGAGGAAAGGTAATCGTCGCCGCCGGCGGCTTCCAGGGCGGCCTTAAAGTACTGCCCGGCGGTTTCCCATTCCCGCAGGGCGTACAGCTTGAGCCCTTTGTCGTACTGGTCAAGGGTGTCCTTGTTCAGGGTAAGCTCCGGCGGGATCTCGCCGTCTTCCCCGCCCTTCCAGGCGGCGTAGACCCCGTAGAGCGCCACCGGCTGGTTTTTCCCTTTGACCCGGACGCTGTCCACCCGCCGAAAGATAAATCCGCCGCCGCTGTCTTCTCCCCGGGTGCTTTCTTCCCGGGCGGCCTCGTAGACGTTTTCAGACACGATGATCGCCTGACGGTAATACCGGGTCAGCCCCTCCAGGCGGGAAGCCAGGTTAACCGTATCGCCGATCACCGTATAGTCCAGCTTGTCCTGGAAACCGATGTTCCCCACCATACATTCGCCGTAGTTAATTCCCACCCCGGCGCCGAACCCCCCCTCGGGGAGGACGATCCCCGAGGTGTCCACCCGGGGAATACCCTTTACCATCCGCAGGGCCGCCCGGACGGCGGAGACGCTGGCGTTTTCCAGGGTTTTGGGGGCGCCGAAGATGGCCATGATAGCGTCTCCGATAAATTTGTCGATGTTCCCCCCCTCACGGACGATCTCGTTGCACTGGATAGAAAAATACGCGTTAAGAAAATTCACCATCTCCTGGGCGTTGGTTTTTTCCGAAATCTTGGTAAAATTTTTTATGTCCGAAAAGAGTACCGCCACCACCCTGGTTTCGCTCTGGCTTGCCTGGGCGGCGGATTTCTTGATAATCTCGTCCATAACGTCGACGGGGACATAGCGGGCAAAGGCGCTGCGGGTTTTTTTCTGCAAAATCTCCATCTGCCGCAGGCGCAGGGCGTTGGCGGCGATGGGGGCCGCCGCGGAAAGAAACACCCCCAGGTTTTCCATGATCACCGGAGAAAAGTATTCCTTTACCGACGTGCCGATATGAACCGTGGCAAATTCATCCCCCGACGTTTTAAGGGGGACCACGACATAGGATTCTATCCGCCGGGTCTTTTCCCCGGCGGGAAAGAAATCTTCCACCTCCCGGGAAAGGACCGGATAATCGGGGAAACGGGTGTTAAAGTCGGCAATGGCCATGGCATTGAAGTCTTCGGCGGTTTCTCCGGTATACCCGGCATGATTGGCATTGTACACCAAAAGGGAATTGTCCGCGTCCTTTATCATGATGGAGCATATCTCCGCTTCACAGACATTGCACAGCAGTTCAAAGATCCCCCGGATAGTTTCTTCCAGGGAACTGAGCCTGTGGGAAAGTTCAGCCAGGAGTCCCACCAGGGTGGTCTGGAAGAGCTTGTGGTCCAGCAGGTTGTTTACCATTTCAACCAGTGCATTGTCGTTTATCCGCCTGCCCTCCTTTTTTATCTGTTCATAATCCGCCGGAGGGCTTTCCGCCAAAAGCCGGTTTATCTGTGTTTTTAGTTCGGCAAAATTCTCCGGAGCTTTTTCAATGTAGTAATCCGCCCCTGCCTGGCTGCCCCAGAATTTGTCCTTCGATTCCCCCAGGGAAGTAAACATGATCACGGGTATTGTTTTGGTGGAGGGCCGGGTTTTAAGGAGCCGCGTGGCCTGGTATCCCTTAAAGAGGGGCATCTCCACATCCGTTACGATCAGCTCCGGCAGAAAACTGTACACCATTTTGATTCCCTCCAGGCCGTTTTCCGCCCGGGCGGTCAGGTAGCCTTCGGAATCAAGGAATTCCAGCAGCATATCCGCGAAGATGTCCGAATCTTCAAAAATCAAAATCCGTTTTTTTTTATCCTCATCCATTGGCTTCTCCGATCAGTTCCCGCACGGCGCTGATTAAATTGTGGTTGTTAAAAGAATGTTTTACGATGTAGCGGTTTGCCCCCAGGGCGGCGGCCCGTTCTTCCGCCGCTTGATCGCTCCTGGAAGAAATCACGATAACGGGGATATCCCTGAGGCTTTCGTTCTTGCGGATATTTTCTGTAAGCATAAAACCGTCCATGTTGGGCATGGCAATGTCGGTACAGATAAGGTCGTAGCGGCTGTTCTTGGCCGCCGCCAGGGCCTCCGATCCGTCCGCGGCAGTGTCTACCCTGTAGCCTTCCGCCTGAAGTATGTCCTTCTCAATCTCCCGGGTAGGCCGGGAATCGTCCACCACCAGGATCGATTTACGCAGCCGTTCATAGTCGATATGGCGCTTTTTCATGTCGATGGTTTTGGTCCGCCGGGCCATCTTGACCAGGGTGGGGATGTGGAGGACCGGCACCATCTCGTAATCCTCGCTGAGAACCACTCCGGAAAAGACCCCCATGTTTTCCAGAAAGGAAGGCATGGTTTTGAGGATCACCTGTCTCATGCTGCTGATACTGTCCACCGCCAGGGCGATGGTTTCTTCGTAGGCCCGGATGATCACTACGAAAACGGAATCGGCGGGGCGTTTTTCGTTCACCGGTATTTTCAGGATCTGGTGGAGGTAGTAGAGTTTAACAATCCGCCCTTCGTACTTGATCCCCGGGCGGTCCACCACGGTGATAATTTCCCCGCTTGATACCAGCAGTACCGTATCCACAAAATTGGCGGGGATGATAAACTTCATTTCCCCCGAGGCAATGGGGAAGCCCATGAGGGAGGCCATGGACAGAGGCACGGAAACGGTAAAGACCGTTCCCTCCCCTTCTGTACTCCGGATCGTGATGCTGCCCTTCATCAGTTCTATGTTGTTCCGTACAGCGTCCATTCCTACCCCGCGGCCCGACACGCTGGAAAGTTGTTCCGCCGTGGAAAAGCCGCTTTGGAAAATAAAATTGATAAGTTCCTCTTCGCTCAGGGCGGCGGCCGCTTCCTTGGATACCAGTCCCTGTTCAAGGATTTTCGCGCGAATCCTTCCGGTATTGATCCCCCTGCCGTCGTCGCCGATGGTGATCTTCATGACGCCGCTTTCCCTGGCGCAGTGGATGCGGATCCGGCCCGTTTCCTCCTTGCCCGCCGCCCGGCGTTCAGCGGGACCTTCGATTCCATGATCAATGGAATTACGGATCATGTGGAGAAACACATCCGACAGGGATTCGATGAGGTTTTTATCTATTTCATTTTCCGCCCCCTCGATACTGATTTTTACCTGCTTGCCCAGCTCCGAGGCGATGGTAAAGACATAGCGGGGATATGCATCCAGCGCCGTGGAAAGGGGCAGCATCCGCAGGGAGATGACGCTGTCGTAGATTCCCCGGATATGATTCCCCGCGTCCACCGCATGGTTTTTAACCGTTTGGCTCAATCCGCCTATAAGCGGTTCCATGGCCTGGAATTCCTGGATCAGGGGAGAATTCCAGGGCAGTCCGGCAGTGATAGTCCTGGAACAACGGCGGAAAAAACCGCGGATCCGCTCCGTGTCCCGGACAATATTACGGGCGGCGATTTCCAGAGACTGAAGGGCCGCCGTATTTTTGATAATGTCGTTGATCCTTTCCAAGGGTATCCTGATGCTTTCGGACTTTGCCTCTTCCAGCTTATTCCGTTTTGCCCCTGTGGAGGGGACCGGGGCGCCGCCCTCTCCGGTTTCCGCGTTTACAGGCGGTTTTTCAGGCTGAAAAGCCGTCCCGAAGGAGGCGCCTTTAACGGCCCCCGCGGCGGAGGCCGCCGGGGCCGTTAAAGGCCGGCCCGGCCCGGCCTTGTTTTTCCTTTCCGGCAGGGAAAAGTCTTCATTGGCCGCCAGGGCCGCCAGCTCTTTCTGAAAAACCGCCGCCTCCAGCGCCTCTTCCCCGCCGGCTCTGATTTGTCCAAGGCCTCCTTTAAGTTCGTCCAGGCTGGAAAGGATCAGCCGCATCGCCCGGTCGTTCAGCGAAATCCGTTCCTCCCTGAGGGAGGAAAAAACGCTCTCCAGCGCATGGGAAAGGGTTTCGGTTTGTTTAAATTCCAGCATCCTGGCGGAACCTTTAAGGGTATGGAGGGCCCGCATCAGGGTTACCAAATCATCCTGAACAGAGGCCCCTTCCTTTATCTCAAAAAGCAGGGTCTCCACCACCGAAAGGTTTTCAAAACCTTCGTCAACAAATTTGCCGATGTATTTGGACTTGTCAATCGCCATGCCCGGCCTGTCCGTTTGGGGAAGGCTTCGGTTTCCCGGGTGTACCCTTCCGGAGTTCCTCCAGTTCCGCCTCCAGTCCTGCCGCTGCCTCCGCGAGGCTTCCGGCGGAAAGGGACGCCGCTTCCGCCGTGGAGATAAAACTTTTTAAGCCCCGGGAAACATCGGCGATAGCCAGGTGGATCTGCTCGCTGGATTTGCGCTGTTTTTGCGTAGACACGGTGATCGTCCGGGCCTGGTTGCTTGTTATCTCCGCTCCAGAACGGATCTCCCGAAAGATGTCCTCCAGATCCTTGATCAGCTTATAACCCTCGGCGATTCGGTCCGATCCCTCTTCACTGTACACGATCAGAGAGGAGGAGGAATTTTGTATTTCCTCCACCTGTTCCCGGATCTGCCGGGTAAGGCCGGCAATATCATCCGCCAGGCGGTTAACCTCCGCTGCTACCACGGCGAAGCGCTTTCCCGTTTCGCCGGTGCTGGCCGCTTCCAGGGCGGCGTTAAAGGCGATCACCTTGGTCTGATCGGTGATGGTATTGATAACCCGCACAATGTCCCGGATTTTGTTGACCTTGTTTCCCAGGGAGACGATGCCGCTGATGACGCCGGAATTTTTTTCCTTGATGTCGCCCATTTTTTTTACATTTTTTTCCAGCACGGCAAAGCCCTTCAGCACGTCCCCTTCCATTTTGGAGGCAACGGTGGCGACGCTGCCGGTTTTGTCGGCGATCTCCGCCGCGATCCGGGTACTTTCAGTAACGGTGGTTTCTATCTCTTCCATGCTGGCAGCCTGACTGTTGGCGGTGGCGGCATTGTCCCTCCCCGCGAGGGATATGGAAGAGGCCGAGGTCCGGATTGTTTTTATCATGACGGCGGTTTTCCCCAGGGCCTCCGTCGAACCTTTACCGGAACGGGAAAGGCCGTCTTCCAGGGTCCGGATCCGCCTTTTAAGGGAACCCGCCGCGGGGAGGGTAACGGCGGCGGCAAGGAACGCTCCCGCCGCAAAACACAGAACCTGTCCAAGCATGGAACCTCCCTAGGATTCGGTACGGTACTTTTCCACTTTTTCCTTTAACTCTTCCGACATGCCGTTGAGGCTGTCGGCGATTTTGGAGGTGGAAGAGGTGGCCACCACAAACTGTTTTACCCCGGCGGATATTTCCTTGAGGGCGCTGAAGATTTGGGACGATGCCAGTTCCTGCTGCTTGCTGAGGTTGGAAATCTGCTGGGACCGGGTCGCCACATTTTGAGAATTTTCCACGATATGTTCAAAAACGGTTTTCTGTTCACTCATCCTTTCGTAGCCCAGTTCAATCTGCCTGGAACCATTGTTGGCTTCGGCGATTAGGGCCTGGGAAGCCCCCTGGACCTCTTCGATTTTCTGCTTGATTTCCCTGGTAGATTCCACCACATTGTCCGCAAAGCGCCTGATCTCGGCGGCCACCACGGAAAACCGGGCCCCCGCTTCTCCGGAAGAGGAAGCCTCCAGGGAAGCGTTGAAGGCGATGAGTTTGGTCTGATCGGCGATACCGTCGATGATACGGATCGCCTCACTGATCCGGATAATCATCTCCGAAAGGTTGCGGATCTCGCTGATGATCTTTTGGTTTTGCTCCCGGATATCTTCCATCATGGCATGGTTCGCCTCCCGCAGTTCCGCTCCCTTGCTGGAAAGATCCTGGGTCTGGCTGGCAAGCTGGGCTACTTCGGTGGTTTTCAAGGCGATCTGTTCGGAAAGGTTCTTGCTGCTTTCCATGGTACTGACAATCTCGCTGACACTCGCCGACTGTTCGTTGGCGGTGGTGGTGATCTCCTTTGAGGAAGAAGAAAGATCGTAGACCGAATTCGCCACAAGCTGGGCGCTCTGTTTGAATGAGCCGAAGGTGGAACGGAGTATGTTAAGAAAACCGTTAAAGGCTCCCATTAATTCGCCGAATTCATCCCGGGAGGCCACTTCCAGGGAGAGGGTCAAATCGTTTTCGTGGAGCCCTCTGAACAGGGCGTTGAGACTCCTGACGGAACGGTTGATGTCCAGGGTGCTTATAAACACAAAAACGCAGGCAAGAAGCAGCGGTACAACGGCGGCGGCAAGATACAGGGCAAGCCGTCTCCGGGCGACGGCGGTGTTACGCCGCACCAGTTCATCCAGATGATCCAGTACGCCGCTCCAGAGCCGGCAGACGGCTCCGTTAAGGGTGGACACCCCCGCAAGACATTCCGCGGCGCCCGCGGGATTGGCGACGTTAAACCCAAACATGCGGCTGTATATATCCGCCAGATCCGAAGCGGCCCTCCGGTAGCGGCCAAAATCTTCCGCCAAATTCCCCCCGTCTTCCAGGGGCGTTTCCAGGCTGTTTTCAATCCGCTCTTTATCAGATGCAAAGAGGGACCGGTTGTTCCAGATTATTTGCCAGTCGGCGCTGGGAAGCATGGGAACGGTGAGGGAATGGGGAGCGCCCTCAAAGGGCTTTTGGTTTGCCCGGCGGCCCTGGGCCTGGGCTTCGGCCAGTTCCCTGTTCCACCGCAATACGTTGGCTTCCGCCTGGTGGAGACCCCGGCGGAGGAGGTTCCCCGTGGACATGAGCCGCATGGACGTTTCCGGGAGGCCGCTCATTGCCGAATCGATAAAGTAATAGGCATCCATATCTGAAACCAGGATCAGGGAGGATTGTTCCCCAATCCATCCGGTGAGCTTTCTTACGGAGGTGCAGAAATCCAGGTAGCCCTGAAAAAGTTCCTCATCGTCCTTCCCGGTTTTTTTGAGGGCCCCCCAGGCGGCGGCAAGATCCGGCGGTTCCCCCCCGGCAGCCTTGTAACGTTTCAGTTCCCGTTCCAGGGTTCTAATTGCCCCGTCTATCTCCCCGCCGAGGTCCCCCAAATCGCCCTCTTCCAGGCCCAGATACACGTTAAGGTATTCCGGCGCCCTTTGCATAAGGGTTACTGCGGGACGGATTGCGGAGATTCCGTTATGTTCGTCCAGGTTTTTTTGAATCGCCGCTGCGGTACCGTACCAGATAAAAAAAAGCATGATCCCCACGGGGATCAGAAAAACCGCGCTGGAAATGATCAGCTTGGTGGAAATTTTTAACCGGGAAAAGAACATGGATCCTCCTTTTCGGCGTTCCCCTTTGAAAGCGCTCCCAGATAATAGTCCGGGGAAAAGCCCCCGATAAAGACCTCGTAGTGCATCTCCCTGGTACGCTCGATGCTTTTCAGGGCATGGGCGGCCCGGTGTTTCCTCACCGCCTCCACCGGAGCCAGAAAACTGAGCCGGTAACAGGCGGGCCAGAAAAGGCCGTTTTTATCAAGGGAAATTTTATAATGAAATTCCGCTTCTGTAAACATGTCCTGGAAGAAAAAATACTCCCCCCGCAGAAAAGAGGTAAAGGAGGATCCGTTCCGGGTTTCCAGAAAATCCAGCACCGGGCCGGCGGCGGCAAAATGCCCGCGGCCAAGAAGGCGCAGCGCCGAAGCGGCAAGCTGGTCCCCGTTGAACCCTTCCGGCTTCCCTTCCCCCTTCTGGAAACGGCCTTCAAGATCCGCGGCCTCCTCTTCCCGGGCCAGGATGCCGCCGACGCCGGCGGCATCAATATCCAGATTCTTTTTTGCCGGCCCCTCGGCGCCGGCAGCCCTTGGACGGACCGGAGCCGAACCGGCGGGGAAATTGGAAACGGACGGGAAGGCCCTGGCAGGACAGTCAAAAACGGCGGATCCCTCCGGAATTTTTTCAAAGTAAAACAGACCGGCGTGGTTTTTTTCCGCCAGGGCTGAATGGTTTACCCCGGCGGTTTCGGAAACCCCCACGATAAGTTTCCCCCCTTCCGCCAGGGCGCCGGCCAGGTTGGAAAGAACCCGTTCCCTTCCCCGGGGGGAAAAATAGATCCAGGCGTTCCGGAAAAAAATTATGTCGTAGCCCTCCTTGGGAAGATCCTCCATAAGGTTATGCACAAAAAAACGGATATTCTTTTTTAGGGCTTCCCTTACGGCGTAATGGTTCCCCCGGGTTTCCAGCCAGGAACCGGCCAAAAACCGGAAACCGTTTCCGTCTTCCCTGAGGCTGTGAGGGCCGTAGACCCCCCCCTTGGCGGTCTCGATAACCCGGGGGTTGATGTCAAAGGCGTCAATGCCGTAAGCAAGGAGTTTTCCAGTCCGGTTATATTCTTCAATTACCATGGCGATGCTGTAGGCTTCGCAGCCCGTTGAAACGGCGGCGCAACAGATCCGCAGAGGGCCTTCAAAGGAGGGCAGCAGCGTCCGCAGAAACCTGAAATGATCCTCTTCCCGGAAAAAGTAGGTTTCGTTTACCGTAAGAAAAAGGGACGCCTCCCCCGAATCAAAAAGGGTTTCCAGGGTCCGGGGATTTCCCTCTTTCCGGCTTTTACGGCAAAAGGACTCCAGTTTTTCCAGGGCGTCTTCATCGGCCCTGATACCCAGGCGCTCTTCCGCGGCAAGGGACAGGGCGGACCGCAGGGGCGGGGTCACCGGAAATCTCTAACCAGGGCGTCGAGCCGGGGGGGTATTTTTTCCAGGGAAAGAACCATATCCACACAGCCCGTTTCCGCCGCCGCCCTGGGCATGCCGTAGATGAGGGAACTGTCCTCGTCCTGGGCCAGGGTAACGCCCCCCGATTCCCGGACCAGCCGGGTTCCCGCGGCGCCGTCGCTGCCCATGCCGGTAAGGACCACAGAAACGAGGGCTTCCCCAAGGCTTTCGGCGGCGCTTTTGAACAGTACATCCGCCGCCGGTTTCTGGTTGTTTTCCGGACTGCCGTCGTCGTGGACCAGAAAAAGCTCTCCCTTCCGTTTTTCCAGGAGCAGGTGCCGGTCGGTTTGGGCGATATAAACTCTGCCGGGTCTGGGTCGCTCCCCTTCTTCGGCAAGTTTTACCTCCAAGGGGGTATAGGTATCGAGCCACTGGGCAAAGCCTTTGTCGAAACCAGACGAATTATGCTGTACTACAACCACCGGTACGGGAAAATCCGCGGGGAGGAGGGAAAAAAAAGTTGACAGTGCCCTGGGCCCTCCGGTGGAAGAGGCGACAACCACCGCATCTATCTTTCTTTTCTCCGGCGGCCTGACCGCTGCTTCGGCGTCCTCCCCCCGTTTCCGCGTCTTGACGCCGCTGATTCGCTTAAGGGTTTCATAGATCTCCCGCCGCCTGTCCGGATCCATGGAAGAAGCAAAGGTATCCTTGGGATAAAATTCCAGGGCTCCCCGGACAGTGGCCTCATAGGCGGTTTTTGCCGTATCCAGGCTGGTGATGACCACAATGGGAACCGCGGTTTTTTTCATCACCTCTTCTATTACCTGAAGGCCGTTCATTTTGGGCATTTCAATGTCCAGGGTTACCAGATCGGGATTCAGGGAAAGAATCTTTTCCACCCCGTCTTCCCCGTCCACCGCCTCGCCGATGATCCTGAAAAAACCTCCCCCTTCAAGAAAATCCCTGAGGATATCCCGGGCCAAAGGGCTGTCGTCTACGATCAGGGTATTAATCACGGCAAAACTCCACCAGTTTCTCCGTATCGAGGATCAGGATCATATCGTTTCCGGCGAAAAAAATGCCGCTGAAACAGGAAAGGGCCCCCGCTATGGCTCCGGGCAGGGGGTATATGCTTTTTTCGGGCACTTCGACATCCGTATCGATCCGGGGAACGAGGAGGATCCCGCGGTTCCCCCGGGCATTTTTTAACACCACACCGTGGGGAGCGGGAAGAAATTTCTTTTTAAGCAGCACGGGCAGGGATATAAAGGATTCGTTCCCTTCCGTTTCAAACAGATGATCCTGTTTTCGGAAAGCGGGAATTATCCGCCCGGTCCGGTCCGCCGGTATGCCTATCCTTGTTTCTCCCATGGCGCATAAAAAAAACCGCATACCCCTTTCCTTTAGCCTTCAAAATCCTTTTTGATTTGATTGACAAGCTCATCCAGGGCCAGGCAAAAAACGTGGTTCCCCTTCCATTCAAAGGACGCGGCGATTAATCCCGAAGGAAGCTCCTGCGAATCCTCCTGTTCAACCTGAAGCAGGGATTCGGGCGGGATATCGGCAATGTCCGTTACATCGTCGATGAGGAAAGCCAGCCGGTCCACCTTTTCCTTAAGGACAATGAGCTTGGCCGCGGCGGAAAACGTTTTCAGGAGCAGGAAACCTATGTCGATAAGGGCGTAGGGTATGGAATAACGGTTGATGATCCCCCGCACATACGGAGGCACAAGCGGCAGGGGAAAGACCTTTTCCAGGGCAGCCGCTTCGCCTATCAGTTTTGCAGGCAGGGCGTAACGCCGTTCCTGGATGGTAAAAACAAGATATTTTTCCGTACCGGCGGAACTTTCGGGACCGGCGGAGGGGGAATTCTCTTCCCCGGTGTTTTCGCTCATGGCAGCAGTATACCACAGCTTGTTTTTTGTTCGCAATCGCTAATCGTAAAAAAGGCAGAGTCCGTAGACCCGTTCCGCTCCCCTGTTTTTCAAGGCTTCGGCGCAGGCGTCCAGGGTAGATCCTGTGGTATACACGTCATCGAATACCAGGGCCGTTTTGGGGACCGGATAAGCTTTTCCCTGGAGGCTTCCTTCCGCCGTTCCAGCCTTTCCCGGTCCTTCCTTGAAGAAATTCGCCTGGAAGAATCGCGGCCCTTCCTTTACCGTAATCCGGCCCTTCAGGTTACTCCTCCGCCTTTCCCTGTTCAGTTCCTTTTGGTTCTCCGAGGAAAGCCGTTTTAGGCAGCGGCGGACCGGCGGATCCGCTCCGTGCCGTTCCAAAAGCCGGGCAAGATAATCGATCTGATCCCAGCCGGTTTTTTTTATCTTCCCCGGCCTGGGTGGAACCGGGATCCAGCATTCCGGCTGCCCTGAGGTTGCGGGAAACAGCATCTTGTACCCCCGCAGAAGCTGTTTCGCAAAAAAATTCCCCAGGCTGAGCCTTCGGCCGAATTTATAGGCCCGCAAAAGGTTCCGGTATGTTCCCGCATAGGGGAATAGGGACAGCGCCCGGTCAAAAGAACGGGACGGCCCGTTCCGGCAGGAAAGGCAGGTTTCCCTTTCGGATATAAGGGGACGGCCGCAGAGGGAACAGCGCCGTCCGGTATCCGGTTCCGGCATCAGGGATTCCAGGTTTTTCCGGCAGGGAGCGCAGAGACCGTAAAAGGCCCCGGCGCCGCTTTCCAGGATTTTACCGCAAAGGGTGCAGCCTTCGGGGAAAAGCCTTTCCTGAAGGAAGGCAAAAAGATAGGTTCCCCGGAAAGGAAGATCTCTTTGGACGGCTCCCAGGGGGGGAAGGTTTAACCAGGGGAACTTTGCTGAAAAAAAACAGCGGCCTAAAGGCCATGGGGAGTTCATATTTCTTACAGGGCATTATCCGGCAGGGCGCTTGCGTGGGAAGGGTCCCGCCGGTCCGGCATGTTTTCCGCCTTCCGGTGGGATCTAATCAAAGAGGGAAGGCAGTTCCACCGGAGAACGGCGGGCGGGTTCCGTTTCCGCCGGTTTTTCTTTCAGGATCTTTTTCCACCGGTGCATCTTTTCCAGAGCTTCTAAGGGGGTGATGGCATTGGGATCCATGGCGTTGAATTCCCGGACGATGGCCTCTACCGCCCGGGAATTCCCTTTTTCCGCGGCGGCAGGCCGTCCGTCCTGGGGGGGGCGTGCCGCGGCCTCCCCAGGACGGATTCCGTCATTGCTCCGGACGCCTTTTATTATGGAAGCGGCCCTTTCCACCACCTCCGGCGGAAGACCCGCCAGGGCGGCGGCATGGAGGCCGTAGGATTCGGCGGCGGGGCCTTCCCTGAGTTTACGGAGAAAAAAGATTCCGCCGTCCCTTTCCAGTACATCCATGGAACGGTTCGTCAGGCCCGGATGTTCCATCCGGGAAAGTTCATGAAAATGGGTGGCAAAGAGGGTTCTGCATCTGATCCGTTCCAGAAGATCTTCACAAACCGCCTGGGCGATGGCTAGGCCGTCGACGGTACCCGTACCCCGGCCTACTTCATCCATGATTACCAGGCTGCGCTCCGTGGCGGTACGGAGGATGTGGGCGGTTTCAGTCATCTCCACCAGGAAAGTTGACTCTCCCCGGGCCAGGTTATCCGAGGCCCCTACCCGGCAGTAGATCCGGTCGGTAACGCCGATTCGGGCTTCCCGGGCAGGAACAAAGCTGCCGATCTGGGCCATGATGGTGATCAACGCCGCCTGCCTGAGGTAGGTTGATTTTCCCGCCATGTTGGGTCCGGTGATCAGGGCGAAAAAAACGCTTCCCTTAGGAGGGGATCCTGCCTGGGGGAGTTCCCCCCGGACCTCCAGGCAGAGATCGTTGGGGATAAATTCTCCCCCGGGCAGGTAGGCTTCCACCACCGGGTGGCGGCCTTCGCTGACAATGATCCTGTTTTCCTCGTCAACCAGTGGACGGATCCATCCCCTAATAGTGGCGGCCCAGGCAAAAGACTGGGCCGTATCCAGTTCTGCGATAAGCCTCGCCGCGGCCGCAATACGGGAAAGTTGGGCCTTGACCTTTTCCCGGAGTGCCAGAAAAAGACATTTTTCCAGTTCGGCGATCCTGCCGGAGGCGCCGTTGATATCCGACTCCAGTTTCGCTAGTTTTTCCGTACTGAACCGTTCACCCCCGGTTATTCCCTGGCGTCGGATAAAATAGGAGGGAACCCGGGACAGGTTGGCCTTGGTTACCTCAAAAAAATAACCGATGAGCCGGTTGTAACGTATTTTTAGGCTCGTTATGCCGGTGGCCTTTTTTTCCGTTTCCAGGTATTTCTCAAGAAGCTGCCGTCCCTGGTCCTTGAGGCCCCGGAGCCGGTCAAGTCCGGCATCGTATCCGTCCCGGATAAGCTCTCCCTCGGTGAGGAGGTTGGATGGATTTTCACAGAGGCCCTTTTCCAGCAGGTCCCGGGTTTCCTCCAGGACAAGAAAATCACCGGCGTTGAATGCGGCGGCTTCCTTCGACTCAAAGAGGCCCCCGGTTGTTTCCAGCGCCGCTTTTTGCAGGCACCCCAAATTCGCCAGGGCGTTTTTAATGGAGGACATATCCTTACCGTGGGCTTTGTCCATGGCAAGCCGGGAAGAAAGGCGTTCCAGATCCGGGGTTTTCGCCAAAAGGCCCCGCAGGACTGCCAGCTTTTCCTGGTCCCGGTAAAACCGCTCCACCATGTCCAGCCGGCGGTCTATGGCCGGAACTTCCTTCAAGGGATGGAGCAGCCTGCGCCGGAGGAGACGCCTTCCCATGGATGTCCTGGTTTCATCCAGTACCTCCAGCAAGGAATAACGTTCCGTTCCATCCCGGAGATTTTTTACCAATTCCAGATTGTATTGGGATGATTCATCGATACCCACAAATTCGTCCCCGCCGTAAACAGTAAGGGTCCTGACATGGGGAATGAGACTTTTGGCCGTTTCGTCGAGGTAATCCAAAAGGGCCCCGGCGGCGGTGATCTCCGGGGAATTATCTTCCAGGCCGAACCCCTTTAGGTTTGCCGTACCGAACTGTTTTTTAAGCCGTTCCCGGGACCGGGCAGGATCGAAAAGCCAGTCCGCCCAGCGGTTCAACACCAGGTTCGGTCTGCCCAGGATCCTCGCTGCCAGTTCCGGGTTTTCTTCCAGCAGGGATTCACAGGCAATCATCTCCCTGATCTCCAGCCGTTCCATCTCAAGGCCCAGCCTCATTGTTCCCTCTTCAAAGGGAAAGGAGCTTGCATAAAAACCGCCTGTGGACAGATCGATGTAGGAAAAGGAGATACTCCCCCCCGAAGCGGCTAGGGAAGCCAGATAGTTGGCCCTGCCCTGTTCAAGAAAGTCTTCGTCAACAGTGGTCCCGGGGGTGATGATCTCCACCACCCGGCGGTCCATGAGTTTTACCCTGCCCGGCCCGGAAAGCTGCTCACAGATTGCTATTTTTTTTCCCAGCCGGAGGAGGCGGGCGATGTATGTCCTGGCGGCATGGTAGGGCAGACCGCACATGGGGAGGCCGTTTCGGCTGGTAAGGGTGAGGCTTAAAAGCGAAGACACCTCCAGGGCGTCTTCCGCAAACATTTCGTAAAAATCCCCAAGCCTGAAAAAAAGTACGCTGTCCTGATGCTCTCGTTTGATGCGGTTGTACTGATCCAGCATGGGGCTAGTTCCCGTTTTTCCCATCCTGAATGTCCAGGCGGACTGGTTCGCCCCTGTTACCGTTTGGAGTTTCCGGACCGTATCCGCTCTATGACTTTATTTGTAATATCCACCGAAGGGCTGTACCACAAAATTCCCGTTCCTTCCTGTTTGCTTAGGACCATGCTGTAGCCTTCGCTTTCAGCCACCGTCCGCAGGGCCGTGTTAAGCTGGGTAATAAAGCTTTCGTTTCTGCTCAGCCGTTCCCGTTCCCGTTCAAGTTCGGCAAAACTGGTGTTGACATAGTTCTGCAGGGCTTGGGTTTTCGACCGTACCTGACTCTCCAAGGTCCGTACCAGATCCCGTTTCTCGCTTTCCCTGGCTTCTTCCAGCCTGACGTTAAGTTCCTGAAGTTCCTTGTTCTGCCGTTCAATTTCTGTCTGTACCCGGTCCCGTTTTTCGTTAAAGGTCTTGGCATCGGCGGACAGATCGGAAAAAGCCGCGGCGATCCTGTCCATGTCTACCACGGCAAAGCGGGTAATTGACTGCTGGGCGCCCAGGATCGTCAAGACCCCCAGGGCCAGCAAAGCGGCAACGATGAAACGTTTCATACAAAACCTCCCTAACTTGTAGGTATAGCAAAAGAAATAACAAAATCAAGCCCCGATGTATTATTGCCGGGGTTGCTGAAAAGGGCCCCCGGCTGCCACTGCACTTTGCCGTCCACAATCCGAAACCGTTTTGCCAAAAGGAACCGGAAGGGAAACTGGGGAATAGTAAAACGGAATCCCCCGCCGATACTGAAACGCCAGTCCTCCAGCATAAGGCTGCCAAAAAAATCCCGGGGGGTATCCTTTTTTACGTCGGCGTCAAAAAACCAGTCAAAGGCCAGAAGGTTGGGTACCAGGGGTATACGCAGTTCCACCCAGTTTTCCCAGAGGGCGTACCCCCGGTTTGTTCTTTCCTCAAGCCAGCCTCTGCCTATAAACATGCCGTCAATGTACAGCTTATTGGTATCCTCAATGACCGGTTCGTCCATGCCGGCCTGGGGGAAAATAAAGGAAAGTCCCGAATGTAAAGCCAGTACCGTTTTGAAATGCCACCGTTCGGTTACAGGGATATCGAAGAGGGTCAGAAAGTATTCGGCTTTGGTATCGCTTCTGATATAATGTTCCAGCTCGACGGGAAAAAATCCATGAAAGGATAAACGCTGGCTCCCATAGTATCCCCGGGAGGGGTCGTAATACAGATCCCGGTTGTCCAGGTATGTGAGGGTCCAGATGGAATTGACCGGCGTCCACATCCCGTTCCGTTCCCGGATAACGGGATCGAAGGGACGCAGTCCCCCGTCGTAGCTGCTATTGATAAAACCCGTCCTGATTCCGCCGCCGGCCCCCAGAACTCCGAGGATTGTCTCCCAGCGGTAGGTGGAAGAAAGCCCCAGGGAGATAAACCACTGCTGGTACTTCATAAGATATTCGTCCCGGGGGCTTTTGCCCGAGGCCAGATAGGAAGCATAGTCGTAAAATCCGTCGGGAAAGGCCCCGGGCTCATCACCGTTAAAAACAGGGCTGTTTCTGCCGTTGTTCATGGCGGTGTACTTGGTGGAGTGGCTTACGGTCAAATCCACCCCCCAGGAAAGGGGCAGTTCCCCAAGCCAGCGCTGGGAGTACTGTAGGGAACCGCTCTGGGTGGTGGTGGACATCTGCAGTTCAGCCCGAAGCTGGTTTCCGTAGCCCAGAAAATTTCTGTCCGTCCAGGCGAGGATCCCGGAAATGGGAAAATCACCGGGGTCGGAGGAACCGGAAAAGGTCAGGCCGAACTGAATATCCGTGGTGGGGGCTTCTTCCAGGTTGATAACCAGGTCCATGAGGCTGTCGGTACTTCCCGGTACCGGTTCGGGGAGAACGTTGGAAAAGTACTGTAAATTCATGAGGTTCCGGAAACCTGTCATTACCTTGGTTTTTGAAAAAACATCCCCCGGTTCCAGGGGAATCTCCCGGAGGATCACCGAATCCCGGGTTTTTTTGTTCCCCCGAATAATGATGTTTTCGATATGAGCCCGGCCCTGTTCGGTGATTTTGATCCGGTAGGCGATAAGCCCTTCTTCGGTATTCCGCAGCTCTTCCCGGCTTATGGCGTTAAAAATATAACCGTTTTCAAAGTACAAATCCGCCACCCTCTGCAGATCCATTTCTATCCTGGTGGCGTTGGCGGTTTCTCCGGGTTTGGACCGGATCAGTTCCTGGAGCTGTTCACCGGAAAAAATTTCGTTTCCCTCAAAGATAATCCCGTTAAAAGCGTAGACCCGGCCCTCATAAAGGCGGTAGGTGATGGACATATTGTTGTTGCCCTTTTCATCCTTTGAGACATCCTGGACCACGTCGGTAACCGCCGCATCCATATAGCCCCGGTCATGGTAGTACCGGATCAGGGATTCCCGGTCGGCCATGAGCTTGGAATCCTGGAAGGCGCCGCTTTTCCCCGGTCCTATTCCTCTGGACTTCATGGACAACCTTCCCCTGAGGGTGCTGCTGGAAAAAACCGTATTGCCTTCAAAGTAAATGTCCTTGATGATGATCCGCTCGCCTTCGGCGATGTGGTAAATTACCTCCACCGTATTGTCTTTTCCCTGCCTGATTTCGGACCTGATCTGAACATCGGGGAAACCCTTTTCCATGTATCTGCCGCGGATCGCCGCTTCATCGGACCGGATGATCAATATATTGGCCACATCGCTTGTCTTGGTGGAAATGGCGCTCATCAGATCCCGCCGTTTCAAGGCGGAATTGCCCGTAAAGCTGACCCGGGCCACCGTGGGTCTTTCCACCACGGTAAACTGTATGATGACCGCGCTGCCCGAAGGGTCCGAGGGGAGCGCCGCGGGGGTAATCAGTTCAAAGTATTCCAGGGCATAGAGCCTGCCCTGGAGTTCAAGAAACAGGTCGTCAGAGAATGCCCTGCCCCGGTAAGAATCCACCGTGTCCTCCAGCTCCGAAAGCCGGACAGACTTAAGCCCTTCAAAACGAATATCCCTTATGGGCTTTCCCTGATACCAGTCCGGAGCCTGGGCAAAACAGAAAAAAACGCCCCACAGCAAGAGTGCAACAGTAAAGAAAGAACGCATCAAAACTCCTGACAAAAGTATACAAGGGACAGGCAAGTTTTTAAAGGGACCACCGCCAGATAAGGGATACGGCCATGTCGTCGACAAATAAATTCTCCGGGGTTAGAGGGCTGACATTCCAGCGGACATCCGCCAGGGGGGTCCGTAGCTCCAGCCCGATTTCGGGTTCCACCCGCATGCCGCTGTACTGATCCCGGTATTGATCGTACCGGAAAGACAACATCCCCTCAAGAAAGAGATCCGGCGCCAGATACTTACCCATATAAACGGCGGTATTATCCAGATAGTTGCCTATGGTACTGGGCTGTTCCTCCGGCTCCCGGCTCCGGGAAGCCTCGAAAAAGGCGTTTTGCAGTATCTGGGTCCTGAAGGAAAACATATCCACCTTCAATAGGTTCCTGAGCTGCCGTTCCACCCTGCGGAAAACCACGGTTTGAAGGAGCATCTCTATGGTAGCGTTAACCAGGGGCCTGGTATTTTGGAATTCCACCGGAGCGGTCCCTGCGGGAGGGGTCTGCCCCAGAAGGCTGTAAATTTCCAGCTGGGAAAGGGCTGGGGTGGTCTCGAAGCGGGGCATGCTGACCAACAGGGAGCTGAGGGGGGTATTATCTACCAGCATGGCGATGGTAACAGGCCCTTCGTCGTTCCGGTCCCGAATTTCCGCTCTGACGGTGATCCGCGGATCTATCTGGGGATCGTTTCCGTTAAAGACAATCTGTCCTTCTTTAATGTAGAAACCGCGCTGGAGGTAGGACAATTCTCCCCCCCGAAGGGCTATGGTTCCGTCCAGGCTGAGGTGGGGTATCCGGGTATCCCCTTTTATCCTCAGACCCGAACCGGCGTCTCCGTAGGCCCGGATCATGGGCATTTCCGTGTTGGGCCAGATAAATTCCACCCGCCGTCCGGCGCTGACATAGATGCCGGCCACCACATCCATTTTTCGATCATCCCGGGTATCTTCAGGGCCCTCAAGTTCCAATCCGGTAAAACTAATTTCCGTATCGCTGGCGTCCAGGTTGCCCGTAATGGTAAACAGTTCGCGGCTTTCCATGAGCAGGTTAAGACGGCCCCGGACATCACCTTTGGTTTTTAGTCCCGAGATATTAAAATCCACCGGAATGGGCCTGTCCGCGGTAATGTCCAGGCCAAAACTGGGGATCCAGCGGTTAAAACTTACCCACCCTTCCAGTACGCCCCCTCCGCTGCCACAGTTGACCTCCAGGGGACCGAAGGATATTTCGCTTCCCTCCAAAGTAATGGCCCCCGCGGCCGGACCTATTTCGGCAGCTACATACTGGGGTACGGCCATGACGATCTCCGAGCCCCAGGCGCTGCCGGCGAATTCGGGATCAAAGATGGAGCCGTATATGCGGGTTTCCCCGGTGATAAAGCCGCCGGTAAAACTGGCGATCCTGTTGATGGGGATGATCTCCCAGAGATCCGCCATATCGATGTACACATCCGATACGAGGGCGTCGATGACACCCCCCGCCAGGGTACCCGTAATGGTTCCCTGGACCGGTGAAGGGGCGGCGAGCATGGCGGTAAAGACATATTCCCGCGGCGGACCGTCCGAACCGGCGTTTTCTTCCCGGCCTGGGAAGGGGCCGGGAAATTTTCCATCCGCAGCAGATCCGGGTTTGGAAGGCCCGGAAAAATTTTCCAATACTTCCAGCATCAGCATATCCCCGGGTCCTCCTGCCAGACGGAATATACCGGGAAGCTCCGCTCCGGCTCCGGTACGGGAAAAAACAAAGCTAAAGGGCCCCCCCTCCCGGTCGTTGATAAAGACGCTGCGGACATCCATGGTGCCGGAAAAGGTTTCCGCCGCCCCTCCGGGCTTTAACCAGCTTTCCAGGGGCCGGAAACGGATTCCCATGGACAGGGCAAATCCCAGATCGTGGCCGTTGACCCGGCTGTAGACCTGCCCTTCCGTATCCAGGCGGCCCGCGGCGCGATCCACGGAAAAATAGGGAATCAGGACCTGGGTTTCCCCCAGAAAACCCTGTACCTGGGAGAGGATCAGTTCTTCCGGGTGGAGCAGCGCCTTGGTGGAGAAGACAAAGTCCCTTTCCTGGTATCTGCCTCGCAGTGAATCTATGGATACGTTGACCGAATAAAACCCGTCGCGGTTCCTGAATCCATAGAGATCTCCCGAAAGGAGGGCGCCGGTTCCGTCCGCGCCCATCCGGTCCATTCTAAACTCCGACGCCGCCCCATGAAATTCCAGGGTCCCCTGATCGTAAAAGAGGTCCAGGGCCAGCCGTTCCGTTTCCTCAGCGTTGCTTACAAAGAGGGAAGCGTCCACCACAGAAAAATTATCCTGCCAGACCGCGGCGGCGCCTCCTTCCAGGGGTCCGTAACGGTCTATGTAATAGATCCTGTCCAGGTTGAGGCCGTTTTGGTTGGCTTCTCCCTGAACCAAAAAAGCCGCGGCGGGTATCTGGGATCCCTGGAGACCCTCCACCTGGTTTCCAAAATCCCTTAATTCGAGGCGGCGTATCCAGGCGTTCCAGGACAGGGGCCCGCCGTAGTAGAAGGCCGCGTCAAAATCAAGGTAGGCCCGGTGTCCCCGGTAGGGGACAGGCAATGGACCGGCGGAGGCGTAACCGGTCCAGCCGGCCCCTTTAGGGATGCGGATATTCGCCAAAAAGCCGTAGGAACCCCGGATACTAAGGTTGCTGTCCCGAAGGTTTCCCTCAAAACGGTAATCATAATCAAGGTATGAGAACCGGGTATTAAAGGAAACCGCCCTGGGTATGGAAAAATCAGCGGCAAAGACAAAATCCACGTTCCCCCCCTGCCAGACCAGGCTGCCTGCGGTCCCTTCCAGGCGGCGCTCCGTACCGGAAACGGCGGCGTTCAGGTATGCTTCCTCTCCGTAGACCGCTGTGAACCGGGAGACGGTATAGGAAAATCCCTCGAAACCAGTATTGAAAGCGATATCAGCGGTCAACGAAGTTTTATCCGCCCAGGGACCGGCTTCTCCCATTTTAAAAAAAGGCCTGGTTATGTTGATCATGTCGGCGGCTGAAAAATTATCGAGCCCCAGGGCGCCTTCAAACAGCCCGGGACCGGAGGTACCTTTCAGGGAAAAGGTCCCCGGCGTATCATTTTTCCCGAGACAGCGGAAGAACAAATTCCAGACCGCCCCTCCTCCCTCTTTCCGGATCAACGCTCCCCCCAGGCCGGAAAGGGACACCGGCCCCAGGGACAGGTACGTGCTGTCCAGGGTAATCTGGGAACCCGCCCGGGCAAAAGAGAGGATCCCGTTGACGGCGCCGTCTCCGGTAAGGCTAAAACCGGAAAAAAACAGGGTCCCCTGGGGCATAAGGGGAGAGAAAAGAAGATCCCCCTCGTATCCCAGATAACCCCGGCGGAAATCAAAACGGCACCTGGAAAAAGAAACCCCCCCGCCGGTCCCGGTTCCCCCAAGGGCAAAGGCCCTGAGCGGAAAGTGCCCGGGCGCGGCCCGGTAATCTCCCCGCAGATTGAAGCCGTATTCCAGCCTGCCCGGGGATCCGGCGGACTTTCTGAACATGAAGGAAACCGTACCGGACAGGTCCGCTTCCAGAACCGGACTAAAACTTTCCAGAGGGCCGAAGAAGGAGACCATACCGGAGGGAACAAAATGATCCGCCCGGATTGATCCGGAAAACTCGCTCCGGCCGGGCAGGTAGAGGGCGCTGAATGCGGGAAGATCCCCGGTTCCCTTGAGGTTTATCTGTTCTTTGCTAAAAGAAAGGACCAGGCCGGCGTTTTTGACGGTAAATCCCCTGCCGTCGATGGAATCCAGGTTCAGGGAAATACCCCCCCCGCTCAGATCGTCCTCAAAAACGCCGTTTATGCTTCCGTCTATAGAAATCCCAGCCTCCTTGCGGGGTCCTTCCCCTTCTTTACGCCAGCTTCCGTTCAGGGTGATTTTTCCTTTCCGTATATCCCCCTCTACCCCTATGCCGGTCATTTCCAGGGAGCGGCCTTCCCTCATTATGCAGATTTTGCCGTTTTCCACCGCAAAAATACATTCCGAAGGAAGGGCGGGACTCCGTCCCTTTCCATCTCCGGTAAGCAGTTCCCCCATATCCCTGTCCCGGTCAAGATCGTAAAAAACTTCCGGTCTTTCCAGCAGAATTTGACGGACAGAAGCGGCGGCACCCCGGAACACCAAGTTCCAGAAAGAATATTCCAGGTATATCCGTTCCAGGGCAAGCAGAGGATCCGGATCTTCCCCTAGGCGGAGATCCCGTATTTCCACCATCCCCACCAGGGAAGGACTCATGGAGCCATAACGGAGGGGACGTTTCAGGACAATCTCTACCCTGTTAACCAGAGCGTCCCGGACAGCATAGATATTGCGGTTGATCACCGCCATGAGGGGACGGAATAACAGGGCCGTGGTGCCAGCCAGGGTTAAAAAAATAATCAGTTCTGCAAGCAAAAGGTGCCTGGTTCGAGCGGTGTCCACCTGTGATCCCCGTGATTGTGTTCCTTAATTATATTGAACATAACCGTTTTAGACAGAAAATACCATATTAGTATCGGTAGTACCCTTTCTTGACTTTCCCTGGTATAAAATATATTTAAGGATGATTTTGCATAATTTTGCGGTGATTGAAGGATGCGACGGCAGCGGAACCACCACGGCCCTGGGGGAAGTAAAAAAACGTTTCGCCGCCCGGCGGCCCGGCGGCGGGGCGCCTCTCTTGGCCGGAAGCGAACCCACCGGAGGCCCCGTGGGGCTTTTGATCCGTCGCATCCTGCGGAAAGAGATTTCCATGGAAAAGGAAACCCTGGCCCGGCTTTTTGCTGCCGACCGGGGGGAGCATCTCTATGCCCCGGGGGGAGTGGCCGAACATTGCCGCCGGGGAGGGCTGGCCGTTTCAGACCGCTATACCCCTTCATCTCTGGTATACCAGGGACTTGAATGCGGGAGGGCGCTCCCCGAAGAGCTCAACAGATCCTTTCCCCAGCCGGAACTGCTGGTGTACCTGGACGTCGATCCCGGGACAGCCATGGACCGTGTCGGCGGCCGGGGGGACCGGGAACTGTATGAAACCCTGGAGTTTCAGGCCAGAGTCCGGGATGCCTACCTGGAACTGCTGCCCCGGCTGGAAAAGGAAGGGGTCCGGGTGCTTTTCCTTGACGGAACCCGGCCGCGGGAGGAAGTGGCGGAAGCGGTGTGGGAAGCCCTGATAAAAATGCCGGCACTGGCGGAAGAGACGCGGGGATCCTGGGAAAATGCCGATACTGTAGGGGATGAACCAAAGGAATGAAGCTCTCCACCCTGAAAGAGGATGCCTCAAAAAAAAAGCCCCGGCCCCTCCGGCGCTGCTCCTTCTTTGTACGTTTTCAGCCCTTCTGGTAGCCCCCCCGGAGTTGAACGCCTACCTAATCATGTACAAGGAACAGTACTACCGGCTGTTTCATGTCCACTACAACCAGTACCCCGACGATACGGTGGAAAACATCTATTGGCTTGAAAGGGCCCTGAAGGCACAGTTCGCCAACCCCCTTTATGCGTCGGCGCTGATAGAGACCGAAGACCAGTATGAAAAATACAGATACCTTTTTATGATGCACCTTAACATCAAAATGACAGAACAGTACCTGTACCTGGCAAACAAGTACAACAAACGAAGGGCCTATTTTTTTAACGCCCCCTGGAAAGATGAAAACCTGAAAAGCCTGGACATCGCCGAAACCTGCTTTGAAAATGCCCGTTACTACTGGGCGGAGGCGGCTTCCTGGGCAGAAAAAGCCCGGGACAGACGTTTCCGTTTTATGCGGCTCCACAGAATTGAATTCTGGGAAGACGAGGCCTACAGGATTATAGAGCTTGGGACCCTGGATTACGGTAAAACCATAGACCGGGAACTGGTCATGCTCAGATCGGTCCGGGAACAGTTCCAGGCCATGGAAGGTCCCGCGGACTAACTCAAGGGAATAATCCTGCCGGGGTTTGTTGTATCCGCCGGATCTTGTACCGCCACCCCGTCATGACAGATATGAGGGGCGCTAAAACAATTCACCCTGGGCTTTCACCCGGCCGGCGGAGCCGGGTTTGCGAAGCAGCGCCAGAAAAGCTTCCTCGCCGATGATCGCCACCCCCAGTTCCCGGGACTTTTTGTTTTTCGCCGAACCCGATTCGGTGTCGTTGGTTACAAGGTAGGAAAGATCCCTGCCCACCGCGGACTTGACGGAGCCCCCCAGGGCCTTAACCTGTTCTTCCGCAGCGCTCCGCTTCATCGTTTTTAGCTCCCCGGTAAAACAGAAGGAAAATCCCCGCAGGGGCTGTTCATCTTTCCCTGGGGGGGGAGCTATACTGATGATCCCCGCGGCGAGGATATGCCCTATTTCTTCCTTCAGTTCCCCCATACCCCTGACGATGGTTTCCGCGGTGATATTTCCTATACCCCAAATGCCGGCCAGGTCCGCAGCGCCGGCGGACGCAAGCTTTTCCAGGGTGTCGTAGCCAGCGGAGACGGCCCGCTCCATGATAAGTTCCCCCACTCCCTCCAGGTCGAGGCCGGCGGTAAAAACCTGGAGGGGCAGTTCCCGCCGGGAACGGAGGTGGCGGATCACCTTGGCGGCGGACTGTTCCCCCATCCGCTCGCAGGAGGCCAATTCTTCCACCGTGAGGGTATAGAGGTCCGAAATATTCCGCACCCGGCCGGAATCAAAGAGCTGGCGAAGAAGCTTTTCTCCCAGTTCCCGGATATCCAGTACGGAGACCCATTTTTCCAGCCGGTGATGGAGCCGCTTGGGACAACCGGTATTGGGGCAGAGCAGCCTAGTCCCCTCGTCTTTTAGGGCGGTCCCGCAGCTTCCGCAGACACTGGGGAACACAATGTCTTCCAGTTTCCCGGTTTCCAGTGCCCCCGGAGGGGCCAGTCCTTCGATTTTGGGGATGATCTCCCCCCGCTTTACCATCGATACGGCGGAACCGGTTTTAAGGCCCAGGGCACGGATCATGTCCGGGTTGTTAAGGTTTGCCCGCTGGACCGTGGTTCCCGCCAGGCGTACCGGATCAACAATGCCTATGGGAGTATAGGTGGCGCCGGATTCGCTCCATTCCACCGCCCGGAGTATACTGAAGGCGGTTTCAAGATCAAACTTAAAGGCAATCTGCCGTTCGGGCCTGGCCCGGCGCAGATCCGCGCTGTCCGTAGTTTTATCCTTGACCACCAGGCCGTCTATGTCATAGGGAAGGGTTTCCCGTTTCCGGGCTGTCTCTTCCCGCCAGGCGATGATTTCTTCGGCCCTGGAAAATTCCCTGGATTCGGTTACCGCAAATCCCCGCTTTTTAAGCCAGTCTATCTTGGCGGTTTCGCTTGGGAAGAAGGCGTCGTTCCCCAGGGCGGAAACATCGTAGGCAATAAAGGAAAGGTCCTCGCTTCCCGCCCCGTCTTTGCGCCGCATAAGCCCGTTCGCGGCGTTCCGGCAGTTGGCTTTGTCGGCGTATTTTTCTTTCCATGTATTGTGGATCATGACCACTTCCCCCCGGACGCCGCCTGAAAAGGCTCCGGCGTTCTTACCCCCCCCAAGTTCCGCCATCACCCCCTGCATGCGCCGGGCATTGGGGGTAATTTCATCCCCCAGGGTTCCGTCTCCCCGGGTTACGGCCCGGAGGAGACGGCCCTTTTCGTACTGGAGTTCCAGACTGGCGCCGTCAAGTTTGTACTGGGCCAAAAAACCGCCGAAGTCCTCCCGGGCGGCGGCTTTTTCCGCCCAGATCCTGAATTCCTCCGGGTTGGCCGCCTTTTCCTGGCTTCCCATGGGAATGAGGTGCTTTGCCTTGGGAAAGCCGTCGGCGATGTCCTTCCCCACCCCGGCAAGGACGATGCTTTTGGGGTGGATGGTTTTTAATTCATCCCAAAGGAGATCAAATTCCGCATCCGAAATTTCCGCTTCACCGTTATAGTAGGAATTCTGGTATCTTACGATAAGCCGTTCAAGGGCTTCGATCCGGCCCCTGTTTTCCTTCATGTCCGCTCTCCTGAAGGAACCCCGCGGATCCCCGGATAACATAAATTTCCCTTACCCGGTACTTTTTTTCAAGTCCCTTCCTTTCAAATTTTGTTGCCGGCCGCCAGTCCATCCCGGGGGCAAATCCTCCGTAGGGATTATATATGAAAGGGATGGAAGAAAAGATCTCCAGGGCTTCCAGGGCGTATTCTTCCCAGTCGCTGACCATATAAACGTACCCCCCTTCCCGGAGCCGGGAAACGAGGAGTTCCGCAAAGGGCCGCTGGACCAGCCGGCGTTTGCGGTGCCGTTTCTTCGGCCAGGGATCGGGAAAAAAAATGTGGAAAGCCCTGGCGCCCCCGGGAAGGAACATGGTCTTTAGAGTTTCCACGGCGTCGTGTTCTATAATGCGGACATTGGCAAGATTCCGCCTTTCAATTTCCCAAAGCAGCTTCCCAATGCCCGCTTTGAACACCTCGATGCCAAGATAGTTTTTTTCCGGATTGGCGGCGGCGATTTCCGCGGTGGCCGTTCCCATGCCGAATCCAATCTCCACCACCGGAGAGCGGCCGTTTCCGAAACGGGAGGAAAAATCCTCCGGTTTTCCGGTGTAGGGAATGATGTGGGGGGAATTCCCCCCGTTATAGGAGCGGGCCTGGGCCCGGCTCATCCTTCCCGAACGGAGGATAAAACTTTTAACGGGATCACTCATGGAGGGGGACAATGTCGGTGAAGGCGGAAACGGAACGGCGGGGATCCCTGGACCAGAGAGCCAGGGACTCCGCCTGGGCGGGAAGACCCAGGGCAGAGATGTTTCCCTCCAGGGCGGTGGGGTTTACGGTAAGCAGATAAGCGCCGGTGTTATCATAGACCAGAAAGTTCTGTTCCGGATACTGGGAAACAATGCGGTACTGATCCCCCGAAACAACCAGCAGGGGAAATTCCCGTTCCGAAGGGGCGTCGAAGGTGATAAACCGTTCGGAACGGGAACCGCCCTTGTCTACCAGCACCGCCCGGAACTGTCCCCTGGGCAGGGGACCCCCGTCGAACATGGTGATAGCCCTGGTTCCTATCCAGGAATTTCCGCCGCTGGTCTGGGTAATCCAATCCCTGCTGGTAAGCTGCCAAGAAAGGCCCTCCCAATCGTGGAAGAGCCACAGTTCGTCCAGATCATCCAGGCCGTCGCTGTCCTGGGGAAGAACAAAAAAGGTAAACCGTTCCACGGGGTTTCCCCCGTTTTCGTAGTAGACCAGCTCCAGAACGCCGTAGCCTATCTCCGGCACAGACTGGGAACAGGAGCAAAGAAACAGCGCCAAAAGAAAAAATTCCACAAACCCCGTTTTTTTTTTCGCCCGGTTACCCACGGTGTCCGCCCCGCCCTCTCTTACCATTCTATATCCAGGCGTATCCCGCTGTCCAGGAACAGGATATCCGCCATGGATGTACGGTATTCCACCGTGGAACCCTTGACGGAACAGGTTCCGGGAACCTGCCCGGCGGCCTCCCCATTTTCCCCTGTCCAGTTTACCCGGACAGGCTGGGGCATGGAAAAGGCCAGGAAAAATTCATACCCCTCCAGCGCCCCGGCGGCCAATTCTTTGAATTCCGGCGACATTTCCACTGCCGCGGGAAAAACCAGGGATACCCGCCTGCCGGAAAAATCGGCTCTGAAATACTGTCCGGAGGCGTCAAAAAAACGTTCCAGCGCCCTGGGAGAGGAGAAGGCCAGGCGGGCCCGAAGGATCCGGTCTTTTCCTTCCATAATGGAAGACTGGGAAAGCAGCCTAAGCCCCTCAATCCTGGCGGCTGTCCGTTCAAGGTCCTTTCCTCCCGCGGGAAGGGGGGGGGCATTGTCATTGCCGTCCAGTTTCCCCAGGTTTTCCAGTTCACCGGACAGGCGGTATTCGATTTTTACGGTTCCCGATCCGTCCTTGTTGAAGCTGATCCGTGAATCCGCCCCCACGCAGGAAAACATAGACAGGGACGCCAAAAACAACAGCCAGCGGTTTCGCAGCCGGGGCATAATCAAAACTCCTCGGAATGTATTTGTATGTCCTGGATCTGGACCGTCCCCTCATTTTCAATCATTTGCAGGGCCTTATTCAAGACCGATTCACCGAATACCCTGGAATTGGAAACCAGGGCGCCCCCAATCTGGGCAAAGGAAAGGGAATCCTGCAGATCCACCTCCGCAGCGCTTAGACGAAAACGCCGTCTGAGCCTATCCTTGATGGAAGTGACAACCCTCCGCTTGTCCTTGATGCTTTCCACGCCGGGAATTTCAAGGATTATCTGGATCATGGATATGATCATAATTCCTCAATGTAATACTATATAATATACTATATTACACCATGGGGCTTTTGCGAAGAATCCGGCGTCTAGACGCAGGGAAACACCTGGTACTGGCGGTACTGCTGCCGGGGGTCTTCCTTTTTTCTGCGGAAGCCCAGGAAGAGGGGGAAAAACACCGCCGGGAGATAACCGAAGAGGCCAGTTCCCAGCTTTTTAGGATGGATCTCCGGGATGCGGAGGTTTCCCTCTTTATGAAGGGTTACTGGAAGGGGTCCCTCGGCGCCGCCTGGGGATTAGCCTCTTCTCCCCTGGGAACCGTTCCGGAAACAGGGGATTCGCCGGTCCTCTTTACCCAGGAGGCGGATCTTACCCTTTCCCTCTGGATCTGGGAAAGATGGTTCCTGGAGGCAGGTTTTCTGGACAATTACGGCATCAATACCTACCGGGCAGGTTACCAGGGATTTCCGGGAGAAACGGTCCAGTATGTGGGGGCCGGCAATACGGGGCTTGATTTTCCCGTTTTTTCATACCTGGATCTGGGGGGAGATTCCCCCTCCTCCTTCGGGATCTACGGCCGCTTTGGCTCCGAAGAATTAACCTTCCACACCCTGCTGCGCTACGACGCCGCCGCCCGGGAAGAAAGAACCTTCACGGGAAACCGGGAACGGTCTTTTGCGGTCCTCTCCCCGGTACAATCTCTGCGGGGCAGATCTTTTGTTCTTCCCGATGAAAATATCCCTTCCCTTCCCGTGGTCTATTTTGAAGATAAAAACGGCGGCCTTTCCGGCGGTGGAAGACACTGGCGCGCCGCTAAACCCAGTGAATATGCCGTCAGCGCCCGCTACGGCGTAGTGGAACTGCTCCGCCCTCCCCAGGGGATGGCGGCGGTAAGTTACGGCGGCCTTTCCGGCGGCGGAAGCCCCGGTATGGGAAACTATGCGGATCCCCCGGGGACGGGAAATTTTCTGCCGCTTGTCCAGGAATATTTTGACGATACCCGGAGTTCTATCAAACTGGAAGATTATCCCCAGCCCGGTGAATCCCTGCCGGGGACCATGCCGGGCCGTCCGGGAACTCTTTTGATTAACGGCGTCTGGGCCCTGGTGATTTATGAGCCGGGAACCTTTTCTCCCTTTGAAAGGCAAAGCAGGTACCAGGCGCCGTCAAACACGTCGGAAGAGGCCGCCCTGGTACGGATCTCCAGCGGAGAAAGGGCGGGTGGATACGAGGTGGTCCCGGTGAACAGTATAAGCCTTCCCCTGGATTCAAACCTCTACAGTCTTACCGGAGACGATACAAACAGAGGGCTGTTTGAAATCCTGGCCTCCGGAGTCAGAGACCGGCGATCCCCCCGGTCCATGTGGCCCCTGGATGAGTATCCTGAGATGTACCTTCCGGGTACCCCGGGATTTACCGGGGATCTCCGTATCCGCTTTACCAATTATGGACAGCCCGGGGCCTATACCATAGGGACCGATGTGGTTCCCGGATCGGTCCAGGTATACCGTGGGGGCATTATCGATTCCCAGGCAAGCTACGATCCGGGAAGCGGTACGGTTATCCTGGCAAGCCCTCCGGGTTTCAGCGAGATCATCCGGGTAAGTTACCTTAAGCGCAGTGAAGAAAGACGGCTGGGCAGTCTTGCCGCCGGGGCGGGGATGATCTACGCCGCCCCGGAAAGCCCCTTTAGCGCAGAAGCCGCCCTGGGGCTGCGCTGGAACGTATCCCCGGAAGCCTATACCGAAGAGGGAGCCTCCAGTCCCGGCACGGCGGGATTGACGGTAAAAACTTCCTGGGAATACGAAAAGCTAAAAACAAGCCTTTCCCTGGGGCTGGCTTTTGAACAGCCCGATACCACCGGGCTCTACCGCGCCGCCGGCATGGAGGGTCATTCGGAAATTGTTCTGGGTATACCGGCCACGGCGGGTTTTATTTCCGGTTCTCCGGCGGACAGCGCTCATTTTTCCGGCTTAACCCAGTCCCGGCGGCGGCCCCTGGTATACCGGAACTACCGGCAGAACAATTTCCTTGGCGGATCGGAACTAAAGCCCGTCGACTGGAACGCCCCGGTGGTTTCGGGTATGGAAGGACCCTACCCGGCGCTGGCCCCGGAAATCAATACGGAGGTTTTTACCGCGGAATTTGAAAATCTTCCGGCAGGAGGCTGGACCGGTTTTCAGGCTCCCCTGGGAACGGACGGAGCGCTTCTGGAAAACGCCCGGGAAATCGTCATCCCCTTTAGATTTTACCAGCTTTCCCCGGCGGATTTAAAACTCTATGTCCAATTCGGAACTCTGGCGGATGAAGATTCCGGGGGTGTGGAGAATCCTTTCCTCATCGTAACCAGGGAAATTTTTCCGGATCCCCTTTTTCACCGGCCGGACCCCAAAGTTTCAGGCTGGTATTTGGGCATTGTAAACATAAGCGATCAGGACCGGCGGAAGCTCCAAAGCGCCCGGTACATGAGAATCATCATCGAAGGAGACGCCGCCCTGCCAGGTCCTGTTTCCGGACGGCTCCTGGCGGCAAGGCCCTATATCCGGGGCGCTTCCTGGCGGGCCGTTACCGTGGACAGTGTGATCCGGGCCGCCCCAGACACCCTGGCAAAGGCGGTGGAACTGCCCCTGGAACTGCCCTGGAATAAAAAAACTGAGCGCCTCCGGGGAAACGGCCTTAACCATGTTTTACGGATTGAGTGGAACGGCGTCGGTTCTGCCGGGGCCGACGGCAGAACCTCTGTTATCCCCCTGGTGAATTACCGGATGTTAAGTTTCTATCTGGCGGGAGACTTCCCCGCCGGTTCCGTTTTCCATTTTCTGGTGGCCCGGGGGCCTGAATCCTACGGCGTCCCCGGAGAAACGGCCCTGGAACTGGCCATGCCCCTGGAGGCGGGGAATAATCCCTTTGCCGGCGGAGGATGGCGCCATGTGGAGATCCGCTACGGCAGGGATAAACGGCTTCTGGTGGACGGTAAAGAATACAGGGGGAGTATCGATTACCGTCCGGCGGCGGCGCAGGGACCGGAAGAATATTCCGGCGGCGGACAGTCCTCTTATGCAGCGGCCTTTTTTACCGGCCCCGGTTCTTCCAGCGGTTCCTTTGCCATTGACGAAATATGCCTGGAGGATCCCTCCCCCGCCTACCGGCTCAATACCGGGGCTTCCCTGGACTGGAACCACCCCGGGGATCTCCTCGTTGCCGGGGAGAGGACGGTACTCTCCGGCCTTTCCTTTAACACGGCTTTGGAAAGCGCCCTTCGGGGGGATCCCTTTGATTTCCAGGCGGACCCCTTTGGGGGAATCCAGTCGCGATCCCGGGGAGAAGCAACCCTTTTGGGCGTCCGTCTTTTGGGGGGAGTGAACCTGGCGGCTTCTCCGGGCAGTTTTGTCTGGAACGCCGGCCACGGCATTTCCCGGTCCTTCGGCCCCCTTTCGCTGGCGGAGACCTTCAACACCGATCCCGCTCCGGGAGGGGAGACTCTGGACCACCGGTTTGTACTGGGGCTGGGTACGCCTCTTTATGGAAATCTTTCGTCGGTTTTGGGCTACCAAAACAGCAGGCTGCACCGGAGCTGGAACGCCGCGGCAGGGATGAATCCAAAACAGGGGGGGCATCCCGGTTTTACCCTGGAAGGAAACCTTAACTATACGGAAAAAACCGGCGAAATTTCCCGGTGGACCTCCAATTACGCCGCCGCCTGGGCGAAGAGCTGGATCTCCATGGTGCCCGATCCGGGAGCGGGATCGGAGGAACGGTTTATACAAAACCGGGGAGCCCGGGCCAAGGCGGGCTTTACCCTGGATCTGCTGCCGGTGGGGGCGGATCTTTCCTTCGAGGGATCCAGCGAAGTGTCCATCCCCCTGGAACAGACCCGTTCTTCTTCCACCGCCCGGATCCTTTTTCCCTTTGCCTTCGGCCCCTTCAGGGGATCCCTGCGATCCGAAAGGGGCATATCCCGTAGTTTAATCCATGCCGGGGAAGATGCCGCCGAAGACCTGTACCTGTACGGAACCGGCTTCCGCGATACCGCCCCCCTGTGGAAACGGATTCCGGTTTTTGCTATTTTTGATTCCGGCCTTGAGGCCGCCATGGATGAAGCCCTGGAAAAGTACGGCAGCCCTTCCGACGGTACCCGGTTCAACGAAGTGCTGGCACTGAACATGCTGTTCCCTGAACGGTACGATCTGCTTTCCCTTCTGTTTCCCGTCAGTTTTTTTGTCCAGACAGACAGAACCATGGAACGGCGGCTGGACACCATCCTGGACGTACTTACCATGAGCGCCGGTTTCAGCTTTTCCGCCCTTAACCTGTTCGGCGCCATGGGGGCATACCCGGTTCTGCGGTTTTATAAAAACGAAGAACTGCGCCATTCAATCTCGGCGGCCGTTTCCATGCCCCGTTCGGAAGATCCCCTTTGGAGGATCCGGGCGGAACAGGCGGCGGGTTTCTTTGGCTTTAGGGGGGCGGAACTGGAGCTGAACAATGCCTTTACGATCAGCTCCACCGGCTGGGCGGACAGCCTTAACCTTTCCTGGACCATACCGGCGGAAAGAACCCTCCTGTCGGCTCTTTACGGTGCGGGCATGAAAAAAATAGCCGGGGGCAGGTATTTTCCCGCGGTGGATGAACTGGCTATAAGCGATTATGAGCGTTTCCACCGGGAAACCCTTGAATTAAGCCTGGACCATTCCGGCGCTTACGGAATATACCAGGCGGCGCTGGGCCATGAATCGGTGGTCCGTGTTCTGGGCCGGCTTACCCTGACGGCCTTTGTTAAACTGAATCTGAGGCGGAACAGGGAACTCCGGATGACCAGCCTACTTCTTAATTTTGGAACCACCCTGAATGTAAGTTTCTAGCATTTTCCGCAGTTCTTCTTTTTTGGCGGCGGGAATTTTAGGGCTCGTCAAAAGGGCTTCCATGGCCTCCTTATCGAGGAACCCCTCGTTCAGGGCTTCCTGTAGCAGGGTAATTCCCTCGGTACTGACGGAATCCCCCTTAATCAGGGCGGCGGCCATGCGGAATTTGATCAGCGAAGGAGCCGGGCCGTCCTGGGAAGCGCCGCCCAGAGCAAGCCGGTATTCTTCCAGGGCCTTGGCAAACTGTTCCTGTTCCTCCAGAAATTCGCCGTACTCAAAACGTACCCGGGGACTGGGCTTTTTAAGGATACTTGCCCGGAAGGTGTCCGCCGCCTCCGGTTTTCCCTGTTTTTTCCGGGCTAGGGCCAGGAGAAAAAGGGCGTCGGCGCTGTCGGTGATGTTGTACTTTATCAGTACCGCCTCGGCCTCCTGGTTCCTGTCCATGGCTGTGAGCACCAAGGCGTAGTTGTACCCTTCGTCGTAGCCTTCGGGAACCAGGGACAGAACCCGGCTGTAATACTCCTCCGCCTTTACAAAATTCCCCGTTTTAACGAAGGTATAGGCTACCGCTTTAAGGGCCGTTACATTTTCCGGATCCCGCGCCAGAACCCTTTCAAAGTGGCCGGCGGCCTCATCGTAACGGCCCACGGCATAGGCAATCCGCCCCAGGTTGTATTCGGAGGCGCTGCGGGTACGCCGGTGAAATTTCGATTTGCCGTACCAGGTTTCGGCTTCGCCGTATTTTTTCAAATCGAAATAGGCCGTTCCCAAGGCATAGTATTCTTCCGCCATGGAAAGGCTGATGCAGGAAACGGACGCCAGACCAAACAAAACCAGGCTGGATAAACAAAGGAGGCCGGGGGGACGGATCATGTTTTTCCGGTTCCCAGAACGGTATCTTCAATTTCCCGGAGCTGTTCCCGGTAAAGCTGGGCGATGTTGGCGCCGTAATCGGCAATAAGCTGGATAATGTTCCGGGGATGCTCCGGCAGATCCCTGCCGTTGATCCGGTCTCCAGCGTCTCCCAGTCCGGGAAGTATATAGGCTAGTTCGTTCAGTACCGGATCCATCCACAGCGTATAAACGGTACAATTTTCCAGGGCCCGGACTACCCGAAGAGCCCCCTTAAGGGCCGCTATGACATTGAAAAAACGCACCGACCGGGGTTTGATCCCCTCCCCCAAAAGGTACTTGACCACCGTTACCAGGCTTCCCCCGGTGGCATTCATGGGATCGGCAAATATCAGATCCTTGCCGTTCAGGGTCTCCAGGGAAAAGTAAGATTTGTCCAGATCCAGGATATACTCCATATCGTTTTCGTGCCTGGAATCGTCCCGGTTAATTTTAAAAAGGGCGAAGGGGCTTACATAACCGTGGGATGAGTATTCCTCGATCTCCTTGGAAAGAATCATCGACGGAAGCAGGGCTCCCCGGAGCATGACACACAAAACGGTATTTTCGATTTTGTCGTCAATGTTGTTAATCTTGTGGATGGCGAAATTCTGCACCGGCACGTTTACCGGAGTCTGAACCACCATGTAATTTTTATTTGAACTGGGGGTGCCCCCATAGGCAAGCTTAAAAAGCATCTCGTAGGCCCGCTGTACGTAGTAGACGAATTCCCCGTGTTTAGTGCGGTGATCCCGCAGTTTGGCGATCACCCGGGAAGCTTCGGGGTGGTTTTCATGGGGGGGTAAAAAGGAATAGACCTGTATACCCTTTTCGTCCTTGCAGATCTCCTGCATAAGGCCCCCCATTTCGTTGTAGAGGCCGATAAGGTTTTCCGTTTCCCGCCGGTTTTCCGTTTCCAGCCTGGTGGTGGCCAGAATATTGAAACAGGCCAGAGCCTTCCGGTACTGGCTGTCCATCAGGGTGATATTGGCTTTGTCGGCGTCGGTTAGAAAACCGTCCAGATCTTCCGCCTTTAAAACAACCTTGTTCATCCTTATTGTACTGTACGAAGCTCCGGGGGACTTGTCAACTCTTCCGCAAGGAGCGCCAAAGGGCGCCCAAAACACCCTGGAAAATGGGCGGTCATGGCCGCCGGGGAAAGGACTTCACCGGTTGACAGCCGCCGGCGCTTTTTGTATAATCACAGAAGAATTGAACCGGAACCGGACGGTCCATAACGCGAGAGTGGTGAAACTGGTAGACACGCCAGACTTAGGATCTGGTGCCCATGGCATAGGGGTCCGAGTCCCCTCTCTCGCAGACGCGAAGGAAGGGGCCGGCGGTTCAATGTACCCCAAAACGAGGAAAAACGGTGTCCGTAACCAAAGAAATTACCCGCCTGGCACATTCGGCGGTCAAGTTGACCCTTACAGTGGGAAAGGACGATGTCCGTACCCAGTACGATGATCTTATCAGGGATTATACCAAAACCCTGGCCATTCCCGGATTCCGCAGGGGAAAGGTTCCCCGGGATGTGCTGGAACGGAAATTCGGGGCGGCTCTTAAAGATGAGGCGGTCAACAAGATCCTGGGAAAAACCATTTCGGAGGTGTTTGAAGACGAGGGGTTTCCCAGAGAAGACAAACCCCTGCCCTATTCCACCCCCCGGGTAGAGGACGAGCCGGTCCTTGAATTCGGCAGGGATCTCCGGTTTTCCGTGGTTTACGACGTGCTTCCCCGGATAACCGTGGGCCCATGGAAAGGGCTGGAAGCGGAGATTCCCGACGTATCCGTTTCGGAAGAAGATGTTTCCCGGGAACTGGAAGAGATCCGGGACCGAAACGCCGTTGTCCTGGACAGAGAGGATACAGCGGAAGCGGCCAGGGACGACGTGGTTACGATTAGTTACTGGGAACTGGACGGCGAAGGCAGCCCTGTCAAGGGGACTGAACGGCAGGATTTTGTCTTTACCCTGGGTTCCGGTTACAATCTCTACCAGTTCGACGACAACATTCTGGGGATGAAAAAGGGCGAAACCAGGGATATCACCAAAACCTTTCCCGCCGGTTATACCCACAGCGATCTGGCGGGAAAAACCCTTACCATCCGGGTTACCCTCACCGCCCTCAAGGAAAAGAAACTTCCCGTCCTGGACGATGAACTTGCCCAGGATGTGGACGAAAAGTACCATACCCTGGAGGACCTGAAAAACAGCATCCGGGACCGGCTTGGCGCACATCTGGAAAAGAGGCTTCGGGATATTACCGTATCCCGGCTTCTGGAGCAGGTTTTAGAAACCACCCCCATGGATCTTCCCGAGTCGATGATCGATCTGGAACTGGATTCTCGGCTGCGGAACCTAGCCCGGCGTTTTAACGTAGCCCCCGGCGAACTGGCGCGGCGTCTGGCCGAAGAAGAGGGGGCGGCGGAATCCGGCCCGCCGGGGATACCGGAAAAACTCCGGGAAGAATGGCGGGGAGACGCCGAAAGGGCCCTTAAAAGCCGGCTCATCGTGGAAACCTTGATGCGGGACCTCAAGCTGGAAGCCTCCGGTGAAGAAATAGAAAGGGAAATAGAAAACCAGGCCGCCTCGTCGGGGACGGCCCTGGAGGAAATAAAAAAATACTACGATCAGGAAAATGCCAGGGAATACCTGGAGGAAGAGATCAAAGAACGGAAACTGTTTGATCTTTTTATAGCGGAAAACCGGATCAAAAAAGGCAAGCAGGAGCGGTATCTGGACCTTATGTCCGGTAACGGATAAAATAGGCAAGGCGGGAGAAACCATGAGCAATATCCTTCCCCATGTGGTTGAACATACCGGTGTGGGTGAACGGTACTACGATATCTATTCCAGGCTCCTTTCGGACAGGATCATTTTCCTGGATGGGGACATTATGGACCTTAATGCGGATCTTGTGGTGGCCCAAATCCTCTACCTGGACGGACAAAATACCGAAAAGGACATTAACCTTTACATCAATTCCCCCGGCGGCTCGGTAACCGCAGGGCTGGCCATCTACGACACGATCCGGTACGTCAAGTCCAGCGTCCAAACGATCTGCCTGGGCCAGGCGGCCAGTATGGCCGCGCTGATCCTCTGCGCCGGGGCGCCGGGAAAGCGGCTGGTCCTCCCCTCTTCCCGGGTGCTGATCCATCAGCCCTGGGGCGGGGCCCAGGGACAGGCCAGGGACATAGGTATCCAAGCCAGGGAAATCCTCCGGCTTAAAAGCATTGCCATCAAGGGCTTTGCCCTGCATACCGGCAAGGAACCCGCCCAGATTGCCGCCGACATGGAACGGGATTTTTTCATGTCCGCCGAAGAAGCGGTGGCCTACGGAATAGCGGACAAGGTGCTTACCAGGGAAGACCATGGCGCGGCTGCGTAACGGTTACGGCAGCGGGGAACGGTCCTGTTCCTTCTGCGGAAAAAGCGCCGACATGGCCAGAAGGATCATCGCCGGCCCCAACGACGTCTTTATCTGTGATGAATGTGTGGAGGTTTGCCGGAAGATCCTCACCGACGAGGAACAGGATCTTACCTCCCAGTTTACCGGAGAGATCCCCACCCCCAGGGAGATCAAAAAATACCTGGATCTGTTTATCATAGGCCAGGAGGAGGCAAAAAAGGCCCTTTCCGTGGCGGTCTACAACCATTACAAGCGCATCTCCAACCCCCTCAAGGATCCGGAGGATGTGGAAATAGAAAAATCCAACGTCCTTTTAATAGGCCCCACGGGTACGGGAAAGACCCTGTTGGCCAAAACCCTGGCAAAAAAGCTCAAGGTCCCCTTCGCCATCGTGGACGCCACCACCCTTACCGAGGCCGGTTATGTGGGGGAGGATGTGGAAAACATCCTCCTCAAACTTATCCAGAGCGCCGGGGGAAACATTGCCTCCGCCGAGCGGGGGATCGTCTACATCGACGAAATTGACAAAATAGCCAGAAAGGGAGAGAACGTTTCCATTACCCGGGACGTATCGGGCGAGGGGGTCCAGCAGGCCCTGCTCAAGATCATCGAAGGAACCACCGCTTCCGTACCCCCCCAAGGCGGGCGGAAACATCCCAACCAGGAGATGATCCGCATCGACACCACCAATATCCTTTTTGTCTGCGGCGGCGCCTTTGTGGGGCTGGATAAGCTGATAGAAAGGCGGGTGGTCCAGCATCCCATGGGCTTTGGGGCGGAGACCAGGGGCAACAGGGAACGGAGCCTTCGGGAACTCTACTCAAACCTCCATCCCGATGATCTTATCCACTTTGGGATGATCCCCGAATTTATCGGACGGCTGCCCATCACCGTAAGCCTGGAAGAATTACGGATGGAGGACCTTAAAAGGATCATCACGGAACCAAAAAATGCCATCGTTAAACAGTTCCAGGCATCCCTGGCCATGGACGACGTGCGGCTTGAATTTACCGACGGGGCAATCAACGCCATCGCCGGCACGGCGATCAAACAGAAAACCGGCGCCCGGGGGCTGCGGGCCATCGTGGAACGGCTTATGACGGACATCATGTTTGACATCCCTTCCATGGAAGGGGAAAAACGGGTGGTCATAACCCAGGACACGGTGGAAAAATTGGAACCCCCGGAGATACTCTTTATCCAGAAAAGCGCATGAACCCCGCAATCCGGCGCAGCCCGCAATCTGGCTGCACCGGATTGCTCTGGAGTTTTGTCCCTCTCTGGACTACGCCATGCCACATAACCGGACGGGAAGGGACAAAACTCCAACGCCATAAAACGCTCTGCGTTTTATGGCGCAACCACCCGGAACCCCAGATGGACGCTCCCGTTACGCGGGGTGTGGTTGTACCGATAAGAGACCGTGCAGGCGCCCGCATTGTAGGCACAACCGCCGCCCCGTACCACACGGACCGTACCCGAAGCGGGTCCCGCCGGAGCGCCGGCCCATACCGGATCCGTTACCGCGGTGGTGTCAACGGAATCTGTATTCCAGTCCCAGCACCATTCCCACACGTTCCCGCTCATGTCAAAAAGGCCCGCCCCGTTGGCAGTCTTGGTCCCCACCGGATGCACCCCGTACTCCTTACTGGTATCCACCGGAAACGACCACGCATTGGGAGCATACCAGGCGTAACTGCCTAACTCCCCCTCGGTGTCGGTTCCCGCATAGGTATAGCTCCACGCCGCAGCAGCGGTGTTTCCCCCCCGGGCCGCATACTCCCACTCCGCCTCCGTCGGCAGCCGGTACCCGTTGGCCCCGCCCTTCACCACCGCCGTATCCGCCGCCGTCGTGGTTCCGCTGTCATTCGTCGATGTCTTCAACACCGTGGTATAGCCGGCATCGGTGTAGTACACCGGCTCCTTCCCGCTCATCTCGCTGTAGGCGTTGCACCGCACAACAGCGTCCCGCCAGCTTATCTCCGTTACCGGACGGCTCTTCTTCTCCGCCCCCGTCCACTCATTGCTGTCGGTCCCCTTCCCTTCATCGGTGTCTCCCGCAGAGGGATACCCCTCTTTCCCCGCATTGGCAAAGGTATACCCGCGCCCTATGGCCCAGTCGTACACCTCCTTCCACAACTCATAGGTGGTCTCGTACTTCGCCATCCTAAAGGGGCTTAGGGTTACGCTGCGGTTGTAGACAAATACACCGTGGTCATAACTTGTGCCGGTAATGCTGGAATCAGTGCTACCGGGGACGGCCCCCCCGGCAAGGCTCACCGTCTCCCGGTACTTCTCCGGGGTGGCAAAGACAATGCCGGGATCATCGCCGCCGCCACAGCCGCCCAGGGCCGTCGCGGACGCCGCCAGCAGCCCCGCGGCACAGACCCCCCGCAGCCCCCTTTTCGTTTCGTTCTTCATACATCACTCCTTACGTTTCTTTTTTCGCTCCCTACAGGGCGGGCTCTTTCGTTCTGTAGAGGCGCAGCGCGCCTACCAGCCTGGCCGCAGCAGTAAAACGGTTTCGCTTTACTGCCGGAAAACGGACGTACTACGCACCTCGTGTTACATCCTCCCCCTCCGCGTGTAGGCGCACTGCGTCTACACACCGCCTTTAGTATCCGCCGTTATGGAATGATTGCACTCACCAAAGGACCCCCGCACTTCGGCTGCGCCGAAGTGCTTGGCAGTTGTGCCTGCGGCAAAACTGCACGGGCATATACGGCTGGAGTTGTGCCCCTCTTCGGTTTACGCCCCGCCCTGTAAGCAAGCGGGAAGGGTGCTCTCCGCCTGCGGCGGAGAGCTTAGGAGAGTGTGCCTTGCCCAATCTCCACGGCATAAACCGGCATGGAGTTTCACCTGCGGCGAAACTCCCCCTGTGGTGAGTGCAATCATGGAATGATGGCACTCACCACAGGACCCCAGGGACCTGCCTGGCCCTTGCTGTTTTCGTAACGGATGCAGACGTACACCGTGGATCCCCGGTCTTCGTGGAGATCCATCCGTTCCTTCCTCCGCCTTGTCCACAGCGAATGGGG
>JAITHE010000170.1 GCA_031280125.1 Treponema sp.
AGCGGGGTATGTTGGTTCCGATAGGTATGGATTTTATGCAGGTTTAATACCCTGTAAAACAAATTGACTGCTGGTAAAAAACCGCCCCAAGGGGCGGGGTATTAAACCCGCAGGCGGAACAAACAAACCGGCATCGTTCCGGCGAAGCAAGATATTCCAGTGTCCGGTAATCGTGACTGGGCAGTACAATGGATCCCCCGGCGGAACGGATCAGGTCAAGGGCTTTCTGGCAGCCGGAGGGGTTAACGCATAATCCCACGGGGATATTTTGTTCTACATTGGCAAAGGTCATAACATCGTCCCCTGTAATAAAAACTCTGCCGTGTCCGGTATTGACCTCAAGCATCTGTGAGCCCGGCGTATGTCCGCCAATAGCTATATACCGCAGACCCGGAAGCATTTCCCCGTCTCCGTCAAGAAATATAAAGCGCGGCGCAGAATTACGCAGCAATGTCCGCAGCCCCGGCGCATAATCTGAAGCGGCGGAAAGTGCAAAGTCGTAGTCCTTTTGCTGGCAGTATATTTTAGCGTTTGCAAAGCAACCACAGTTTCCCGCATGGTCCCAATGGGTATGGGTCAAAAAGACAGCTTTCACCCGGCCTGGAATAATTCCCGCTTCCGCCAGGCGATCCTGATAGGGCACGTCCCGTTTTACAACTAGACCCATGGCCTCCACTTCTTTTGGATCCCCATAGGAGGTATCCACCACGATCTGTTGTTCTCCGTTTGTCAACAAAAAAAGCAAGGAAGGAACCATATTGCTTATGGCCGGATCTCCCCCGGTAAATTTTATATCATCCCGGACCATGCCGAATTCACCGCCCAAAATTGGTACAATTGTCCAGATCATTATTAGCTCCCGCCTGCGATTCCCTAGAAGACGGGAACAAATTCCCGCTTTTGAACCGCATCCTCGTCATGGTAGGCAAAGCGTTTTATTGTTTCGTCCCGCAGTTCCACCCCCAGACCGGGCAGGTCTTCGATAAGTTCCACATAACCGCTTTTGTATACCGGCTGCTTAACAAGCAGTTCGTCCCGCAGGGGGTTCAGGGTTTGATCGTATTCCATGACAAACGCATTGGGAGTGGAGGCGATAAAATGCATATTCGCCATAAAGCCGACCCCGGATCCGAATATGTGGGGAGCGTAGCGCATGTGGTGGGCCTGGGCCATGGCGGCCACCCGCTTACATTCCGAGATGCCTCCCGTTCTGGTAACATCGGGCTGGATCATGGATACCGCATGGCGTTCAATAAGTTCCTTAAAGCCATACCGGGTAAATTCATTTTCACCGGCCACGATGGGGATAACGGTATTGGCGCTAAGGCGGATAAAGCCATCAATGTCGTCGGGATGCAGGGGTTCTTCCAGCCAGTAAAGATCGCAGGGTTCCAGTTTTTTGCATACCCGCAGGGCCGTGTCATAGGTCCAGGGGAAGTTGGTATAACATTGCCCCGCATCCACGAGAATGGCTGTTTTAGGGCCTATCCTCTCCCGCAGTTCCCGCACCATCTCAATATCTTCCGCTGGATCTTCACTGCCGATGCGAACCTTGAAGCCAAAGTAGCCCTGGGCAATGTAGTCTTTTGCCTCCGCCACAAGCTGATCCACGGATTTACTCATGCCCCCTGAGGCATAGACCCGGAACCGGCGGCGATACTTTCCGCCGATAAGATCATAAACCGGCCGCTGGAGAATTTTCCCTATGATATCAAAGAGGGCGATATCAATCCCGCTTATCACCGTGGGAATAACCCCCCGGCGGCCATAGTGGCTGGAGAAAACGTACATCTTCTGCCAAAGTTTTTCCGTGTCGAAGGGGTTTTCTCCCATCAACATGGGCTTAAAACGAAGTTCGATCATCTGTTCGATAGCCTTGGGCAGATAGGCGGATTCACCAATTTCTCCCAGGCCGGTAATGTTGTCGTCTACCGTAATCCGTACCAGCACACTGTTACGCTGCAGGGTAGCGCCGCCAGACCACTTCCAGGCTTCGTCCTGCTGATAACGGTAACTAAGCAGGATGGTTTCTACGTTGCTTATTTTCATGTTCCCTCCGTCATGGCTCGCATAATCCGTCCGTGGAGACGGCACACGGTTTGTGCGTCTTCAATGGTCGAAAGCGGATTTTCTCCACCAAGAATACAGCGGTTAACAAAATAATCCATCTGGCAGTCAAACATTTCCTGGTAATACCGCTGTTCCCAGTTTCCATTCACCCACCTCATATAATCAAGCCGTGAAAAATGTATGCCCCCTTCCGTACCCAGTATTTTTATCTTGAAGGTCCAGGGATCGGAAGTAGTGTCTTCCGCCGCCCAGGAAACCAACAGGTGTGTCAGGGTTCCCCCTGGATAGGCCATCATCACCGCCACCTGGGGGCCTCCGGTGGGAAGAATTTCTTTGGGAAAACTGGAACGGAAGGCGGCGGCCTTTTCCGGTTTACCAAAAAAGGCCAGGGACAGATACAGCTGATGACAGAGAACGTCGATTTCCGGGCCTTCGTATTTACCTATAAGATCCGGAGGCATATAATAGGTTTCCGAAAAATAGGCGTAGGCGGGTTTTCCTATTCCACCCGACGGAATTGTTTTGGCCATTCTGGTCAATTCGGGCAGATAAATATAACTGTGTCCGGGCATACAAACCAGTGAGCGTTCCCCGGCCAGGGTGATCATATCCTCGATTTCCCCTTCGTCATAACTGACCGGCTTTTCCACCAGGACGTGTTTGCCCGCCCGCAGGGCAGCTCTGGTATACTCATGGTGAGTTTTAAGGGGAGTTAATACCAGAACCGCGTCCACCAGCTCGCTGCCGCAGATTGTTTCCGGCGAAAGCAGGGTAAGTCCGTGCCGCCGGGAAAATTCCTCCGCCCTGCGGCCTCCGGCGGCGGCGGTCAATACGGTATGGGGACATTTCTTGACGGCCTCCACATGGTTTTCCGCCACCCGGCCACAGCCGACAATTCCAATCCTGACAGGTTTAGCTTCCATAGTGTACCTTTTCCAGTTTCTTGCTTTCCAGGGATTTTACGACACTCCAGGTAATTTCACAGGCCCTGGCACCGTCTTCCAGGCTTATCAAGGGCTCCTCGTCTTTGGCGATACAGCGAATAAAATGCTCGTCCAGCCGTTTGACTCCGCCGGCAATAACCGAGTGCCACATCACATCTTTGTGGGTCATACCGGTGGTAAACATGCCGGGGTTATTTTCCACCCCCCGTTCACTTTGAATGGAAAGGTAATTTTTGTGTTCGTCCAGGTAAACCGCGCCGGCAGTTCCGATAAGTTCAAAACGCTTGTCCGTGTCGGCATTTTCCGGCAGCCAGCCGCTCATATCCACGCAGGCAATGGCGCCGCCGGAAAGGTTGGCAATGCAGAAAAAGCTGTCTTCAAAATTCGCCCCACCGTTATTGTGGGCCACCGCCATGACGGATTCTACTTCCTGTCCGGTCATGTACCGTACCGCATCCCACATGTGGACACTGGACTCCAGAATAAGACCTCCGCCCTGGGTTTTATCAAACACCCATGCCCCGTGAATTGCGGCGTGTTTCTTCATGGAAAAGCGAAAATTACAGCGCATAAATTGAATATCCCCCAGGGCGCCCTTTTTGATTTCCGCCACAGCCTCCTGGGTGGCGATGGAAAAACGCTGGGGAAAATCGATAATTATCTTTTTGGAGTATCCCCTGGAAAGAACCCTAAGTTCATCAATCTCCTTCTGGTTTAAGGCCAAGGGTTTTTCGCAGAGCATATGTTTCCCCGCGGCCATTACCGCTTTGGCAATTTCATAATGGTACTTTTGGGGCGTTACAATGTACACCGCCTCCACCGAAGGATCCGCAATAAGATCCCGGTATTCCGTATAGGCCGCCGCCTGGTATTCCTCTGCGGTTTTTTGCAGGGCCGCCGCGTTTTTGTCGCAAAGGGCGGTGATGCGGCAGCCGTCGATGGAACCGAGGTACTGTGCATGAAGACATCCCATCCACCCAAGGCCGATAATTCCTATCTTGATCATGATTCCTCCGGCAAAGCCATCCTCAAAAAGCGGGCTGCCCGGAAATACTTTCCGGACAGCCGAAACGTCTATTTTGCCTGATGCAGTTTTTCAAGATTTTCGTGCAGATCCTTTAGGGCATCCCTGACGCTTACCTGGCCCATCAAAAGCTGCTGAATTTTGGATTGGGTGAACATATTGTTCAGCGTCATCCACTGGGGATCCATGGGCGGAATAACGCAGGCGTCGGAAGCATCCAGGAATGGCTGCAACAGCGGTTCATAGGTCCCCCGGGCGTAGTTGATAAAATCGGTGGTATAGAGCATGCCGCCCGAAGCGTTGCAGTACGAACCGGCCAGAGTCAGGCCGGGATCCCTTTTGCTGGGAGTGTTGTAAAAGAACTCCAGGAATTTCCAGGCCTCGTCCTTGTGCTGGGAAGCCTTCATGATATGGAAGGTGTTGGGGTGCCCACGGTATGCGGGACCGGCGGGACCGGAGAAAAGAACAGCGGTACCCCATTTACCGTCCAATTCAGGGCCTTTTTGTTTTACCGAACCGACCACCCAGGCGCCGTTGTGCATCATGGCCACTTCCCCGGAAACAAAGGCATTGGTAACCCCTTCCCAGTCATATTCAACAATGTTGACGGGGGCGATTTTGTGGGTCTGTACCAGGTCATACATAAACTGGGTACCCTGGAGAGCTTCATTTTTGTCCAGCTTGGAAACCCATTTGCCATTTTCAAAACCGGTAATTTCAGCCCCGGCCTGCTGCATAAAGTTTACCCAATAGTCATTGGCATTTTCCGCCGCCACCGGCCAGCCGTAACCGTACTGATCAATTTTTCCATCCCCGTTAGTGTCCCTGGTCAGCTTCTTGCCGTATGCAACCAGCTCTTCCCAGTTTGCGGGGGGTTTATTGGGGTCCAGGCCGGCCTGTTCAAACAGATCCTTACGGTAAAAAAGAGCCCAGTTGCACCCTTCCTGGGGCATTCCGTCAAAGCCGCCGCCGGGGACCGTCATAACCTGGACGGCGCTGGGAAGCAGGGTCTTGGTAAATTCCGGCGATATGCGGTCGGTCAAATCCGCAAAGGCCCCAATACCCCGGAACTGCGCCAGAATGGGAGGATTGGCCATGACCAGATCCGGCGCCACCCCTCCCATGAGGGAGGTCATCAGCTGGGACGGAAAATCGGTCCAACTGGTACGGGTCTGAACAATTTTAATCCCCGGATTGGCGGCCTCAAATTCCACAATGGCCTCGTCCAGAATTTCCAGCATACCCGGAACCCAGGTAGTATGGAAAAACTGAACTTCCACCGCCTTTCCACTCCCCTGGGGTTTTCCGCAGGACGGCAGAAGCGTAACAAGCGCCAGCGCCGTCAATACCACCACAATCTTTTTCATTTTAGTCCTCCTCGCAATATTGGATCCATAGACGCCCAGGTTAATCCTTGATGGCTCCCATGGTAAAACCCTGAACCAGGTATCTTTCCAGATAAACAAAGAAACCAAGACCGGGAAGACAGGCGATAATGGCCCCGGCCATTATTTCTCCCCAGTTGACGCTGCCGTGCTGTCCCTGCATCAGGGCAATCCCCACCGTAATGGTCTTCATCGGCTCCGTCCGGGCAAAGGTAAGCGCATAGAGGTACTGCTGCCAGGAAAGGATAAAGGCAAACATGGCAACGGTTACAATACCGGGGGCGGACAGGGGCAGAATAATGCGCATCAAAATACCTAGGTGGCTGCACCCCTCTATCCGGGCGGCCTCTTCTATGGAAACCGGAATGGTGTCAAAATATCCCTTTACCATCCAGGTACAAAAGGGCATGGCAAAGGTTGTGTAGGCGATGATCATGGACGTATAGGTATTGATAAGCCCCAGCCGCTGCATGATAAGATACAGGGGTATCAGCAGTAACATGGAAGGAAACATCTGAACAATGATCAGTACGGCGGAAAACGCCGTCTTTCCCTTAAAGTTAAACCGGGAAATTCCATACCCGCATAACGCCGCGGTTATAAGCGCAATACCCATGGTAAAAAGAGACGTAATGATGCTGTTGATCAAATAGTTGGGAAAATAGGGGCGCATCCACACCCCAACGTAGTTTTTAAAACTAAAATTCCGAGGCAGCCATTTGGGGACAGCCCTGAAGATCTCGTCCGCCTCCTTAAAGGATGTAGAGATCATCCAAAGAAAGGGCAGTATCAATATGATGGAGAAAGCGGCCACGATAAGGGTAAGGCCTGTTTTGTTCAGCAGTCTTTGCGTTGCTTTTTTCATCTTTTTTGTTACCTCTTGAGCAGTTTGCGGACATAGATGACAGTGGGAATAGTCATGATGATCATCATTACAACCGCCGCACTGGAAGCGTAACTGGTCTGAAATGATTCCATAAACAAACGGTAAATAAATATAGGCATAGACAATGTGGCTACCCCTGGTCCGCCGCGGGTTACCACCTGAATAATATCCAGTTGATTAAAATTCCAGATTGAAGTTAAAATGCCGGTAATCAAAATAATGCTGGAAATCATCGGCATGGTGATGCGAAAAAAGGTCGTTAAAAAACCGGCCCCGTCTACTCTGGCGGCCTCGTACAGATCGGGAGAAATGGACTGTAAGCCTGCCAGCAGGGTAATCGTTACAAAGGGAATGTTTTTCCATATAATAATACATACTACCGAAATGGCGGCCAATTCGTTATTACTCAGCCATGGCAGATTATGTTCTATAAAACGCATGGAACGAAGCAGATAGTTTAAGAATCCGTAGGATTCATTCAAAAACCATTTCCATATAATACCCGAAATGGCGTTGGGGATGACCCAGGGAATTAAAATAAGACAACGAAGTAGTTTTTTACAATAAATATTGGCGTTTAAGAACAAGGCAAAAAACATGCCAAAAATCATTTCAAACACCAGGATAACGAGAGTCCAGACAATGGAACGATGTAAGGCGCCCAAAAACAGGGGGTCTGAAAAAAGAGCCCCGAAATTTTGTACTCCCACAAATTTAACAGGGGCGGGGATAAGCAAATTCTCGTTATAGAGGCTCTTGACGATCCCCGCCGAAACAGGATACAACAGGACAATAAAAACAAGGATGGCGCAGGGAAGAATAAAAAGATACGGAGTGGCTCTGGTAAGCATTTTTTGCCTTGTCATCTTCTCTCCATTTGCAAAACAGTTTCCTTATATCCGCTCCGGCTAGTTCCCATGCATTTTTTCCAGCTGCGTGTGCAGCAGGGTCAATCCGTCTTTGGGACTTAGTTGGCCCATAACCATTTGCTGAATGGTTGAAGGGACAAAAAGATTGTTCAAAGTCTGCCACTGAGGATCCAGCGGTTCGGGCCTGCAGTAATCCAGGGCATCGAGAAAGGGCTGTAGTAAGGGTTCATAGTTTTTTCTCGCATAGGCTACGTAGTCACGGGTAAAGAGCATACCTCCCGCAGCCTTGCAGAAAGAACCGGCGATTGAAAGTCCCTCGTCCCGTTTACTGGGAGTCTTATACAAATACTCCAGAAACGCCCAGGCTTCATCCTTGTGGGTAGAGGCTTCCAAAAGGTGAAAGGTATTCGGGTAACCCCGGTATACTTTGCCCCCGGGGCCGCCAAAGAGGATAACCGTTCCCCATTTACCTTCCAGTTCGGGTCCTTTTTTTTTGACTGCGGAAACAACCCAGGCTCCGTTGTGCATCATGGCGATTTCACCGGAAACAAAAGCATTGGCGGCCCCTTCCCAATCGTATTCCACCACATTGGGCGGGGATATTTTATGGGTCCTGACCAAATCAACCATAAACTGTGTGCCCGCAAGGGCCTCAGGTCCATTGAGCCTGGAAACCCATTTGCCATCCTCAAAAACACTTACCGGAGAACCGGCCTGATACATCCAGTTGATCCAGTAAATATTCGCGTTGTTTGCCGCCACGGGCCAGCCAAAGCCATACTGATCTATTTTGCCATCTCCGTTGGTATCCCTGGTCAGCTTTTTGCCCGTTTCAATAAGTTCTTCCCAGGTTGAAGGCAGTTTGTTCGGATCCAGACCGGCCTGTTCAAATAGATCCTTGCGGTAAAACAGCGTATAGGTAGTACCTTCCTGGGGCATTCCGTCGATCCTGCCGTCTGGCCTGGTAATAATCGGCAAGGCTCCGGGCAAAAGGCTGTCCAGAAATTCTTTTGAAACACGATCTGTTAAATCCGCAAAAGCGCCGAGCCCGCGAAACTGCGCCAGCATCCCTGGATTACACATAATGAGATCCGGTGGAGTACCTCCCATAATGGAGGTCATAAGCTGGGAAGGAGCATCCGCCCAATTGGTCCGGGTTTGAACGATTTTAATTCCCGGATTGGATGCCTCAAATTCAGCAATGGCCTCGTCCACAATTTCCAGCATCTCCGGTACCCAGGTGGTATGAAAAAATTGCACTTCCACAGCTTTTCCGGTTCCCCGGGACTTTCCACAGGACAGCACGAGGACAGTGAGTAGCAGAACCGTTAATACCAATAGGACATATTTCTTCATTTTTCTTCCCCTCAAACTGGCTTTGGCCGGAAAAGCGCCTTTTTTGTGCCGGATGATTGACAGACGGCCATTTCCTGGTTATCATAATCCATATATATAGACAATGTATCTATATAAGGACTTAATTTTTGATAGAATATCAGACAATTTTTTGGTTGTCAACAAAAAACTGAGAAAAGGTGGAGAATTTTTACGATGTCAAACAAAGGCCACCGGCTATTGCAAAATGCCCTGGAAATACTGGATTATACGGCGGACAGCCCCAATCCGGTCCTTTTTAGAGAAATCCAGGAGATGTTTGATTTGCCCAGGAGTACCATTTACAATCTGCTTCAAACCTTGCTGCTTACGGGTTATCTGGAAAAAGATTCCGCCGGCCGTTACAGCGTGGGGATTCGTTGTTTTAGAACCGGAAGCGCATTCCGGGTTTCCAATCCCTTTGAACGGCGGGCAAAAGAAATTGTGGAGAAGATAAACACTGCCTGCAAAGAAACCACCCATTTTGCCGTACTACAGGGAACCGATGTGGTCTATGTTTATAAATTTGACAGCGTCCACGCCCTGCGGATCTATTCCCAGGTGGGAAAGGCCATTCCGGCCCATACCACCGCCATCGGCAAGGCCATGCTTTCGGGATACAGCGATGAGGAACTACGCTCATTCTACGGAGAAACAAAACTGGCATCGCTGACTCCCAGAAGCATTACTTCTTTCAAGCTATTGCTGGAACAACTTAATGAGATCCGCCGTACTTCCATAGCCTATGAACAGGAAGAGTCTACCCCCAATGTCAAATGTGTGGCCGTCCCGGTACTAAATTCAGTTAAAATACCCGTGGCGGGGATTTCAGTGGCTTTTCCTGTATACTACGAAAACAAAGAAGTGGAAAAGGTTATACCGCTGCTGCTGGAAGCAAAAGAAAAACTGGAGGCTCTCTATGTATTGTACGAATAACAAGGGAACTATTTTGCTGGCACTGCCGCCGGACCGGATTCCGTCCCACGGCCTGGAGCGGATACAGGAAGCCGGCGGCGGGAGGACCATTGTTGTTTCAAAGGACAATGGAGAAATCGAAAAAAACCTGGATTCTTTTGAAATCATCATCGGTGAAGCCCCCTTTTCCCTTATATCGAGAATGCAAAACCTGCAATGGGTACAACTTTGGATGGCCGGGGCGGATCAACTGCAGCTTTACCCTGAAGTTAAAGACCACCCCTTCCGGTTGACCAGCACTTCGGGTATGCATGGCCGGCAGTTGGCGGAACATATCTTTGCGCTGCTTCTGGCCTGGTGCAGGAACCTTAAAAAGGCGTTGAGCCAGCAGGAAAAACATGAGTGGCTGCAGATCAGGGCTCCCGAACTGCCGGTATTGGAAGGCAAAACCATGCTTATCCTGGGATATGGAACAATAGGTGAAGAAACAGGCCGCACGGCCATGGCCTTTGGGATGAAGGTGATCGGTATCCGCCGCCGTATTCCCGCCGGGCCATCCATTGGACAGGCAGTACAGGACACCGTCCGGGTAGAGCCATCGTCAAAAATTTTGCAGCTCCTTCCCGAAGCAGATGTGGTGTTGAATATCCTTCCCTTTACCCAGGAAACAAAATACTGTATCGGCACAAAAGAATTTGCGGCCATGAAACAAAGCGCCGTTTATATCAATGTGGGCCGGGGCGCTACCACCGATGAAACGGCTATGATTCGAGCCTTGAAAACAGGAAAAATCGCGGGAGCCCTTTTGGATGTGGCAGAACATGAACCCCTGCCGCTTGATTCACCCTTGTGGGACATGAAAAACGTTATCATCACGGGCCATTATGCGGGACTTCGGGAAGACTACGATGATTTAGCCCTGGAAATCGCCCTGGACAACCTGGGCCGCTATGTCCGGGGAGAACCGCTCAAAAGCCTGGTGGACAAAAACGCCGGTTATTAAAATACCTCACACCAAGAAGACCACGGCGTGGAAACCAACCGCTTACCGTTGCTTCCCCCCGGACCTGACGGGGTTGGGCGGCGGTTTCCCTCATGGTTCCTGCAACAAGGCCGCATTAGTGTAACGTTGTGAGGCCGTTACGTCTTACGATGCGTACTGCCCCATCGAAAATGTTATCAAAAATGGGAATTTGACGTCCCGGGGTGGACCACTGTAAAGCCGGAATATTCCTTCCGGTAAGGGTTTCTCCTTGACAATTACAATATACTTAATATAATAAGTATATAGAGTGATATAACGTGTAAAATACTTAAAATATTAAGTATTTAGTAAAGGATATTGAGATGTTTGAACGAGGATTAGTTGCGCAGATCGTAACACGGATGGCCGAAAAACGGCGGTTTATGCAGATCATCACCGGCCCTCGGCAGACCGGAAAGACCACAGCCATTTTGCAGGCCATGGAATCCCTTCCGGTTCCCGTCCGCTACATCAGCGCGGATGACCCGGTCCTCATTTCTTCAGAGTGGCTACGCAGCGAATGGGAGCAGACCCGGCTGATGGCCCAGGAGGGAACTGCCGGAGGATATATCCTGGTGGTGGACGAGATACAAAAGATCCCCCAATGGTCCGCCATGGTCAAACTGCTCTGGGATGAGGATACCCGGCGGAACATTCCCCTCAAGGTGATCCTCTCCGGTTCTTCGTCACTCCTTATTCAAAAGGGGCTTACCGAATCCCTGGCGGGCCGTTTCGAGGTGCTGTACTGTTCCCACTGGAGCTACAGGGAATGCAGGGCGGCCTTTGGCTACGGTCTGGATGATTTTCTTTTCTTTGGCGGTTATCCGGGGGGAGCGGCCCTCAAGAATGACGAGGAACGCTGGGCCCGCTATATGGGCTCGTCCATTGTGGAGCCCGTCATCGCCAGGGACGTACTCTTGATGGAAGAGGTCCGCAAGCCCGCCCTGCTCCGTTCCCTCTTTACCCTGGGGGCCCGCTATTCGGCCCAGGAGTTGTCCTATACCAAACTGCTGGGTCAGCTTCACGACGCGGGAAACACCGTAACCATCGCCCACTATCTGGAGCTCCTGGGCATGGCCAACATACTCCGGGGTCTTCCCAAGTATTCCCCCAACAAGCTCCGGTCCCGCCAGAGTTCGCCCCGCCTTATGGTTTACGATACGTCCCTCTTTACCTGGGCCGCCGGAGCGTCCCGGCGGCGCTGTCTGGAGGAACCCGGAGAACGGGGGCATTTAATAGAAAGCGCCGTGGGGGCCGCTCTTTTGGCCCGGAGCAAGGAAGAGGGCTTCGAGGTTTACTGGTGGCGGGACCGGGACAAGGAGGTTGATTTTGTGGTGGAACAGGGCCGCTCCCTGACCGCCGTGGA
>JAITHE010000005.1 GCA_031280125.1 Treponema sp.
GCGCGACCTGCTGCGCAAAAACAGCAAAACCACGTTTGTTATGAAGAACGCGGTCCTGGACCAGCCCATCGCGGACTCGGTGTTCAGTCAAAGGAATCTGGAGCGGTAGGGGGGAGGGGGGAAGTCGCGTGTCCGCTGTGCGGACACGACCCCTACGCCCGCAACATGGTGGCGGGCTACCCCCTCTGCGGGGGCGCCGCCCCCGCAACGCCCCCGGCCGGGGGGCAAAAAAGGCTGCGCCTTTTTTGCCGTAGTCCGCGCCGACCAACGGGAGGAAAAGCCGCCACGGATGGCGGCGGCAGCGGACGAAGGCGGGACGGAAGCCCGAAACAGGATGTTGAGGGCTGTAGTCGGTCCCCCCACAAGGAGTTTGCTATGAAACGGTATACTGCATTTTTCATTATCGCCTTTTTCGCTTTTGCTGCGGGGAGCCTCATGGCCCAGGGGCTCACCTTTTCGGGCCTCCTGGACAGCCGGGTCCTCGGAAACATCGGGGCCGGGACAGGACCGGACTTTTCCCTGGGAGTCGAGACCTGGGCCAATATCCGCGCCCAGGCAAAACTTCGGGAATACGCGGCAATATACAGCGCAGTTAACCTGATGGCCGCTTCGGGAAGCATCGCCTCCGCGGCAGAGGCGATGACGGCCCTGAACCCCGGCATCATCCCCGCCACGGCCTTTGTGGGAGGAGAAAACTACATCGCCGCTCTGGAACTGGAACGGCTTTACTTCCGGGTCCAGGGGGAGATCCTCCAGCTTGACGCGGGACTCCTGCGGCTCCCTTTCGGCTACAGCCTGGCCTGGGGTCCCTCGGACTTCCTCAACCCCCGCAGCCCTCTCCTCCCCGACGCCCGGCCCCGGGGCGTCCTGGGGGCCTCCTTCGCCGCCTACCCGTTGGGGGATCTAAAACTCCTCACTTTTGCCTCGGCCCCTAGGGATCCCCTCAGCGTGGAAGGGGAGGGCTTCATCCTCGGCCTTGGGGGGGAGAACCACTGGGACAAGGCCAGCGTCCAGGGTTTTTACGCCTTCGAGACCCCCGGCGGGCCTTATCCTTTGGGCCGGCACCGGGGAGGGCTCTCGGTGAAGGCGGACCTGGAACTGGGTTTTGTGGCGGAGGCCCTCTACACCTGGAACCCCGAAGCGGAAGAAAGCCTGAAGGGCCTCGCCGCTGCCCTGGGCTTCGACTATTCCCTAGTAGATGGGAAGCTCTACCTTTTGGCGGAGTACCTCTACTCCGGGGAAACCTCCTCCACCGCGGAGAACCTCCGCCTAACGAACCGGCACTATCTCTCTGCCTCGGCCCTCTACAGCTTGAACGAGTACGCCCGGCTGGGCCTCTCCTGCACGGCGGGCCTGGAGGACCTTTCCTTTTCCCCCGTCCTCAGCGCCGAATATGAGCCCTTTCAGGGGATGACCCTGAACTTTTCTGTCCGGGTTCCCCTGGACCGGGAGCTGTTTTCCGCCGGTGATCCTGGAGAACTGGGGCCAGAGCGGACCGCCAGCAGCACCCTCCTTACCGCCAAGGCCCGGCTCCGGTTTTAGGGAGCCGCCGGTTATTCTTGACTGCCGCCGGTTAATCTGTGAAAATCGGTATTAAACCGAAGGTTCGCCGTTTGAGAACCCCTGTGATCTGCCGGATGCACCGGCGGTTACCCGGGGAAACCACACCGCCTAAGGAGGGAAGCCATGTTTTGGAAAGCGTTGCCCGTCAGCGCCGTCTGTCTGGCCCTTGCGCTGCAAACGCCTCCGGCGCTGGGCGCAGGCCGGCCTTCGGTGGCGCTGGTACTGGCCGGCGGCGGGGCCAAGGGCTATGCCCATATACCGGTGCTGGAACTCATTGAGGAACTGGACATCCCCATCGACATGGTTATTGGAACCAGCGCCGGGGCCATCATCGGCGGCCTGTACTGCGCCGGTTACAGCCCGCAAATGATGAAAGATATTTTTCTTGACCTTGACTGGAACGTGATTTTTCAGGACCGGCCCGTCTTTCCCTTTGAGCGCCGGCTTGGAACTCACAGTTTTGAGCGGAATCCCCTGGGGCTGGCATTTTCCCGTACATTCGCCTTGAACCTGGGCAGGGGATTTTCCTCCGGCCAGGAAGCATACAAACTGTTCCGCTCCCTCACCGCCAAAATCCCCTCGTATATCAGTTTCGATTCCCTGCCCGTTCCCTTTCGCGCCACCGCCGTGGAACTTACCACGGGCAAACTGGAATTTTTTTCATCGGGCGATCTTGCCGAGGCGATCCGGGCAAGCATGAGTATTCCGGCGGTATTCGAGCCCTTTAGCATTGACGGCAAATATTACCTTGACGGCGGCGTCCTGGACAATCTGCCGGTGCGGCAGGCAAAGGCCCTGGGTTTTGATATTGTGATAGCGGTGGAACTGCTGAACAAAATGCTCCTTGAGCCGGACGCTTTTAACAGTTCCCCCCTGGCCGCGCTGAACCAGACCCTTTCCATTTATCTTCATGCAGGGGCAGAGGCCAAGTACGCCGACGCGGACGCCGTGCTGTTCCCCGATGTGGAACGGTATGCGATACTCGACTTCCCCAAGGCCAGGGAAATTTATGAGCAGGCGGAAGGGCAAAAGGCGGCATTCCGGGAAACCCTGTTGAAACTGCGAAAAAAAATCTACGGCGATGCAGAGAGGGTTCCGCCTGCGGCAAAGGGCGACCGCTATTCCGCCCTGCCGTATATCACCCTGGAAAACCTGAGCATGTCCGGGGCGCTTACCATGGATGAAAAGTACATCCGCCGCCGGTTTGACCAGACCCTGAGCGGACGGAGCGCCACGCGGGAACGCCTTGAAGCCTTTATCGGCGAGGTGTACCGAACCGGGCATTATACCTTTGCCGTTGCCAGACTCGACGCCAGGGAGGGGGCGCCCCTGCTGGAACTGCGGCTGTTTCGATCGGATTTGCGGAACGCCTATGCCGTGTTTGGCGCCGGTTTTCAGGAAACCCTTTCCAGCGATGTACTGGTCAAACTGCAGGTTTTTATGGGCGCCCAGTTCCGCGGGCTTACAGGCCCCGGATCGGCGCTGGCCCTGGGTTTTACCGGCCCCTATGTTCTTACTTTCCAGGGACTTTTTTTCCAGCCCCTGGGCCAAAAATTTTTTTTCTCCACCGGCATCGCCCTGACCGAAGACCAGGAGCGGATAACGCCGGGTTTTGTTTCAGGGGATCAGCGAGGCAGCAGTATCTTGAGTGCCAGAGCCGCCGCCGGCCTGGGCTGGCAAATCGACAGCGCCAATACCCTTGCCTTTGACTTTTCATGGTTTTCCGGAACCTACATCGACGGCGTTACCGGTTACTTTACCTTTGCCCACAATGCGGACAGCGGGCTGCGGGCCGGCACTCTGGGTCTTGCCCTTGGCTGGGAGTACAATACCCTGAACGCCCCCATGTTCGCGAGCCGGGGGCTGCTTTTCAACCTGGGTAACACGGTGATCTTTCCCCTGAAGGGCGGAGCGGTTTCGGATATGGTGCAGGCGGATTTTGCCCTTGCCCTTCCCCTGGCGAAGAAGGCGGGCATCATCTTCAACGCCTTTGCCGGCGGGGACGTAACGGGAAACCTGGGGGATTTACCGGGTCATACCGCTCTCTTGGGCTACAGCAGCGCCGACCGGGTCTTCTTCCCCCAGGTTGCGGGCCGCCAGCGTTTTGGGGCGGCAAAAGCAGCAGCCTCGCTGGCGGTACAGGCAGAACCCTTCAAAAACACCACGATCATGGGGGCCGAATGGTTTTTTGCCCTGGCCGCCGCCTCCGGCGTCGTTTTTGATGACGCCGCGGCTCTTTCTCCCCAGGCGCTTTACTGGAACGCCTCTTTTAACATAGGCGTCCGGTTTACCCGTTCCTTTGGCGCTATTTACCGCATGGGCTGGGGCAGGGGCGAATACGCCAAACCGCTGCCCTTTTTTTCTTTCGACGTAGGCTGCCTGCGCTGGTAGGCGCGGGCGGGTTTGGCGGCATGGGGGTGGGGCCTTTGGCAACTGCGGAGCGCCCCCCAAAGGAGGATCCGCCCCCCCCGCCGGACCAACTCCCGGAACCGCAGCTCTGCGGGTACAATGCTTAGTTCCCCGGAAAATATGCGCCGGGCTCTGGACGGCGGCGATCCTTCGTTATATAATACCGGTTATAACGGCGGCGGAGGATCCCGATGGCGGACATCGTATACATTGATCAGGTAGACGGCAAAAAAAGGGTGATGAACAACGGCAAGCTCTATTCCCGGCTTTTGGGTAAATTCAGAGACGAAACCAAACTGGAGCCGGTCTGGGATGCCCTGGATGCGGGGGATTATGAAAAGGCTCAAATGCTGGTTCACACCATTAAGGGGGTAACCGCCAACCTGTCCGTCAAGGCCCTGAATCAACTGGTGGTAGAGCTGGAATCCCAGATAAAGGTACAGGCCGTTAATCTTGAAACGGTGGAGGCGGTAAAAAGCTGCTTGGCCGCCACCCTGCCCGAAGTGGAAAAGGTTATAGCGGAAAATGCCTGATCTTAGAAAAGCGCCTGCTGTTCTGGTGGTTGATGATGTCGACATGAACCGCCTTATCCTGGAAGAAATACTCAAGGACGATTACCGTATCCTTACCGCGGAAAACGGCAAAACGGCTCTGGAGGCGCTTAAGTCGGGGGCCGCACCGCCCAAGATCATCCTGTTGGACGTGATGATGCCGGAAATGTCGGGCCGCGAAATGTTTGAGATCATGAAGGCCGATGATAGTTTCAAGCGGATTCCGGTTATTTTTATCACCGCCGAAGAAGACTCGGAAAGCGAACTCCTTGCCGCGGGGGCGGTGGATTTTATTTCCAAGCCCTTCAAGCCTGAGATCGTTAAACTCCGGGTAAAAAACCAGATTGAGCTAAAAAATTACAGCGACAGCCTGGAAATTATGGTAGCGGAAAAAACCGCCGAAGCTACTTCCACCCTGGATAATACCCTGCAGGCCATTGCCAACATTATTGAATACCGCAATCTGGAATCGGGGAGCCACGTTAAACGGACCCAGTTTTTCTGCCAGGCGCTGATCGATTTTCTCCTGGAGTCGGGTTCGGCATACGCGGAAACCCTCACCGCCATGCAGCCGGACATCATCGTCAAGGCCATGGCCCTCCATGACGTGGGAAAAATCGGCATCCCCGACAGGATCCTCCTTAAACCCGGCAGGCTCGATCCGGATGAATATGAGATAATGAAGACCCACACCACCGTGGGAAAGAACATTATCGAAGAAATGATGAAGGCGGTGATGGACAAGGATTCAATCTACCTCCGTCACTGTTACGATATCGCCTATTCCCACCACGAGCGCTACGACGGCAAGGGGTATCCCCGGGGCCTTGCGGGCGCCGATATTCCCCTGGCCGCCCGGCTTGCTTCTCTTTCGGATGTCTACGACGCGCTGGTCTGCGCCCGGGTTTACAAATCCGCCATGTCCTACGAAGAAGCGGTACAGATCATCGCCGAAGGCAGGGGATCCCAGTTTGATCCGGTCCTGACCGACACGGTGGTACAGATTCAGGACCGGTTCAGGGCTATTTCCCAGCAGTACAAGTAAGGCCGTATCCCAGTTCCGCCAGGGCTTTTTCCGCTTCGCCTATTTCGTCGTACTCCATAGAATAATCCCGGTAGATAATTGAATTTTCGTGCCCCTTTCCCAGAAGGAGTACCAGATCCCCCGGGCGGGCCAGGGAAAAGGCCTTCCGGATAGCTTCGGGCCTGCCGGGAATAAGGAAGAGGCTTTCTCCCCGGCGGATCGGCGGCCTTTTTCCTGGTTTCGGGCTGTTCCCCGCCGCGTCCGGTTCCCGGTCTGCCCCAGAGTCCGTTCTTGTTTCACAACCCCGGGCGATTTCTTCCAACAGGGTCATGGGATCCTCCCCCCGGGGATCCTCATCGGTGAGGATCACCGCGTCGGACCACCGGGCGGCGATCCGTCCCTGTTCGGGCCGTTTCCCCGTATCCCGTTCTCCGGCGGATCCAAACAGGCTGATGATCCTGCCCCCGGCGCGGTCCAGCCGGGCCCGGAGGGGGGGGAAGATCGTTTCAAAGGACGAAGGGGTATGGGCATAGTCCACCAGAACTTCAAAGGGCTGGCCCTTCTTTACCGCCGTCATACGGCCCCGGACGGGTCTGAGGGACGGAACCAGGGGAATCAGCGTTTCCACAGGTGTCTCCAGCAGTCCCGATACGGCTAGAAGGGCGGCCAGGACGTTGCCGGCGTTAAAGGCGCCGGGGAGAAAATCTTCGGTTTGAAGAACCCCGCCGCTTCCCGCGGAGAGGATCCTGTAACGGTTCCCCCCGGCGCCGCTTTCCAGCGAAAGGAGCTTTAGATCCGCCGCCTCCATGCCCTGTCCGCCGGTACTGAAACGGAGGGTTTTCTGCTTTGTGGCGGCGGCAAAGTAGGGGGCGCTTTTGTCGTCGCCGTTGATTACCCCAAAGGGGGGGAGAGCTTCCTGCTTTTCCTCCCTCCTGGCGTCCAGGGAACGGAAAAGGTTCGCCTTGTCGTTCCGGTACTGTTCCCAGGTTCCGTGGAATTCCAGATGTTCATGGGCAACATTGGTGATCACCGCCGCGTCAAAGCGAATATCCCCCAGCCTGTTGGTCCGGGGGGAAAGGCCGTGGGAACTGGCCTCGATCACGGCGTATTCCGCCCCCCCCTCCAGCATTGCCGCCAGCCCTGTGTGGACGGCGGGGGCCTCCGGAGTGGTCTGGTGTTCGCTGTTCCACATCGCTTCCCCGCCGCGGCTGTACTGGACGGTGGAGATAAACCCCGCTTTTTTTCCCGCCAGCCGCAGCAGCTGCCAAATCAGATAAACGGTGGTACTCTTGCCTTCCGTGCCGGTAACCCCCGCCAGACGAAGTTTTGCCGCGGGGAAGCCGCAAAAGGCCGCCGCCGCGGGGGACATGGCAAAACGGGAGTTCTCCACCCGGATAAATACGGGCCCGAATTTATCTTCCGTCCCGGCAGGAATCCGTTGAAAAGGGCGGGTTCCGGATCCTTCTACGGTGATCCTTCCGGCGGGCAGGATTTCTTCCAGGGGCCGCTGGTGGATCACCGCCGCCGCGCCCCGTTTCAGAGCGCCGGCGATAAAGGCATGGCCGTCGGCGTGGATCCCCGGCAGGGCAAAATAGAGGTTTCCCGGTTTTACCCTCCGGGAATCATATTCCAGGGCGGTGATAAAGGGGTTACCCCTTCCCCGGCGTTCAATAAAGCGGGCCCTCCGGGCTGTTTCGGGGGTAAAAAAATCATCCAGACGCATGAATATCTATTATTGTTGAAAACCGCAAAAAAATTCAATAAATTGAATAGAGGATCCATGAAGGTACCGGCTTTTTTTAAATCGCCCCCTTTTTTTCTGCTGTCTTTCCCCTTTTTAGCCTGCGCCGCCGCTTCCCCTTCTTTTTATATCAGCCTCACCGGGTTTCCGGCATATGTAAAAGGGGGTTTTGATAGCCGGGACCTGCTTCCCCGGTTTGATCCTTCTCAATGGACCTGGTTTGAACAGGGGGACCGGCCGCTCCTGATAAAGGACATGCTGCCGGATCCCGGCGGGGAAAAACGGTTTTTTCTTTCACCCCGCCGGGAAAAAGACCGGGAATTTACGATCCTCCTCCGTTTTGTTATGGAAGAGGAAACGCTCCAGAAGTTCCGGGGGGATCCTTCCCTGGTTCCGGGGATGTTTTTTGCCGCCCTGGGGGACAACTGGGAAATATACCTTAACGGCGGCAGGGTACGTTCGGAAATACATCTTGACGGCGAAGGGCGGATCCTCTCCCGCCGGTCCTGGCGGGGGGTGTATTTTCCCGTAGACCCTTCTCTTTTCACTGCCGGGGTTAACAGGGTGATCCTCCGTATCGCCGGTCCTCCCCGGTATGCCAAGACCGGCCTTTTTTACGCCGGCCCCTACTACACCGCCCCCTATGATTATATAGCCGGGCAAAACAGCGGAATTCCGGTGATTTCCCTGGGGGCCGTCTACCTTTTTGTGGGGATATATCAAATTTTGCTTTTTATCAGCCGCCGGAGCGAGAGGTACAACCTGTACTATGGTTTTTTTTCCCTGTTCCTGGGGGTGTATGTCGCAGCCAGAAGTTCCGCCGGACAAATGCTGATCCCCGATGCGAATATCCTCATCCGCCTCGAATACGGATCGCTTTTTTTGATCCTCCCGGCCCTTATGGCCTTTGTGGATCGGTTAAGCAAAAAAAGGGTGCGGATGATTACAAAACTGTACGGGTTGGCCTGTCTCTTTTTTGCCCTCAGTGCCGCCCTTTTTCCCCTTGAATACGGGGAAGACATCCTTCTGATCTGGAAAATTTCCGCCCTCCTGGGAAGCTGTTATCTTTTCGGTTACGGCATTATCTTTGCCTTTTTTTCCCGGGTTTCCCAAAAATGGAAAAATCTGAAACAGCGGGGCTGCGCATTTCCAGTTTTTTGGGGCAAGGAACTTCTGGGCAGTCCCCTGGGAAACATCTTTATCTTTTCGGGACTTTTTTTTGTTACCGCGGTCCTGGATATAGTGAATTCCCTGTTTATCCGCTGCGGCGGTTTTTTTTCCTGTTACGGCTTTTTTGTTTTTACCCTGGGGTCCACCCTTATTTTGAGCAGAAAATTCAACAGCCTGTACCGCCGGCTTAACATGATGAACGCCGCCTTGGAGGAATCCAACGTCAATCTGGAAGAAACCATCCGCCGGCGCACCAGGGAATTGGAAGAACAGACCCGGAACGCGGAGGCCGCTTCCAGGGCCAAGAGCGATTTTTTGGCCCAGATGAGCCATGAAATCCGTACCCCCATGAATACGATCCTGGGGATGATGGAGCTGATCCTCAGGAGGGACATTGCCAGGGATCTCTACGAAGATGCCCTGAGCGTCAAGCGGGCGGGAAACACCCTGCTTGCCATCATAAACGACATTCTTGATTTTTCAAAAATAGAATCGGGAAAACTGGAAATAAACCCGGTCCCCTACAGCCTTTCCTCCCTGATCAACGACTGTGTCAGCATGACCCGGTTCCGGTTTATCAAAAAACCGGTTTTGTTTAAGGTAGGCGTGGACGAAACCCTGCCGGACAAGCTCACCGGCGATGAAAGCCGGGTCAGACAGATTGTACTGAACCTTCTTTCCAACGCGGTAAAATACACCAGAAAGGGAAGCGTGTCCTTCAGTGTCGGCGGACGGCGGAAGGGTGAATGGATACGCCTCTGTTTTACCGTGAACGATACGGGCATCGGGATACGTCCCGGGGACATGGAAAAGCTCTTTGGCACCTTCGCCCGTTTTGATCTCCGCAGCAACCGGGATATCGAAGGCACGGGGCTTGGGCTTGCCATAAGCCGGAACCTAAGCCGGCTTATGGACGGGGACATCACCGTGGAAAGCCGCTACGGGGAGGGCAGTACCTTTACCCTGACACTTCCCCAGCGGATCAACGCCGGCGATCCCGTCGCCCAGGTACTCAGGCCAGAAACAAAGGCAGTGATCCTCTGTGAAATCCGGGAAGTTCCGGTTTCCCTGATCCGGAAGGCCCTGGACAGCCTAAGGGTGCCCCTGACTGTTGTTTCCCGGATAGAGGATTTTTTCAGCGGGATCGCAAGTTCCTCCTATGCCTTTACCTTGGTTCCCCCCTGCCTGGTCCGGGTTACGGCGGATTTTATCAGGGAAAAAGGGCTTGCCGTACAGCCCGTGGCTCTTGCCCTTGCCGGAGAATCCCTTCCGTTTGATAATGTCCCCGTTCTTACCATGCCCGTGTATGTGATTCCCCTGGCCCATGTACTGAACGGTAAAACCATGGAAACCGGACAGGAGAGGGCCGCCGTGCGGTTCACGGCCTCCGGGGTCAAGGTACTCCTGGTTGATGATATAACGACAAACCTCTATGTGGCCACACGGCTTCTGAATCTTTATCACCTGGATGTTGATACCTGTACCAGCGGTACGGAGGCCCTGGAACGGATCAAAAATGGCAGCTACGATCTTGTCTTGATGGACCATATGATGCCCGGTATGGACGGCATTGAAACCGCCGCGGCGATTCGCGCCATGGGCAGGGAGGAAAGCCGCTTCCGGAATCTGCCGCTGGTGGCCCTCACGGCTAACGCCATGTCCGGAATGAGGGAAATGTTCCTTCAACAGGGCTTTAACGATTATCTTGCGAAGCCCATCGAAATAGCGAAACTGAACGAAATCCTGGAACGGTGGATCCCCCGGGAAAAGCAAAAAGAAAGCGTTCCCCCCGGGGCTTTCCTTCCCCAGGGTCTCCCGCCGGAGGAAGCCCTCGGGAATACTCCGGCGGGCGCGGAACAGTTGGGGATCCCGGGGATCAACACCACCCAGGGGCTTGTTACCGCCGGGGGCAGCCTGGAAAATTACCGGGAAATCCTCGCGGCTTTTCTGGAAGACGCCGGGGATACACTTTTGGAATTCCAGGCTCTCCCCACAGAAGGGGAACTTGGTATCTTTACCGTCAAGGTCCACGGTATTAAAAGCGCCGCCGCCGCCATAGGGGCCGGGGCTCTTTCAAAAAAGGCCGCCGCCCTGGAAAGGGCCGGCAAGTTGGGCGACTTGGAAACCATCCGGAAGCAGCTTCCCGAATTGTACCGCGGCCTTAAAAAAACGGCGGAAAATATCCGGTCTGTTCTGGATCATACAGAAAAAACGGAGGAAGGTGATGTACACCATCAGGGTTGAGGCGGCATTTTCCGCCGCCCATTTTTTACAATATTACCGGGGGAAATGCGAACATCTGCACGGCCACAATTACAGGGTCCGTCTTTGGGCCCGGGGGGAGGAACTGGACGAAGGGGGCATGCTCATCGACTTTGCCCGGCTTAAAGATGCTCTCCGTGCCGTCTGCGGGGCTCTGGATCATTCGAACCTCAACGACATGCCTCTTTTTTCCGGCTGCCCCAGCGCGGAACGTATTGCCCGCTACATTTTCGAAGAAACCGCCCGCCGCCTTTCCCCGGCGGAAGGGACGATCCTGGAGGCGGTGGACGTATACGAAACTCCGGACAACATGGCGCGGTATGCAAAATCCCCCAAACCGCCGCCTTAGGATTCTTCCGGGTTTTCCCCAAAGACCGCCGCGGTAAAGGTAAAAAGTTCCGCTTCCGGATCTTCATAGGATTTAGAAGGAACCCCGGCCTTGATACAAATATAGTCCAGGTACTCCTCCAGGTTCCATCCCTGTTCCACCGGTACCTGAGGAAGGAGCACCCCCGTCCGGCCCCGGCAGGTCAAATAGAGGCCGTGGACGCCCACCCGGACAGACCGGGGATCGGCGCAGGGTACCATGGGTGAAAGCACGGAGATTTCTATATCGCAGCGGAGGAATTCTTCCTTTGTAAGGGGAGGGAAGCGGGGATCCCCGAAGGCCGCTTCCGCCGCCATGGCTCGTACTGTCTTTTCCAGCCCTTCCCGCGCGGTCATCCTGCCGATACAGCCCCGAAGGCGGCGGTCCCTCCCGTTCTGTTCCGCCCCGGATGTATGCAGGGTAACAAAGGCGCCGCAGGGCATGGACAGGACGGAGGGGGCCCGGTTTTGACCTGCGGCGTCCTTCCCCGAAGGCCGGTACAGGGGCGGCCTTCCCTCCAGCCGGGCGGCGATGCTTTCCCGGGCGTCCGCCAGAAGAATCCCTTTTTCTTCTTCGGTGATGGTGAAATCCATGGCCCCTCCTTGAAGTCAGAAAGATAAACAACAACCCCCGCCTAAAGGGCCCTCCCGGAATTGTACCGGCTACAGATCCACTTCCCAGGAATTTTCCTCTCCCCGGAGAAAGGCCATGCAGCTTTTGAGAGAATTTTCTACCATATCACTGACCGACTGATCCGTATAGAAGGCCGTATGGGGGGTAACAATCACGTTAGGGTAAGACCGGAGCAGGGCGATGTCCCGGTGGGGGAGTACCCTTCCCCGGTGATCCTTGTAATAGAGGCCAGACTCGTCCTCTACCACATCCAAGGCGGCGGCGCCGATCCTGCCTGATTCAATTCCGTCAATCAGCGCCGCCGTGTCGATCAGGGAACCCCGGGCAGTATTGATGATCACCGCCCCCTCCTTTATCTTTGCCAGGGCGGCGGCGTTGATGATGTGGCAGTTATCGTCTGAGGCAGGCATGTGGAGGCTGATTATATCGCTTTCGGCAAGCAGTTCCTCCCAGCGTACCCTGCGTCCCCCGCAAAGGACCTCTTCCGGCCCCGGGGGGGCGAATTTGTCCCAGGTAAGGATGCGGCAGCCGAATCCCCCAAGGTGTTTGATCACCTGCCTGCCGATCCGTCCCGTTCCGGCGATACCCACGGTGAGGTTGTTCAGGTTCCTGCCCTGGACCCAGCGCCGGAGGGAAAAATCCTGGGCCTGGGTAAGCCTGGCAATATGCTTGATGTTCCGGATTGTCATAAGGATCAGCATGATCGTATAGTTGGAAACCGCGTCCGGGGCATAACTGACGTTGCCAATCCGCATCCCCAGTTTTTTTGCCGCCCCCCGGTCAATATGATCGTAGCCGGCGCTCCGGGTAGAGATAAACCTGACCCCCAGGGTGTAAAAACGCTCCAGCAGGGCCCCATCAATGGGGGTGGTGATGATACTGATCGCTGGACAGCCTTCGGCCAAACCCGCCGTTTCCGGCGAGGGATCCTCCCTGTGGAGGTCCAGATCGAGTCCGCAGCGGGGGCCGAAGTGTTCAAAAAAGAGTTCCTCGTCCCTGCGGCGGGAATAAACCGGCAGTTTTAGTCTTTTGCTCATGGTAGTACCCGGAACAACTATACCGGTTTCCCCGGTCTCTGGGCAATGGATCCCTCCGGAGCATCTGTCTGAATGCTGCCGGGCCGCTGCCGGAGGCCGGTGGATCTTGTAGTCCCGGATGGTTACAATGGCCCTATGGATGACCCCGCTGCCGCCCGGCGGCTTTTACCGGCGGCCTTTAGGTATTCCTTTCCTGTTTTTCTGGGGTATATTGCCATAGGTATAGCCTTTGGCCTTTTTGCCGTGGAACGGGGTTATCCCTGGTATCTGGCCGTGGTTACGGGGATCGTCATGTACACCGGAGCGGGGCAGTTTATCGCCCTGGGCCTCTTTGCCGCCGGGGCGCCCCTTCTGGAGGCGGCGGCGGTTGAATTTGTGGTAAACGCCCGGCACATGGCCTACGGTATTTCCATGCTCCGCCGTTTCCGGGGCGCCGGACCCTTCCGCTGGTATCTTATCTTTGCCCTGACCGATGAAACCTTTGCCCTCCTCAGTTCCCTCCCCAAAAAACCGAAACCGGGAGACCCTGCAATCCGTTTTATGTTTTTGGTTTCCCTCCTTAACCACATCTACTGGAACGCGGGAATCCTGGCCGGCGCCCTGGCGGGTTCCCTGATCCCCTGGAATTTAGAAGGCATTGGTTTTGCCCTGACAGCCCTTTTCATCGTACTGATGATAGAACAGTACCTCCGGGTACGGCGGATCCTGCCCTTTGCCGTTTCCGTATTGGCAGCCCTGGCGGCGGTATTTCTTTTGCCGGGGAAGCTTTCCGCCAGGCTGTCCCTCCTGTGCGGCCTAATCCTCAGCATGGGCCTGGTCCAGCTTGTTGAGTCCCGGCGGCGGACCCGGGAGGACCCGTGCTGAACACTCCACGGGCGCTGGTTTATACCCTTGTTCTGGGGGCGGTGATTTTTTTCTGCCGGGTTCTGCCTTTTATCGTTTTTAGAGAAAAAACGGGAAAAACCAAAAAACGGAAATCCGGGGATCCCGGGGCCGGAACCCGGGAAACCCCCGTCCGGTCAGGAATGGAGACCCTCCTGGGCTTTGTTGAAACCGTGGTTCCCCCGGCGGCCATGACGGTTCTGGCCTTTAACGCCCTGGCGTCGCCCCTGCGGGATTTGGTCCGCGCCGGTCCGGCGCAGGATGCGGGAAGATTCCTGGCCGTGCTGGGGGTTTTCGCGGCGGCGGTTTGCACCGCCCTCCTGCACCTCTGGAAACGGAACGCCCTGATCAGCATCTTTGGGGGAACGGCCCTTTATATGCTGCTGGAACGGCTTGCGCGAATTTTTTTTGAAAAAATATAAAAAAACCGGAATTGACTTGAAATACTTCGCCGTATATGATACTCTGTTAGTAATCCTGCGTCTCCCTTTCAAAACGAAAGGGTTTTCAGGGGGGTGCCTTTTTGCCGGTTCCGGAATGGTAAAGAGGTTTGGTTCCCGGGCCTTAATGGATTTATTCGGAAATCGCAGTTTCCGAATAAATTCCGCTAAAGAACAGCAAAATGTGCAGCATTTTGCAAGACTTGTTCGCTGGACCGAAGGTCCGCAGCCAACCGGGGCGAGCGAACAAGTCCAATATACCATAACATAAGGAGTAACAAAATGAGTTTTAAGGAGTTTTTCGGCGAAAAGAGCGTTCCCGCAAGGGCAATCTTTATTTTGATCATCCTCTATGTGATCTGCTCCATCGTCGTACTCTTGCTTGCCCTGGGCATTGTACTGCCCCGGACCAGTCTTTACCTTAATCCCTATACCTTAATCGGGTTTTCGGTGGTTTCATTCGGTTTTACGGTGCTCATCAGCGTTTATCATTTGAGTACCCTCATTAGAAGAAGAAAGAGGAAAACCGATCGCTAGACCGGCGAAGGTAAGGAGTAACACATGAGTGGTGAATCATTTTTGGGGAAAAAGAGTTACGTCGTCCAGGTAATTTTTATCCTTGTCCTTATATACTCGGTAAGTTCCATATCCGTTTTAATTTTGGCCGTGGGCCTCTTGCCCTACGTGCCCGGAATGGTGCTTAAACCGACGGTACTTGTGGCGTTTGCGGTTATTTCGTTTGTCATGGCAATAATCGCCAGCCTGTACCATCTGAGCAGCATGCGGACAGGCAGGCGCTGGACCGACAAAGACGACTGATTCCGGTTTTGCAGAGAACGGCGGAGGGGCCGTCCAACATCAAGGAGATGGGGATGAATAAAAACTATGTAAGGCACATTCTGTTTATAGTGGTGATCGCTTATTCGGTATGTTCCATGGCGGTTCTTTTTATGGCTGCGGGCATTTTGCCCTATGAGCCGGGGCTTCATTTTAGCCACGCCGCATTGGTTTCCTTTGCGGTTATTTCATGCGTTCTGACAGTACTTTCCAGCGCGTACCACCTGAGCACCATGTTTATGATGAACAAGCGCTGGTCCGATAGAAACCCTTCCCAGACAGCCTCCGCGTAGCAGCGTCCACGGAAAATTTCCCCGCCCTTTTTTGGGCGGGGAGGTTCATGTGGAAGAGCTTGCCGGATGGGGCGTTTCATGCTTAACTGGACAACATGGATATACAGGAACTGGAAGAAACCGCCGCGCTGGCCCGCCTCAACACGGGCCGGGACGAACTGACCGCCGCGCTTCCGGCCTTCGAGCAGATGCTGGGCTTTTTCGCCCTCATGCAGGAAGCGGACAAGGACGCC
>JAITHE010000086.1 GCA_031280125.1 Treponema sp.
TCCGCACAATAGTCCGGTACATGTTTCCACTGTTTTATGGCGTAGAGTGCCCGGTTAACCGGGGATACGCCGCCAAAGTACACTGGAAGCGTTAACCGGGCTGTTCTGTGCTCCTGTTATAACACCATGGGAAGCGTTGAATGTGATAGGACCAGTCCACCACTGCCCTGATGTGTAACCACTATAAGCCTCCCGCCCGTTCTCTTGCCCCAGAACGCCAATGTTAGTTGGCGGGATCCCCGAGTAAGCGGATTGGAACCTCTCTGTTGATCCTGTCATATTCCGTATTATGTCCGGCGCAACGCCTCCATTAAAGGGTGGTTTTTCGGATTTAAGCTGCATGGGGTATACGATCGCGGAGACAATCTGGGTGGACTGAGGTTTTCACCTGGGAATGAGTATGACAATCAGGAGGTTGATAATCTGACCGAAGGGCTGTTTGGACTGTTTGTAGGTGACGCCGGGTATATAGTGCGGGAAGAAGTATGTGGAAGGTTATATGAACAAGGGCGGCATATATACCGCACGGGGTGAGAAAGAACATGAAACGGGTTATGAGCGGGGGACAGAAACGTTTGTTTCGGGAACGGAACCGGATAGAAACGGTATGGGACGTATTGAAAGAGCGGTATCAATTGATATGGCGCCTGGCCCGGAGTATGACCGGATTATTCCGTCATTACCTATACAGTCTTATTGCCTTCCTGCTCCAACCGGTTGTGGTGTCCCATAAGACGCTTCTTACATCCATATCAATGGTTTGAAAACTCGAATTTCGGCCTAATAGCATGAATCACTCTCATGCCGTGTCTTCCTTATTGGTACCCCTTGATGACCCTATTAATCGTTCCATCATCTTATATGCATGGTGATTACGTATTATCATTTGACATTCAACCCTTGTCATAGAGTCTGCATTGTCACCGCATATAATCATCAAGTACCCCGTATCTGCATGTAGATGGCTATTTTTATACATGAAAGGACTATTGTGTTTCAAAATGCTTTGTATTGTTGGCAACACAAGGGGTACATTATGTTGTAAACAATATGCCGCAATAAACAAATCGTCATCGCTTATGTTGGTGCTTTGCCGCTGCATTTTCAGTTTTACCGCCGAAGCAATATCCAAAACGGCTTTATCAATAACGCCGGACCTTTTTCTGAATACATCCGTTCAAAAATCGCCGCTCTTCTCAAGAACATAGACAATCATAAGAAGTCGATTTCTTCCGGGGTTTTAAAGCGTATCCTTCAGGCCCGCCTTCCGGGGCTTCATCGCAATTCCGTAAATTTTTTATAATTTCACTCCATAGTTTTTTGCGGGCCGCCAATTCCCTGTCATGATTCACCTTTTCATCCAGCACGGTTACAATGGTTTTTCTCCCTTCGGGAATGGGGGGGCGTATCGGCGATGAACTGCCCCGCCTCAAAATAACCTTGTACAGTTTTGAAGCACAGGAACCCTCTAAAAGATACATGGTTATATGATAGAGCAGCCTTACGCGGCTGCCAACAACCCCGCACAAAAAATGCCCCCGGCAAATCTATGAAGTCTAAAAATACCAATAAGAGACAGAGCAAGGAAGGGGAAGCCGCGGATTGCTTCGCAATCCGGCCGCTCGCCCCAGCCCTACGGGTTTTGCTATCCCGCCAATTCCCGCGCTCCGTCAAGGGGCATAATTGGACAACATTAGCACAGTGAAGCACCAGTAAATGCCTTTGCATGCAAAAAAGAGGCGCCCCGGCGGGACCGGCGAAAAACCGCCGCCGCAGGTTTGGTTATAGGACCCTCATCACCTTGGTGGGACATTTCTGTTCACAGGTCCCGCAGGCGGTGCATTTATTGTAATCCACCAGGGGGATGCCGTTATCCAGGGTGATGCACTGTTCGGGGCACTGTTTGACGCAGATGCCGCACTTGATACAGCCCACCCGGCAGGTTTTGCGGATGGCGGACCGGACGGGGTTACGGTTGGAACAGAGGGCCAGGGTGATTTTTTTGTTCTTGGGGATAACCCGCAGGATTCCCTGGGGACATTCGGCCACGCAGACCTTGCAGCCGGTACACCTGCTCCAGTTTACCGCTGGGAGACCGTCTGCCCCCATAGAAAGGGCGCCGAATTTGCAGACCCCGACGCAATCCCCAAAGCCTATACAGCTCCAGGCGCAGAGTTTAGTTCCTCCGGCGATTTTTGCGCCCCGGCAGGTTTTAAGCCCCGTGTAGATGCCCCGCTTTACCGCGGTGCCGTTTCCGCCCAGACAGCACCGTACCGATACCATGGAGACCACAGCCCCGGCACTGATCCCCATAATTGCCGCCAGGGCCTCCGCCGCGGCATTGCCCCCGGCGGTACAGCGGCTGATGTCTTCGCCGCCGGCCACTGCTGCGGCATAACCGTCGCAGCCGGGGAAGCCGCAGCCCCCGCAGTTGGCCCCCGGCAGAACTTCGCGGAGGCAGCTAATGAGGGGGTTTTCTTCCACTTTGAAGAGTTCCCTGAACAGACCCAGGGCCAGCCCCAAAACCAGAGCCAAGGATGCGGCAAAACCCGCGGTAACCCAAATGATCATCATGGCGCTTCCCTCACTTTACCAGGCCGCCAAAGCCCATAAAGGCCATGGAAAGCAGGGCGGCGGTTACAAAGAGAATGGGCGTTCCCTTTAGAAAGGCGGGCACCGGGCTTACTTTAATACGCCGCCTAATCCCTGCCATCAACAGAAGGGAAAGGAGAAACCCCAGGGCGACTCCAGCGGCATAGACCAGGGCTTCCGGATAGTTATACCCCTTGGACCATACATCGAAGGTAACCGCCAGAATGGCGCAGTTGGTGGTGATCAGGGCCAGGTAGATCCCCATGGATTGATACAGGCCAGGGGCCATTTTTTTAAGGAAAAATTCCACCAGCTGCACTAGGGATGCTATCACCAGGATGAATACAAGGATCTGTAAAAATTCCAGCCCTCCCAGGGAGTTAAACATTCCCTCCTTGGAAAGAATAAAGCGGTAGATAGGCCAAGTAACGGCGGTGGCCAGCACCGTTACAAAGGTAACGGCCAGGCCCATGCCAATGGATTTATCTTCGTCGGTACTCATTCCAATAAACGGACACAGGGCCAAAAACCGCATCAGCACCACATTGTCGATAAGGAAGGCGGCGATAAAGATTTTAAAGAGATTCATGAACGGCCTCCTTCTACGGATTGAATCCCTTCTTTAGAACCGGGAAGATCCCCGGCGAGGCCTGCCGTCATTTCCGGGTTTACCGCCTGCCGTTCACCGGTAACGCAGCCCTGACAGCCCGGGGCCGGACAGGCGGCGCAGTCAGACCCGGAACGGCTGGATCCGCCTCCGGCGGACTTAAGGGCCAGGTTAAGGGCGATAAAGAGGGCAAACACAAAGAACCCCCCCGGCGGCAGGGTAAAAAACAGGATCGGCTGGAAACTTTCCGGGAGTACCTGCCGGGAAAAGAGGGTCCCGCCCCCCAGCAGTTCCCGGACCACGGAAATTCCCGTAAGCACCCAGGTATACCCCAAGCCCATGCCCAAGGCGTCGGGGATTACCGCATACAGAGGCTGCTTGGACGCGAAGGATTCTACCCGGCCCATGATGATGCAGTTCACCACAATCAAGGGAATAAAAACCCCCATGGCCCTGGAAAGATCCGGAAAATAAGCCTTAAGAACGTAATCGATCACCGTGGTAAAGGCGGCGATCACGATGATAAACACCGGTATACGGATTGAGTTGGGTATAAGCCTGCGGAAAAGGCTGATCACTATTTCCGACATTAAAAGAACAAAGGTCATGGAAAGGCCCATGCCGATCCCGTTAGCCGTTGCGGTGGTTACCGCCAGGGATGAACAGAGGCCTATCATTAAAACCAGCAGGGGGTTTTCCCGTACCATGCCGTTGGTAAAAATACGCAGGATATTCATTCGCCCGCTCCTGTCGCGTTGGCGGCAAGCCACCGGGCTGCCGCTTCTCCCGCAGTTTTTACTATTCTGGATACCGCCCGGCTGGTTATGGTAGAGGCGGTGATGGCGATCACGTCGTTCTTCGGCTCAAAGGGATCGTTCACCGCCTTGTCTGTAAACTGGCCATAAAAGGTGGTCCGGGATTCCTTGTCCACGTAGTAGCTTGGCGAAGCCGCATTGGCCCCCAGTCCCGGCGTGTCGGAGTGGGACATGATCCTGACCCGGCTGATCCTTCCTTCGGTTTTTATTCCCACCAACACCGTGATGGGGCCGCCGTAGGATCCTCCAGATGCCTGTATTGCAGCGCCGATAAGATTCCCCCCCCGGGAGACGGCGTACTCCTTTTCAAAACCGGTTCCCCCATCAGGGCCGGCCATGGCGCCGCTGATGTCCTCAAAGCCGTCCGCACCGGGGAACAGTTCTTTCAAGGCCGCCTCCAGATCCAGCCGGCTCCGTTCTTCGATGGTATCCCTGGTACCAGTATATACAAAGGCCAGCCCTACGCAGGCCGCCGCGGCATAGAGCATTAAGACCAGTCCCAGCTTTGCAGTATCCCAGACTTTCATTTAACGGCCCCCAAAGGCATACTGGACCTTGGGGATTTTACATAACCGTACTTTTTCTGGATGAGCCGGTTAAGGAAGGGGGTTACGGCGTTCATGATAAGGATACCGTAGGTAACCCCTTCGGGGTAGCTGCCCCATTTGCGGATAAGTATGGTGATGATCCCCGCCCCGGCGCCAAAGATAATCTTGCCCGCTGCTGTGAGGGGGGCGGTGGTATAATCGGTGGCCATAAACACCGCTCCAAACACAAGGCCGCCGCCCAGAATGGCTATGACCGGATCCATTCCCAGGATGAGAGAAAGAACAAAGGCCGAGGCGGTCATGGCCGCCGGGGCCCGCCAGTCAATTACTTTGGTAATGAGCAGGTAAAAACAGCCCGCCACAATAAGCAGTATGGAAGATTCGCCGATGGTTCCCGCATGGTTCCCTATAAAGAGGGTTTTAAGGATCGAAGGATAGGAGGCGCTGCCGGCCAGCCCGGATGCGGCAAACTGCCGTCCCAGATCGGCGGCGGTACCGCCCATCTTGAGGATCCCCAGGGGAGTGGCGCCGCTGATCGCGTCCAGGGACAGGACCGTTTCCCCGGCGCTTGCCGCCGATAAAGCGTCCGCCGCCTCAAGTACGCCGGGCGCTGCTCCCGTTCCCGCCGGCATGGTCCACCGGGTAATACTGGCGGGGAAGCTCATCAAAAGAAAGGCCCGGCCAGAAAGGGCGGGGTTAAACACATTGGCCCCCAGTCCGCCGAAAAATTCCTTGGCCGCCGTTACGGCAAAGAGCGCCCCCAGGCAGGTCATCCACAGGGGCGTCGCCGGGGGCAAAACCAGGGCCAAAAGCAGCCCTGTTACCACTGCGGAAAGATCCCTGGTACGGTTTTCCTGGCGGGTAACACCCCTGAACAGGGCTTCACCCCCCGCCGCAGCGGCGATGGAAACGGCGATAACCCCCAGGGCCGGCAGGCCGTAGAGGACCACCCCAAAAACCGTAACCGGCGTTAGAGCGATAAGTACATGGCCCATAAGGAGAGGCGTGCGCACCGGGGTTCCAATATGGGGGCTCGACTGTAGATACAATTCGGGCATTTCAATCCTTCCCTGGGTTTGTGGAACCCACCACTTTTTCCGCCGGTACGGCGCCCTTTTCCTGCCTCTGTTCCGCCCGGGCCTGAAGCTGGGACATGGCCTTCATGGCCCGCAGGCGCTGCTTGCCCACCCGGAAACGCTGAACCAGTTTAATCCGCGCTGGACACACATAAGAACAGCTTCCACATTCAACGCAGTCCACAAGCCCCGCCCGAACCGCCTCGTCCATATCGGAGGATTCCAGGGCAATATTTATGATTACCGGAGAAAGGCGGCAGGAACAGCTGCGAATGCAGCGTCCGCAGCGAATACAGGGTCCTTCGGCATCGGTCAGGGTTTCATCACCGGTCATAAAGATGATCCCCGAAGTGTTTTTCTGAATGGGAATCGCGGCACTTGCCGCGGCATTCCCCATCATGGGCCCGCCGAAGATGATCTTCCGCAGGCGGTCATGGTTAATGTCCATAAACTCCGGGGGCAGATCCGTAATAATGGTACCGATGGGGACCCGGATATTTTTGGGCCGTTTACAGGCTCCGCCGGAAACAGTCAGGTCCCGGTCGATAAGGGGCTTGCCCAGGATAAAGGCTTCGGCAATGGCCGCCAGGGTACCCACATTCTGAACGATGCAACCCACGTCCATGGGCAGGCCCCCGGAGGGTACTTCACGGTTTGCCAGGGCCTTGATCAGCATTTTTTCGCCCCCCTGGGGATAGAGGGTTTTGCAAAGCCCCACGCTGATATCGAGATCTTTGATAAAAACGCTGCGCTTGATTTCTTCTTCCAGTACCGGTTTCAGGGAAGCCTTGTTGTCTTCCATACCGATGATTGCCCGTTTAACTCCGGTTATTTTCATTACAATGGCAATGCCCATAATAAGCATGCCGGGCTTTCCCGCAATTACCGCTTCATCGGTGGTGAGATATGGTTCACATTCCGCCCCGTCGGCGATGATAAGGTCAATGGATTTTCCCGGCGGCGGGTCAAGTTTTACATGGGCGGGAAAAGCGGCGCCCCCCATGCCTACAATCCCCGCATCCCTAATCCGCCCCAGGGACTCTTCCCTGGTACAGTTGCAGGGATCCAGGGGCGGCATGAATGTTTCATCTGCCGGAATTTCCGCCGTTTCGGGGACCTCCGCCTCGATGATGATGCACAGGCCGTCTGTATTGTTTGACTGTGTCCGGGGCTCAATTTTTTTTACCACCCCCGAAATGGATGCGTGGACCGGTACTGTCATGGGTCCCGGGGCGGCCCCTTCGGCAATCCGCTGACCTCGTTTAACCCTGTCTCCAATAGAAACCATGGCCCTGTTGGGAGCGCCGAAATGCTGGTTCACAGGAATAACAACCTGCCTGGGAAAGGGGGCAGGCTCCACCGGTTTCCCTTCGGTTGTGTGTTTCCGGGTATCAAGCTTAAGTCCCCGGCTAAATGTACTTACCGGCATAGCTGGCATACTCCTTAGGTTATGTTATTATAATAATGGGACACGGCTCCGGTCAAGGGTGTGTCATGCCCGCACACTCACTATTTCTAGATTTTAAGGATCAAAATACACATACCCTTTCATAAACCGATGTCATAGCCGGACAGAATTGTTATACTAAAGGCCAATGAAAGGATATCTTGAATTGATCTGGACCTTTGTCAAAATTGGCGCCTCTACCTTCGGCGGCGGTTATGCTATGGTGCCTGTCCTGGACCGGGAATTGATCCGGGGCCGGGGCTGGATCACCATGGACGAAATAATGGACTACTACACCGTGGCCCAGGTAACGCCGGGGATTATCGCTGTCAACGTTTCAACCTTTGTGGGTTACAAACGCAAGGGCCTTTTGGGCGGCGTCCTTGCCACAGCCGGTTTTATCCTCCCCGGTATAAGCCTTATGATCCTGGTTTCCCTTTTTATCAGCCGCTTTGCCCAGTACCCCGCGGCTCAGCATGCTTTTGCGGGGATCCGCATTGCCGTGGGCGCCTTGATCCTGGACACGGTGATCAAACTTCTCCAGGGCTTTTATAAAAACAGGATCAGCATGGCGATCTTTGCTGCGGCCTTTGCCCTGGCTGCCGTATTGGGGGTTTCCCCGGCGGCGGTGGTACTGGGAGCGGGTCTTCTGGGCTGGCTGCACTGGTTTTTTTGCCGCGTAAAATCTTGTCCGGCGGAATACACTAAAGCAAGCCGCCGTGGTAACGGTGAAACCGGCGGTACAGACAGCGGAACCGTACCGCCGGAGAAGAACACAACTACCAAGGGCGGCGCATGAGCCTCTTCCTTCTTTATGCTGAATTTTTTAAGATCGGCATTTTTTCCGTAGGGGGCGGACTGGCAACTCTGCCTTTTCTCTACAATATTGCTTCCCGTTACGGTTGGCTTATGCCGGAGGACATCGGAAACCTTCTGGCCGTTGCCCAGTCTTCACCGGGAGCCGTTGGGGTGAATATGTCCGCCCAGGCCGGTTTTCTGGCCGCCGGTATCCCCGGAGCAATCATCGCGCCCCTGGGCCTCGTAAGCCCCGCGATCGCCACGATCCTCATTATGGCCCGGATCCTCGCCGCTTTTAAGGAAAACGCCGCTGTCCAGGCCGTCTTTGCCGCCCTCCGGCCCGCCGCCGCAGGGCTTATCTCCGCTGCGGGGTTTGGCGTTATCGCCCTCTCGCTCTATGCCTCAGGCCCGGCGGGCGGCGGATCCAGCGGCTCGGGTACCCCCTGGTATGGGGGTATACGCTGGCGGGAAACGGTTCTCTTGGCGGCACTGTTTTTTCTGGTGTGGAAATTCAGGAAACACCCCTTTTTATATATCGCCGCGGCGGGAGCCGCTGGGGTACTGCTGGGTCTGTAGCGCCACAACGGCGGTTTCAGATTAACGGGATGCGGCCCGGTTTTTTCCGAATATTTTCAATAGACCCATGATGTGCCTGTCCCTGGCGGCTGCCAGTAAAGCAATGCCGGTAACCGTAAAACCCAGCCCTTCTACAGCTAGGGGAAGACCGTAACGGACCAAACGTCCGCCGCTTAGGCCGGCGCAGAAGGCGTTGAGCCGTTTTCCAAATAACACCACCGGCAGGGCGGCGGCGGCGGAAAAAGCAATAAGTTTTACCGTATAAAGGGCTGTCTGTGTTAAAGACCGTCCCAGAGCAATTTGGGGGTTACGGCCCAGGAATACAAGGAGCAGCGCCGTATTGGCCGCGCTGGCTATGGTCAAGGCCAGGGCCACCCCGGAACCCCTCAGGGGGCCCACCAGGGCCGCCGCCAGGGCAATATTCACCCCAAAGGAAAGGATTCCCGCCAGGGTGGGAGACCGGGAATCACTTTGAGCATAGAAGGCCGGGGCCAGAATCCGGTTCAGGGCGATAAAGAACAACCCCGGCATGTGAAAAAGAAAGGCCGCATAGGTCAAGGCCACAGAGGTTTCGTTAAAATTCCGGGTCTGAAAGAGAAGGCGGATCAGCGGTTCTCCCCGGGCCAAAAAGAAAAAAGTAACCGGTATGGTGATCAAGGCGATGATGTTCATGGCCTGGATAAGCCGGGCGTTGTAGTTTTCCCAGCGGCCGGTCTTGGCGTGTTCCGCCAGATCTGGCAGCAGCACCGTACCGATGGACACCGCGAACACCCCCAGGATCAGTTCCTGAAGCCGGAGGGAATACTGCAGACTCGATACCACCCCCTCCCCGGCCCGGCCCGCCAGAGCAGTGGACACCAAATCGTTAAGCTGGTATGCGGCCATCCCTACAATGGTAGGCCCAATAAGACGCAGGACCGCCCTGGTACCGGGGTTCGTTATCGCCCGGCGGAGGCCGGTGAAAAAAAAGCGGAAGCCCCGGCGCCATACAAAGGGAAACTGGATAGCCGCCTCCAGAAACCCCCCGGTGATAATCCCCGCCGCCATGGCCCTGGCGGGGTTGGCGGTAAAGGGCGAAAGACCGTAGGCGCAGGCAATAGCCATTATATTGAGGATGATCGGCGCCAGTCCGGAAGGGGCAAAGACATGGACACTGTTGAGGATCCCCTGAAACAGGGCGGCAATGGAAATAAACCCCAGAAAGGGAAACATGATCCGGGTTAGAAGCACCGTTTCGTCAAAGGACTTCATGCTGAAAATGGGGATGATGAACGGACAAAGAAGCATTCCCAGCGCCACCGCCAGGCTCACAAAAAAAGTCAGAAAGGTAAACACGCAGGAAATAAATTCCTTCGTTTTCGCGGCGTTATTTTCCAGCAGATATTCCTTAAGGGTGGGAATAAAAGCCACGGCGATGGAACCTTCGGCAAAAAGGCGGCGGAACAGGTTGGGAATCATGAATGCCACGGTAAAGGCGTCGGACAGGGCGCTGGTCCCCAAAAGGGCGGCCTTGGTCATTTCCCGGAGCAGCCCCAGTATCCGGGAAACCAGGGTCAGCACCGACAGGGCCGAACCAGACCGCAGAAGGGAACGGCCGGATTTAATGGAACCGGCAGAGGAATAAACCGGCGGTGTATTACCCATGGACAGGAGCATAGCACAAAAAACCGGCGCTGTCATTCATCATCAAAAATGGAAAGCCGGGTATTGGCTTTTATCAAATCGTCCAGCGCCCGCAATATGTGTTTTTTAATCGAACCGGGAAGACCCTCTACTATTCTAAGGCGCTTAACCCATTTCCGGTTAAAACCAGGAATAGTTTCCTTTTGAAGGCCGAGGATCTCATCGGCAGAGACCTGCAGGGCCCGGCACAATTCTACAAGGACCGTATCGGTAAGACGGGATCTGCCGGTTTCATAGGACGTAACGGCTGCCCGCGTTATACCCAGGCATTTGGCCAGGCCTTTTTGGGTAAATCCCCGTTTCTTCCGGATAGTCTGCAGGTTTTTTCCGGTGAAAGCCTGCCGCAAAGAACCGGCGCAGGGTTTTTGTGAATCATGCATAGTTTCAGTCTAAAAATACGTTTCATGAATGATATTGCAGGTAACATCAAGTTTTCCCTAGATAAAATATAAGCTATTTTTGAATTTATTTATTAACCATATATATATAGTTAAAATAATATTTTTACGCTGTATATAGTGTATAAATTAAGACATAGGATGATATAAAAAATACCCCGGCTTGACTATATGTCATTATTACTATCAAAATAGAAACTAATTATGACACTAGACATAACTTTACCGGCAAGATACAGGCCCATGCCTTTCCCCGGAACCATGCTGATCCTCCTCATTATTTTTGGCCTGGCGGCGCCCCTCCACGGACAGGATGAAACAGGGGAACCAGGACCGGCGTCCTTAAAAAATATTATTCTGGTCGATCTGAATCCTGAACTGGTGGCCCTCTATTTTTCCAAAATCGATGCCAGCGGCTTCGGCCTGGAACTAAGCTATGAACGGATGATTAACAGCCATTTTTCACTGGCCGGCGATATAAAAACACTGTACCTGACCATGTCCGGCATGAATTTCCATATTTGGGAAGCAGGACTTAACTGCCGGTACTATCCGGCAGAGGAGGGAATGTTTTTCATAAACGGAAGGCTAAGTCCTTCATGGTATCAAACCCCCTATCACAAGGGCTGGATGTTAAGCCTGGGCCTCGATCTGGGATGGAAATTCATTGTAAAAACCCATCTGGTCCTCGAACCCTATGTGGGGGCCCACGCAAGCAGCGATGACAAATTTATCATGCCCTTTACCATCACCGCATTATCGGGACACTGGATCCCCGGGTTTGTTATCGGCATACGCATCGGCGCGGGTTTTTAGGAGGCCGTGATGATAAAACGCTTTTTTTCGTTCGTACCCTTCCTTGCAGTATGCTGCCTTGTATCCTGTGCCGGCGTACTTTTTCCGGAATATGTTGTTTGGAATGACACCGCGGAATTCCGCCGGGAAAACCACAGGGAACTGGTAAAACAAACCGGACAGGATTTTAAAATTTTGCAATTATCCGACACCCACATCGGCTCGTATATCAAATACGATTTTAACGGGGTACGGGAAACATTCAATATGATAAGCGAAGATGTCCGCAGTACTCAGCCCGATCTGATTATCCTGGCGGGGGACAACATAATTTCATCCGGTCCCATTAATACCCTGTGGGCAGAACGGCTTACGGCATTTCTTGATTCGCTGGCCATTCCCTACATAATAGTCATGGGCAACCACGACGGGGCAGGTTTGTTCGATGTAAGGAATGATAACCGCCGCCTGGCAGTGGCGGATGTATTTACCGCGGGAAAATACTCGCTCTTTAGCAGGGGTCCCGACAATATCGGCGGTACGGGCAATTACGGCGTCAACATAGTCAGCGCAGGGGGCGGCATTCTATACAGCATAATCGTCCTCGACAACGCCGGTGAAAATGAATACTTTAGCGCCGGACAAATCAAATGGTACGAGTGGTATGTTAAAGGGATCAGTAAAGCGCAGTACGGAGCCTATGCGCCGCCGGGGCAGGTGGTAAAAAGTATGGCGGCTTTTCACGTCCCCCTGCCGGAAACAATAAACCTGCGGGATGAGATGATGGCTTCCTCCGATCCTGACATCCGCGACCTCGCTGCCGGCTGTTTTAGGGAATATCCATCCCTGGCGAAAAATACTGGGATGTTTCAGAAAATGAAAGACCTGGGAAGTACCATCCATCTGCTCTTTGCCCATGATCACGCCAATCTGCTTAATTATCCGTACCAGGGGATATACTTTATCTACGGCGTCAAGACAGGCCCCAATGAAGCCAATGGGAACAGATTGGGCACAACTTTGATAACCCTAAAGGATGATTTAACCGTAACCGTTGATTTTTTGATCCACTAACCCTGGCGCCGTTCCCCCTTTAAACCCATTGGGCTTGTCCGGAAACCCGGCTGGTTATTCAGAACCAAAGTTCTTTACAAGTCCTGCAAAGGCCCGTCTTTTTACTGCTTTTCAGCGGAGGTGATTCAGAAACGAGGGACCTAAATCACCCTATTTTACCAATTCCAGAATTTCCGGGAACGCTTCTATCACCGCGTTTAATTGCCGGTCATTTCCTCCATCGTGTACATTTTCCACCCACAAACCCCTTAAAGCTTCTTTTGGATCAACCGCCGCCAATCGTCCCACGGAACTATTTTCCAGTACCGCATGTTTTGTCCCCTGCAGCTTGGCCATAGCCCAGAACCATATATCATCGCCGCGGGGCGCAATTTTCTGAAAAACCGCTTCATCCATACATCGCGGGTGCAATGAATGGGGCGGATACAGTATTCCCCCTTCCCCGGTGGGGAATATACGGCGTCCGTTTCTGCTGCGGTTTATGCAGAGATTCCATTCCCCATAGGGCTGTATTTTTTTGTCCCCGTCCACGGTTATTTCATGGGCCCTGTGGCAATAGATGGCGGCAGGATCATGCAGGTAAGCCTCCTTTAATTCCTTGAACCAGCGCCGGGGATAGTAAACATCATCATCCGCCGTAATCAATACGTCATTTGGAAACAGCCGCAGTGCGGGGATCAGTTTTTTATATGATTTTATGTCCCTATAGAACAGGATCTCCAGGCCGTTGTTTTTTAGCCCCTCCAGAACAGCCGGCACTGCAGTTCCTTCCGCAAGCCACAAAATAATTCTGTCGGGCATTAACGACTGCCGAAACAGGGTATAAATGCTGTAGGGCGCCGTTTTAACAATCCGTTCCCCATAACTGGTTAGGGTTACAATAAATTGGGGCGTTCCGGTTCCCGGTGAAAGGGTCTTGTGAAGACGGTTGATTTTCCGCCTTAAATACAGCCTGATCCATGCGCCCATCCCTTCTTTTATGGATCTGTACAACGCCAGCAGGGGAACGCATTTTTTGAATGTTTTTTTTATTATTGCCCTGACCCGCTTCACAAACAGCCTCCGACCGCACGGTGAACCCCATGGAAAAACAGCGCCTTGAATGTAGCGCGCCCATTGCCGCTTGTCAAGACAATTTCCGGAGGGCGTGCTATAATCGGAAACGATGCAGGCCAAAACAGAACTGTTGATGGGTAACGAAGCTGTTGCCCTGGGAGCGATCCGCGCCGGGATTTCGGTAGCAACCGGGTATCCGGGAACCCCCTCTACGGAAATTCTTGAGACCATCGCCAAACGGAACCGCGGCGGTATATATGTTGAATGGTCGGTAAACGAAAAAACCGCCCTGGAAATTGCAGCCGCCGCTTCCATGGCCGGGGCGCGGGCAATGGTTACCATGAAACAGGTGGGCCTTAACGTTGCTTCTGACCCGCTGATGAGCCTTAATTACCTGGGTGTCCAGGGCGGTTTGGTGATCGCCTGCGCCGACGACCCCGGCCCCATTTCTTCACAGACCGAACAGGATACCCGGCGCTTTGCCGCTTTTGCCAAACTCGCGGTTTTTGACCCTGCTTCGCCGGAAGAAGCCTTCCTTATGACCGCCGCGGCTTTTGATTTTTCTGAAAAATACCGCCGCCCGGTGATCCTCCGGCCTACTACCAGAATCTGCCACGCTTATGCGGCGGTGGAGCTGCTGCCCCCATTGCCCGGCAAAAAAGCGGCGGGCTTTAACCGGCAGGGGGAAACAGGCGTTTCCGGCCGCTGGGTGATTTTTCCCAGCCTGGTGTACAAAAACCACGCCGCCATTGAAGCCGAGCGGAAACTGCAGGCCGCCGAACTTTCCGGCGGGGATTATGTAGCGTTCAACCGCCTGACAGTGCTAGGTGAAAACGGCGGTGGAAGCGGTGCGGGGTGCAAAGGCATTGCCGCGGGGGGGGTAACTTACGAATATGCCATGGAAGCCCTTGAAGACGGCGGGATCAAAGGGCACGCGGCAGGCTGCAAAGTCCTCAAAATAGGCGCTTTTCCCTTCCCCCAAAAACTCGCCCTGGAATTCCTTGCGGGCCTTGACGAAGTGCTGGTGCTGGAAGAGCTTGACCCTGTCATCGAAGACGAACTCCTCAAGTTATGCGGCATGTACCATCTTCCGGCAAAAATCACCGGCAAGTTAAGTGGCGATATGCCCCATGCAGGGGAATATTCGGTCCCCCTCATCGTTGAAGGGCTAAAAGATTTTTTCAGCATTGCCACAAATACCTCCCACGCCTGCGCTGATGTGCAAACCACAGATCCCTGTAGAGCTCCTTCCCTAACGCCGCCGCCCCGTCCGCCGGTACTCTGCGCCGGCTGCCCCCACCGGGCCTCGTTTTTCGCGGTAAAGGAAGCGGTACGGGAAAAGGGCCGCAAAGCGGTCTTTTCAGGGGACATTGGCTGTTATACCCTGGGCAATGTTCCGCCCCTGGACATGGTGGACACCTGCCTCTGCATGGGCGCGGGCCTGAGCATACCCCAGGGGCTTTTCCGCGTGGAGCCGGACACGCTTCATTTTGGCTTTGTGGGGGACTCAACTTTCTTTCACACCGGCATCCCCGGCCTGGTCAACGCGGTATACAACCGGGCGGAAATGATTGCGGTGATCCTTGACAACTTTACAACCGCCATGACCGGCAATCAGGTACATCCGGGCACGGGCAAAACCATTTCCGGCCCGGAGGGAACCAAAATCAACATTCCCGCCATTGCCGCCGCCCTGGGGATACAGGCCGAACAGGTTAATCCTTTTAATCTTTCCGCTGCAAAAGCGGCGGTTAACCGGGCAATCGAAGGCGGCGGGGTACGGGCGATTATCTTTGAAGCTCCCTGTATTGCCATTACACATAGCCAAAGTCCCTGCGCGGTCAGCGCCGGAACCTGCACCGGCTGCGGTATCTGCGTCAAAAAGCTGGGCTGCCCGGCGCTGAACTTTTCGGCAGCGGATAACGGCGCCGGCACAAACGCCGGCAAACGGAAAGCAGTGATCGAACCGGCACTCTGTACAGGCTGCGGAATATGCCGCAGCCTGTGTACCGCGGGGGCAATTCGATGAATATGCCGCCGATGAACTGCCTGATTACCGGAGTCGGCGGGCAGGGTACGGTGCTCATATCCCGGCTGATCGGCGCGGCGGCCCTGGCCAGGGGCTGCAATGTCCGGGGAACCGAAACCATCGGCATGGCCCAGCGGGGCGGCAGCGTGGTAAGCCATATCCGTTTTGGCGGAGGACCCATTCATTCGCCGCTGATTCCACCGGGCCGGGCGGATCTGGTTATCGCCTTTGAAAGCGCCGAAGCCCTGCGGACTCTGCCGTTTCTGGCCCCCGGCGGTTCCATGCTGGTACTAAACCGGGGAATAGTTCCGGCGGGAGCGCCGGAGAAATCCCCTTCCCATGATCCGGCCCGTTTTATTGAGGAACTGCAAAAAGCCCTGGCTCCTTCCCGGCTTGCCATTATTGACAGCGAAGATCTGATCAGGCGCTGTGGCAGCGCCAGGGTTGTAAATATTGCCCTGCTGGGTTTTGCGGCGGAAAAGCTGCTGCCCTTTACCCTGGAAGAATTTTTACCGGTACTAAGGGAACGGCTCCCAGAACGGCATATACAAATAAATGAACGGGCCCTGGATATTGGAGCGGAGTTATGATTCCCGTAAACCGCACATATCCTGGGGCCGGTTGGTGATGATCCCCTCACATCCGGGGATGCCCGCCGGGAGGGGAGCCAGCAGTCTTTTCGCCAGGGTCCTGTCGTCCACCGTCCAGGGAACGATGGGGCGTTTTTCGATTATCTGCCAGCGGAAACGGGACAAGGCGCCGCCCAGATTAACCGCAGCCTGGGTATGGATGGGTTTAAGGTAATCACAGCCGGACATAATCCGGCCAAAACCCCGGCGAAGTATCCAGGGAACTTCCCCATCGGCACACCAGATAACAGCGGTAGGAATATCCGCTGTCCCTTCGGCCTTAACCTGCTGCCATGCCCTTTTAAAGGCTCTAAGGCAGAAGGGGTTGAACGAAGAAACCGTTACCGCCGCACTGATCAATTTACCCAGGGCGCGTAGTTTTGCCGCCAAAAGCCCCGGCAGGGGATCGTCCTTGGTTTTCCGGGATTTAAGCTCAATATCCACATACATGACGGGACAAAAGGTTTCCAGCACTTCCTCCAAAAGAGGCGGCCGTTCACCGGACCACCGGGAACCAAAAAAAGACCCCGCATCGAGGCGGCGTATTTCATCATAGATCAGTTCTTCGGGTTTTTTGCCGCCGCCGTTGTGGTCCGGCGGGGCGGTACGGATAAAAGTGTCATCGTGGACTACCACCAGTTTTCCGTCTGCCGTGGGGTGAATGTCCAGCTCTATGCCGGGCGCTCCTGTTTCCTGGGCTTTTATAAAGGCGGCCATGGTGTTCTCCGGGGCCAGGGAAGAACAGCCCCGGTGGGCAAAGACCAGGGGCCGTTTCCGGTCGGGCAGCAGAGGAATTCGCTTTGATGGATTCCCGGGCAGGTTCATGCAACCACCCCTGTGCCTCCTATGATATTGTCAAGAGAAAAGTTGTAATTTTCTCTTGACGTGCTCCCGGCCCGGGTTTACGCGCTTAACGCCTCCTCTGCCATGCGCCTGCCAGGGGTCCCTCCCCGCCAGGGCCGCTCTTCATAGACCGTTTTGTGTCTCAACAGCGAATATAACAGTTCCGTTAACCGCCGCGCTATCGCCGTTATCGACTGCTTCTTCCCTTTCGTCATCGTCATAGATAAAAACCGTTCC
>JAITHE010000105.1 GCA_031280125.1 Treponema sp.
TCACGCATTGTTAACCCCATTCGGACACCCTCCAGGAGGCGTCCTTACTATAATGTGGGTAACATTTTCAATATGAGGCATTTACCTTTTTCGGTAACATTTTTCATGAGGCAATGCGGAGAGTTGACAAAACGGCGTAATAAAAATATGCTGGCGGAGTGTTTTATATGCGCCGCATAAACAGCGGGGAGAGTTGTTGTGGGTTTGCTGCCGTGAATGTCAGGCAGGATATGGTTCCCGCCCCCTCCCCCCGCAAATGAAGCTCCCCGCTTTTCTTTTCATGGCGGCGCTCTTGGCATCGCTTATGGGATGCGCGTCCATGCAGGCCAATAGGGACTTAAATGAATTGGAAGAGAACCTGGCCCGGGGCGATCCCGGCAATCCCGCCAGGGTAAAAGCATACCTGCATGAGGTTTTATCGTCCCCCGGCGGCCGTGAAGTGAGGGCCTATGAACGGAGGGCCTATTCCCCCGCAACCAAAAAGAACCTTTTTGTTGTCCATAGTTTTTACGTCTTTTTTAAGGGAAAAGAGGTGGAACATACCCTTGTTTTTACCGCTACCCCCAGGGGTTCCGAGCTGGATGGGTGCTGGATGCTGGACGCAAAAACCGATGTGGATTCCTATGCGCTGTTTCTGGATCCCTCTTCGGGAAACCCTTGGGAAGTAGCGGAACACCGGGGGCCCCGCGGTGAATCAGCTTTGGACCTTTTTCGGACCACAGAAAATATTCTGGCAAGGCTTGATAAGGGTTATACGTTTTTTGGTCCGGCCAATGTAAGAAACCTGCCGTGGTATCATCATTTGTGGATGGCTTTGGTCCCCCCCCCCATTTTAGCGTGGGCGCCGATGCTGGTTGTGGGCATCCATAAGGATAACTGTACCTCCGCGGTGGTTGAAACCATGGCGTGGACCCCGCTTAAGTAAACCGCCGGTTTCACCCGCAGCAAACGATGCCCGTTTTGCCGATAGGAAAACCCCCGGCGCCGTTGCACGAAGAAGGGCCCCTTCCGGACTTGTTCCGCCGCCAACGGTTCTGCTCAACAAGTCCGCAGGAGCCTGCCGGACATCTTTACTGTATTTTTTTCAGCGCATCCTGGGCAAGCCGCTGAACCGCTCCTGTCCAGTCTACCTGCAATACCGAACGGAGGGCGTCCCGTGCCAAGGGGCGTCCCGTGTTTCCCAGGGCGGGAATAAGCACCCGGATAAGCCGTTCATCCTCGGCGGTGAGGGACTCCCGGGTAAGCCGGATATTCATATCGTAGATAAAGCCGGAAAGTCTCCGGGCGGAATCGTCCGTCGCCAGGGCGGCCAGGGCGGCGATGGCGGCAATTTGTTCTTCCGCATCCAGCCCTTCCTTGTAGCAGCGGTCCAGCAGGGGATACACATTGGCGTCTTCCGTACCGTAGCGGCGGATCATGCTTAGGGCCAGTTTACGGATATTCGCCAGGATGGTACGCTGGCCGACGGCACTGGTGGATGTCCGCCAGGCTTCGGAAAGGGCCGCCACCGCCCCCTGGGCCTTCTGCTGGGCGGTGATCTCCGATCCCTCCAGAACCTGAAGGGCCGAATACTTGACCGCATAATTGTAGGAACTGCTTTTGATCACCGAAACCAGGGGATCCGTGGGGTTATCCATGATCTTTGGCAGGGCTTCCCGTGCCCGGGCCCTGACCCGGTCCGAATACCAGCCGGTGGTAACGAAAAAAACCGGAAGATACCCGCTGCTATCCTTGTATTCCTCCAGGGCAACGACCGCTCCAAAGGCGGCCTGTTCCCTGGCCCTGGGATCACTTCCGGGATCCACATTAAAGTCGGAAAGAAGCTGTACAACCTGGGGCAAAAAAGCCGCCGCCTGGATCTTTCCCAAAGATGCAAGTGCTTCCGCCCGGACCAGAGGGCTGGTAAAGGTCTCCACTACCCGCCACAGGTTGAGCCCCGCATCGGTATACTGGGCTTCCCCCAGCCGGGCCGCCAGAATCTGGGCCATGTCGTCGGCAGCCTGGGTTTCAGTGGCTCCCCGGACATTGGGATATTCCCTGATCAGGGTATCCAGGGCATGGGCATAGAATTCTGCGTCCGCTTCCCCCTCGGCGGAGGCGTTTCTTATTACTCCCAGTTTACCCTGCACGGTACTTTGGGCGTCAAACTGCAGCATAAAAAAATTCTGTTGAATCTGGGCCTGTTCCTGATCCTGGGCGCTCAAGGCCCCCGGTATAACCGCAAAAATTGCCAATAAGGTGATGATCCGTTTCATACCAATATAATACGCTATTCACGTCAGGTTATCAACCGTTTTTTTCTTTGGCAGCGGTTTCTGCCCCGGCGGCCCGGCATTAGGCCCGGCCTAATGCCCAATCTAACGGACCGTCCCAACGGACCGCAGGAGGCCGGGGAAACGACGAACCTGGGGGCCCCCTAACCCCTCTCCACCGCCCGGACCCGGAGTACCCCGTCCACGGCGATAATCTTTTCCAGTTGGGTCTGGGGTATGGCCTGCTCGGTGTCGATGATGTTGTAGGCGTACTCGTTCTGGTGATGGTTGATGAGGTCGGTAATATTCACCGATGCTTCCGCCAGGATCGTAGTGATCTGTCCCACCATGTTGGGAATATTCCGGTTGGCTACGAGGAGCCGGTGGGGGGAACGGAATTCCAGGCGGCACCGGGGGAAATTCACCGAATTTTTAATTACCCCCGTTTCCAGGTAATCCATGAGCTGCCGGACCGCCATGACGGCACAGTTGTCCTCCGCCTCCGGGGTGGAGGCCCCCAGGTGGGGTATGCAGAACGCCCCCGGACAGGCCAGGAGTTCCGCAGTGGGAAAGTCCGTTACATAGGCGGACAGCCTTCCGGCACGGAGGGCCCCGATAATGTCCGCCTCGTTTACCAGTCCTCCCCGGGCCAGGTTTACAATCCGGGCCCCCTTTTTCATGATCCGGAATTTTTCCGCGTCCAAAAGGCCCCGGGTAGCGTCGGAGAGGGGGAGGTGAAGGCTCACATAGTCGGCCCTGGCTAGAAGCCCTTCCAGGGTATCCGACCGTTCCACCGAATGGGAAAGGTTCCAAGCGGCCTCTACGGAAATATAGGGATCGTAGCCGGTTACCCGCATTCCCAGGGCCAGGGCGTCGTTGGCAACCATAACCCCAATGGCCCCCAGGCCCACCACCCCCAGGATCTTGCCCCGCAGTTCCGGGCCTTCAAAACGGCTCTTTTCCTTTTCCACCAGTTCCGGTACCTCGTCGGCCTTTTCCGCCACGGAGCTTCCCCAGGCCCATCCTTTAAGGATGTTCCGGGAGGCGATAAGCAGCGCCGCAATGGCCAATTCCTTGACCGCATTGGCGTTTCCTCCGGGGGTGTTAAAGACCACGATCCCCCGATCGCTGCAGCCGGCCACGGGGATATTGTTGATTCCTGCCCCGGCCCTGGCTATGGCCAGCACCGAAAAAGGCAGATTCAGCGGGTGGAGGTCAGCGCTGCGGACCAAAATCGCGTGGGGGTTGGGGATTTCACTGGCCACTTCGTAGCGGTCCCGGGGAAAAAGGTCCAGCCCTTGGGGGGAAATTTTGTTCATCGTCTGTATACGAAACATGGCCTGCTCCTTATCATTGGACTTGTTCAAATATGGCAGCCCCAAAAATCCTCACCGGCGGAATATCCGCGGCGCCGGGCCTAGGGAATGTTTTTTTCAAAATGTTCCATAAATCCGGTCAGCGCCTCCACCCCCGCCAGGGGCATGGCGTTGTAAATACTGGCCCGCATACCCCCCACAAGGCGGTGCCCCGCCAGATTTATAAGCCCCGCCGCCGCCGCTTCCGCCACAAACCGCTTTTCGATTTCCCCCCGGCGTTCGGCGTCTTTTTCCCGGGGTATAAAGGGGATGTTCATCAGACTCCGGCAGTTTTTGTCCACCGGAGAATAAAAGGTTTTACTGGTTTCCAGATAGTCGTAGAGGATCGCCGCCTTTTTCCGGTTACGCCCGGCGGCGGCTTCCACTCCTCCGTTGTCCTTGAGCCACTGGAGTACAAGGCCGGTAATGTAGATCCCATAACAGGGGGGAGTGTTGTACATTGATCCTTCCTGGTCATGGATGTCGTAGCGGAGCATCGCCGGAACCCAGGGGGGGGCGTGGCCGGTAAGGTCTTCCCGGATAATCACCACCGTGGTTCCTGCGGGGCCCAAATTTTTCTGGGCCCCCGCATAGATCAGGCCGAAACGGGATACCTCCACCGGCTCTGAGAGAATCGAACTGGACATGTCCGTTACCAGGGGAATAGTTCCGGTGGCGGGAATGGAGGGCCACTTGGTACCCACAATGGTGTTGTTCCAGGTGATGTGGTAGTACGCATCCTCCGCGCCGGGGGCAGGGGCCGCCGGAATACAGGTATAGCCCTTATCCCTGGACGAAGCCGCAACATGTACCTCGCAGTACTTGGCGGCCTCATCGGCGGCCTTTTTTGCCCAGATTCCCGTATCCACCAGGGTGATCCGCTTCCGGCGGTTTCCCTCCCCCGGCCCCGCCAGGTTAAGGGGAACCATGGCAAACTGGAGAGAGGCCCCGCCCTGTAAAAAGAGTACCCGGTAATTGGAGGGGATATCCAAAAGTTCCCGGAGCAGGGACCCGGTCTTTTCGATGATGGGCTTAAAATCCTTTGACCGGTGGCTCATCTCCATCACCGACTGGCCCGTTCCGCGGGCGTCGCACATTTCGGCGGCGGCCTGTTCCAGTACCGGCAGGGGCAGCATGGAGGGCCCCGGTGAAAAGTTGTACACACGCTTCATAACGTAACTCCCTATGACAAAAAAGTATCCCGTGCCGCCAGGGCGCGGGAAGAAACAGCGGTACTTTCCCCGTTCCCCCGCGGGGTGGGGAAACTTCCGTTTTTGAACGGCTCCCCCTTAACCCATACCCGCCGCCAGGGCCCGCAGTTCATCCGCCACGTGGACGTTCCGCACCGCCACGGGCCTGTTTCCCGGCCTACCCGGTGAATTATCCGTCCCGCCGCCGGGCCGCCCTCCGGACAGGGTAAGGATCACCGGGGCAAAGTTAACGATTCCCCGAATTCCCGCGGCGGCAAGGCGTTCCGCCGCACCCTGGGCCGCTTCGGCAGGGATGCAGAGAAGGGCAATCTCGATACTCAGCCGGCCAATGACATCCTCCATTTTATAGGCCGGGTAAAGGGGCGCGGAGGACTTGATAATCTCCACCCGGTTGACGTTGCTGTCAAAGCCTGCGGCAAGTTCAAATTCCCCCAGGGAAGCGGGATCCAGGTTGAGATATGCTGAACCGAGCCGGCCCAGACCCACGACACAGAATTTTCGCCGCCGATCCAGGCCCAGGGCTTTCCGGATCAAGGGGACAAGCCGCTCCGCCGTATAGCCCGCGCCGGAGCTGGAATTATACTTTTCATTATCCATTGGGATACGGGGTTCTGAGGAATGTTTTACGGTTTCCAGAAATTCATAGAGGCAGGAAATATCCTTCCGTATGGTATGACTTGGCCAGCCGGCAAGGGTTTCCAGCTCCGTGGAAGTAAGCTTCCGTTCCTCCGGGACAGTTTCCAGGATACGCAGGATATGAAGAAGCCGCCCCCGGGCGGATTCGGGAATGTGAACCATGGTGCCTCCACGGGGCGGTTCTGCCCAAAAACTTCCCGGAACCACCCTCCGGGGTTGCAGCCGCTTTACCTGTGAAATATTTCACAAAAATCCTAGTGGAATTTGGTTTTTCTGTCAACCGGGCTGCCGGGGGTTCCTGTAAACCGCCCGAAACGCTTGATCCCAAAAGGCCTAAACGGGTATTATCTTGGCTGCGGCGGATTTTCCTTCAGGCATAAATACGGAACGGTATGTTGAAAAAGTACGGATACAAAATACTGCTTGGGGTACAATGCTTCCTGCCCGCGGGCATTTCTTTTTTCATCATAGGCGTACTGTGTATGGGCTGTACAAACCGCCAGCAGCGGCATGGCCTTACCATTGAACAGGGCGTTCTTTCCGTGGGGGTTGAAGCGGGTTATCCCCCTATGGAATATTACGATACGGACGGCAAAACCCTTATGGGTTTTGACATTCAATTGGCAAAGGCCCTGGCCGAAAAAACCGGCTTGCAGGTAAAGTTTATAGACACTGCATGGGAAGGGATCTTTGCGGGACTGGAGACCGGCAGGTACGATATGGCCGTGAACATTACCATACTGCCGGAAAGACAAAGGGCATATAATTTTACCCGCCCCTATATTGCCGGGTCCATGTCAATTGTATCGCTTGGAGATACTCCTGTCCGGATAGAAAAGCCTGAAGATATTGCCGGGTATACCGCGGCCTGCCAGGGGGATACCACCGCCCACTATTTCGCCAAAAGACTGGCAGCGCAGGGGCTGGGTTTTGTTTTCTTTTCTTATGATAAAATAATAAACTGCTTTGATGACCTCGCTCTGGGGAGGGTCGATCTGGTTATGGTGGACAGCCTGGCGGCCCGCGGTTATACGGGGAAGGAAAACAGCCCCTTCAAAATCGCCTGGCAGGGGCCTGCCGGTGAAGCCATCGGCATCTGCCTAAAAAAGGGAAACGACGCTTTAACCGGAGTGTTGGATAAAGCCCTGGATGAACTCTTTAAAGACGGCACCATGTTGAAAATTTCTCAAGATATATTCCAAGAGGATATGGTCTCACCGGTTAGAAAACGGCCTCAGGCTGAATGAAGATGCCCCGCGGTAAGCCGCAGGGCATGAACTCCTACGGATCCATGCCCCGGGCCAGGCGGAGTATCAGGCGGTCCATAAGAATTTCTTCCCATGCCGTACCTGAGGACCGGAGAAGGTATTCATATTCTCCCAACAAGGCCAGGGCCGGACCTGCCCGGGGCCAGCGCCGGGCCGCCTCGGCATAATCGGACCGGGTCTTTGAAGAACCCAGGCCTATCTTTTTAAGTTCAACGCCGTTTGCCCTGTCTCCTGCGTCCAGGGCAAGGTAATCCCCCAGTTTGCGGAAACACCAGGCCAGGGCTGCCGTAATGGCCTGGGGACTTTGCCGCGCCCCGGTAAGGGAGTGCAGGATTTCCAGGCTTGACAGTATCCTGCCCCGGGCAAGGGCGGCAAAGAGGGTAAAGGCAGATTCTTCCCGGGTATGGGAAAGGCAGCGTTCTACATCGTCCCCGGTGATGATTTTTTCTTTTCCCAAGAACAGGATAAGCCGGGAACATTCCCGTCCCAGGGCATCGGTATTGTTTTCCACCATCTCCAGCATGGTACGGACGCCGCTTTCATCTATGCGGCAGCCTCCCCGCTTAAAACAGGATGTCAGCCACAGGGCCTTGTCCTTTTCAAAGAGCTCCCAAAAAATTTTTTTGTTTTCTTTGGGCACCGCGTCTTCTATGCGCCTGTCCAGTTTTGTCTCTTCAGAAACCAGCGCCAGGACCGTATTTTCCGGCGGCTTTTTGATAAGGGAAACCAGGAGTTCCGCCTCATCCTTTTTTTTAAAAAGTTCCGCGTTTTTTACGATAAAAAACCGGGTCTCGGAAAAAAGGCTGCCGTTCCGGAGCAGCGCTCCTATTTCCGTGGGGGGAGTTTCCCCGGCGTAAAGCACCGTTTCTTCCGTTTCCGGAGGAAGCTGTGCGCGCAGCTTCCTGAGGGCGTCGAGTTTTTCTCCCAGTTCGGGACCCAAAAAAAGAAAGCATCCCCTCCGGGGATCCTGGCGGCCGGTCATGCTCCGGACCTAACAGGAACGGATTACATAGGCCAGCTTGCCCAGCACCCGCACATCCTGACTGTAGATGGGGTTGTAAGCAGCGTTTTCCGGCTGAAGCCGGATGCGGTTTGTCTCCTTGAAAAAGCGTTTCAAGGTAACCGCTTCATCCACCACCGCCACCACAATGTCTCCGTTTTTTGCGGTGTTCTGTTTTTGAATCAGCGCCGTGTCCCTGTCCAGGATGCCCGCATCCTTCATGGAATCGCCCTTAACCTTTAGGGCAAAATACTCGCGGTTTTTCTTTAAGAACGACGTATGGACCGGAATAGAGCCGTCCCAGTTTTCTTCCGCCAGAATGGGCCGTCCGGCGGCAACCACCCCCAGGATAGGAATTTCCTCAACCCATTCGCAGCTCCGGCCCGAATTGGTCCGCAGCACCTTCATGGTCCTGGACCGTTTGCCCTCGAACCGGATCCGCTCCTTCCGCTTCAGCGCCGATACGTGATCGTAAGCGCCCTTGACCGAAATAGAAAAGTGTTCCGCCACTTCCCGTATGGTGGGCGGATAGGAATGGGACCGGATGTATCCGGTGATGAAGTCCAGCACTTCCCCTTGCCGCCGGGTGGGCTCTTTCATCTTGTTCTTCCTTCTGCTGTGTTTTTATCAGTTTAGCATATTTCCGGTTTTTCCGCAAGATCCGCCGCCGCTGATCCTTTTTCGGAGCTTATTCTTCCTCAAACTTTGTTTCAAAAAGCCTCACCAGGGCGTCCAGAGCCTGCTGCTCGTCCCTGCCTTCGGTGATGATCGTTATTTCCGAACCGTAGGCCGCCCCCAGGGTAATGATACCCATAATGGATTTTCCGTTGATCCTGTCATTGTCCTTTTCACAGTAAATCTCACATTCAAAGTCCTTGACTGCATGGACCAGCATGGCTGCGGGCCTGGCGTGGACTCCCGCCCGGTTTATTACGGTAACGGTTTTTTTAAGCATTTCTTCCGCCTTAACTTACGTCTTCAGGACCATAATAAACCGAACGGGCCTGATCGCTTTCTATCCATTTTAGGATATTTTGATTGAATTCTCTGGAGGAATTATACCCCATTTTTTTCAGCCTTTCGTTCATGGCCGCCACTTCAATGATGATGGGGATATTCCGCCCGGGCTTGACCGGAATTTCCAGTTTGGGAATGTTTACCCCCAGAAATTCCATGTACTGTTCCTCACTGCCCAGGCGGTCGTAGTTTTTGGCGGAATCCCATTCTTCCAGCCTCACCACCAGCTGAATCTGCTTCCGGTCCCGAATGGCCCTGACGCCGAACAGATGGGTTACGTTGATGATCCCCAGACCGCGGATTTCCATGTGGTGTCCAATGATCTTGTTGGCCCCTTCTCCCATGAGGACATTTCCGTTTACGCAGTGTATCCTGACCACATCATCCGCCACCAGCCGGTGTCCCCGCTCGATTAGTTCCAGGGCGGTTTCACTCTTTCCCACCCCTGAATCTCCCAGAATTAAAACACCCAGGCCGTACACCTCCACCAGTACGCCGTGGATGCTTTTCTGATCCGCAAAGATATTGGCCAGGATCCGGGTAAGGCGGGTAACAAATTCCGACGTTTCCAGATCCGTCTGCAACAGGGGGCACCCGGTTTTCTCTGCTTCGCTGAAAAAATCCGTTTCCGGACTGAGTCTGTGGGTAAAGATACAGCAGGGAATTTCATAACTAAAAAGCCTTTCCAGGGTATCCAGGCTGTTTTCCCCGGCCAGTTTTTTGACCGCCGCCGTTTCTCCCCTGCCAAAAATCTGGATCCGCTGATGGGCAAAGGAATCGTAAAAACCCATGATTGCCAGTCCGGGCCGGTTAAGGTTGGGAACGGTTATTTCCCTGCCCAGCCCTTTTCTGCCTCCGATGCAGCGGAGGTTGAGGGAATTATGCTCCTTGAGGTCAATGTCAATTAAATCCAGAACGGTAAATGTTTTCTGGGCGGCCATGGAACCATATTAATACAAGCCGTAGGTTTTCACCAGTCCCTGGGGAAACGCTGATGGGGGTCAATTTATTCAAGAGTCTGGTTTAATGCCCCGGAGCTCTGCCGCTCAGTGCCGCCCCAAAGAAAAAAGCGGCGGCAGACTGGTCTGCCGCCGCAATGGGGGGAACAAAAACGCCGGCGGATTGATCCGCCGCCGCTTTTTGCCGTTTTAGGCGGTAAGCCGCAGCACTTCGCGGTTTTCCGCGGCCAGTTCAAATTCTCCGGTCAGATTCCGGAAGATATCCGTAAGTACCGGGTCGAAGTGGCTGCCGCCGCCCCGGATAATTACCTCCGCCGCTTCTTCGTGGCTTATGGGAGCCTTGTAGGGCCGGGCCGAAATAAGGGAATCGTACACATCCGCTATGGCCATAAGCCGGCCCTGCAGGGGAATGTCATAGCTGGAAAGTCCCCGGGGATACCCCGAACCATCCCATTTTTCATGGTGGGTTTCCGCAAAAACCTTGGCGTAGGCGAGGAAGCCGCTTTCCGGAACGTGCCTTTCGATCTTTTCTATAATCTTTACGCCCAAGGTGGTATGGTTTTTCATTTCACTGAATTCCTCTTCGGTAAGTTTTCCCGGCTTGAGGAGGATGCTGTCCCGGATGGAGATTTTGCCCAGATCGTGGAGTTGGGAAGACTGGAGCAGAAATTCCCGGTTCCATGAGTGTATCTCGTCCCGGTACAGGTTGTTTTCCACCATGGCGTCCAGCAGAATTTCAAGGTAACGCCTGGTCCGTTCCACATGGCTCCCCGTAATCCCATTCCGGTGTTCCACCATATCCACCACGGTCTTGAGTACCGAGTTTTGCAGATCAATTACGGTCCGGGCCCTGTTTTCTACCATGGACCGGAGATCCCTGTTGTATTCCCGCAGTGCCCGCTTTTGGGATTCCACCAGCAGGTGAAGTTCGATTCGCTTGAGGAGAAGGGGCGGCGAAAAGGGCTTGACGATATAATCCACAGCCCCAAGTTTAAGGCCCTCCAGTTCGCTGTCTATGCCGCTTTTGGAAGCAAGCAAGATAACCGGAATGTCCCTGGAGGTTCTGCCGGACTTGAGTTTGGCAATTATTTCATAACCGTGCATTCCCGGCATGTCAATGTCCAGCAGGATCAAATCGGGCTTTACCCGTTCCAGCAGTTTGAAGAGCTTTTCCCCGGAGGGAACGGTGAATGTATCGTACTGGAATGCCAGCATGTAACTGCCCATATTCAGTGTGGTGATGTTATCATCCGCCAATAGTATTTTTTTTCTTTCCATGTTTTGTTCAGCCTCCACATCTGTTTTGTTCAACCCGCCTGGGGGTTATTCCGCCTTAGACTGCGCCGCTTCCCTGCTAAAGAAGATCCGCCGGAATTTCCAAAAAAACGTATCCCGCCGCTGCCGGGATCTGTCAAGCGGGATGGATTTCCAGATACGATTCAGGATGTAAAAACGTATGTACCACAGGAAACTTATTTTTCATGTTCCTGCCCCCTGGTAACATACATATATCGCAGTCCGGGAAAAAAACAACAAAAAACGAAAAAAACGCTTTCCCCGGCAGCGCCGCTTCCGGCGGGGAATAACCGGCCCGGGGAACAGGCGCGGTTAGGCGGTGTTTCTTGGATGTCTCCTGATTCGCGGGCGCCGCCTGCTACAAACAGGTTCCGGCAAACACGCCCTCAATGCGTGTTCCGTACGCGATGGCGGGCCGGCCCTGTACCAGGACGTGGATAACGCCCTCCGGGGCGGCGCAGGGATCGCCCTCGCCGGGGAAAGCGGCCCGTTCCCGCAGGCGTTCCCAATCCAGAACAACGATGTCCGCGTCCGCTCCAACGGCAAGGCGTCCCTTGCCCTCATAGCCCAGCGCCCGGGCGGGAAAGAGCGTACAGCGGCGTACCGCGTCAAGCAGGGAAAGTTTGCCCGTTTCCCTGACCATGCGCCTGAAAAACAGGGGATAGGTGGCGGCCCCCTGGGGATGTCCCTGTCCTTTTGGGGCGCCGCCGATGCAGTCGGTGGAAACCATAACGCCGGGAAGGGAGTAGGCCGTCTCTATATCGCCGGGGCTGCCGGGATCGTAGATAAGGCTGTCCTTGGGAAAGAGCGTACGCACTTCACGGAATTTGTGCTGGTCCAGGTACTGTCCGGCGTATTTTCCCGTGGCCGCCCGGACCTTTTCGGCGCAGTACCCCTTGGCGCGGAAGATGTCTTCGTCAAACACAGGGGTGCCGGCAAAGGTGGCAAAGGCCGTATATACGCCGCTGTCTGCCCATACGCCGCCGCCCCGCGCCCGGCAGTCTTCTATCGCATCCAGAACCCGCCGCAGCCCATCGCCCACATACATATACACAAGATGAGAGATAATCACGCGCCCGCCCGTTTCGCAG
>JAITHE010000043.1 GCA_031280125.1 Treponema sp.
GTAAACCCATAATAGTTTTCAGGATGTGTAGGGTGCTTTTCATCAATGGGGAGATATTCAGGTTCACCGTATACCGCCGCGCTGGAGGAAAAAATGATATACTTGAGTCCCGCCGCGCAAGCCGCGTTCAGAAAATTTAAGGTTCCCGACAAATTATTGACCGAATATTTTTCCGGCTTGAGCATGGACTCGCCCACACTCTTGAACGCGGCCAGGTAAACTGCTGCTTCCATACCCGCAAGCGCCGCGGCAAGCTGCTCACGGCATAGCACGTCGCCATGGACAAAAGCCGCGTCAGGAAACAAATTCTCCCGAAGCCCGCTTGAAAGATTGTCGTATACCGTTACCTTGTGACCCCGGTCAAGCAATTCCCGCGCGACATGGCTTCCAATATAACCCGCCCCGCCCAGTACCGCAATATTCATGGAGAAAGTATGGCACAGCCTGAGGGGGAAAGACAAGCGCACTGTCTCAGGGTACCTACCCTTTTTAACGTTCCTGAAGAGCGGGGCATGTACCCTTCGCATACAAAGAAACATCCCGCCGCCACAATTTTGGTCATGGTTGCCGCATAAAAAAGTATATGCTTTGCCATAAAAGATACAAGATAAAATAAAAATGTAAATGGTCAAACCGGGCAAATCTCCCCCATACTGGGAATTCACGGAGGGCGTATGGGCCAGGCTCTGGTTGAAATACGAAATATCACCAAACGGTTCCCCGGCGTAGTGGCCTTGCAGGACGTTTCTTTCACCATCAACGAGGGGGAAATTCACGCACTGATCGGCGAAAACGGCGCGGGCAAATCCACGATGATCAAAATCCTTTCGGGGCTGTACCGGCCCGAAGCGGGGGGAGAGATTATTTTTGACGGGGAGCCGTTGCGGGAATACAGCGCCCTGGAGTCCCTGCACCGGGGCCTCGTGGTTATTTATCAGGATTTTTCACTGTTTTCGAACCTTTCGGTGCTGGAAAATATCGCCTTGGGACCTTATGTCAAAGCGGGCAAGCGCCTGGTGGACTGGAAGGCCATGGAAGCTATTGCCAAAACTACCCTGGAAAAACTCCAGCTTCCCCTGGATCTCAATACTCCGGTGGGTTCCCTTTCGGTGGCAAAGCAGCAGTTGGTGGCCATTGCCCGTGCGCTGGCCAACAAAGCCCGGCTCCTGGTTTTGGACGAGCCCACTTCGGCGCTTTCCAAGGGAGAGGTACTCAAGCTTTTTGAGATCATGCGTTCCCTGAAAAACGACGGCATCTCCCTCTTGTTCATCAGCCATAAAATAGACGAACTCTTTGCCATTTCCGACCGCTTCACCGTGTTCCGCGACGGCAAGTGCATGGGGACTTTTGCCGAGGAAGAACTGGATGACGACCGGCTTATTTCCCTGATGGTGGGACGGAAAATCGAATATAAAATTTTCGGCAAAAACAAACGGGATGATCCTATCATGGAGGTAAAAAACCTCAGCAAGGCGGGCCAGTTCAGGGACGTTAGTTTCACTCTGAACCGGGGTGAGATTCTGGGCGTTACGGGCCTGGTGGGAGCGGGGCGAACCGAAGTCGCCCAGGCGATTTTTGGCCTCAACGCTTTTGATTCAGGGGAAATTTTGCTGGAAGGGAAACCTTTCAAGATTCAAAAACCCAGTGACGCGGTGGAACGGGGAATCGCCTATGTGCCGGAAAACCGTTTGCAGGAAGGGCTGGTCCTCTGCAAATCCATCAAAGACAATCTGGTTATTACCATACTCCGCGCCATTTCCAACAGAGCCGGGCTTTTGGATCAGGGGAAAAAATCCGCCATGACCGCCGAATGGATGGAGAAGCTCAACATCAAACCCGTCATGCCGGAACTGCCGGCGTCAAAACTTTCCGGCGGCAACCAGCAGCGGGTGGTGCTTTCCAAGTGGCTGGCAACGAATCCCAAAATCCTCATCGTGGACGAGCCGACCAACGGAATCGATATTGGGGCCAAGTCGGAGATACATCAGATTTTACGGGACCTTGCGGAAGGGGGCATGGCGGTGGTGGTGATTTCATCGGAACTGCCGGAGATTTTGGCCATTACCGACCGGGTGATTATTATGCGCCGGGGCAGGATAACCGCGGAAAAATTCTGCGAGGGCCTCAATCAGGAAGATATTTTAAGCAAGGCAATATAAGGACGGTTTATGAAAATAGCGATTCCAAAATTCCGGGAACTGCCCATTCTGCTGGTGCTGGCGGGAATTTCGATTGTCATCACGGTAGCGAATCCCGCTTTTGCAACGCTGGAAAATTTTCTTGATCTTTTGAAAGGGAATTTAACCCTGGCGATTATGACGTTGGGGATGCTGATGGTTATTCTTACCGGAGGGATTGACGTATCGGTAGCTTCGATTATTACCGCGGTAACGGTGATCACCGGCTACTCCCTGATCCACATCAGTTCCAATCTTTTGGTAGCTCTCCTTATCGCCTGTCTTTCCGGAACCGCTCTGGGTTTTATCAACGGCTGTTTTATTTCCCGGCTGAAAATTCCTCCGATTGTTACCACCCTGGGAACCATGAGCATTATTATGGGAATTGTGCTTTACAAGACCAACGGGAACTGGATCACCGGCATCCCCGATGACTTTATCAGCTTCGGCAGAATCACCCTGTTCAATTTTACCCTGAAAAGCGGGCGGGTGATCGGTTTTCCCATTCAGGGCCTGTTCCTGCTGCCGGCCCTGGGGCTTACCTGGTTTATCCTGAAACGAACCGTAATCGGCAGGGGCATTTACGCCATCGGCGGCAATCTGGAATCGGCGGAACGGATGGGATTCAAGGCAAACCGCATCCTCACCTTTGTCTATAGTTACGAGGGGTTTCTTATCGGCCTTGCGGCGGTGTCCCATACTTCAATTATGCGCCAGGTTGATCCCAACGCATTTCTGGGTTTTGAAATGCAGGTAATCGCCGCAGTGGTATTGGGCGGCGCCAGTACTCTGGGGGGAACCGGCAGCGTTTTGGGAACACTTCTGGGGGTGGCTATTTTTTGTGTCATCAACAACGGGCTTATTTTAATGAAGATTCCGACCTTTTGGCAAAAGATCGTGGTGGGTCTTATCATCATTGGATCCATCGCTATTGATATGGCCCAAAAACAGCGGGCCGAACGGAAGCAAATCCGGGTTGATGTGGAGCAGCTATGAAACGATCAATTTCGCGGAACCTGAAAAGCAGCGAGGGCATACTTTTTATTATCTTTGTGGCGGCGTTTATCCTTATGTCCATTCTGTCCCCGGGCCGTTTTTTAAGCCGGGGGAATCTCCAGTCCATGGCCTACCAGTTGCCGGAGTTCGGCATCCTCGCCCTGTCCATGATGCTGGTCATTGTTTCCGGGGGGATTAATCTTTCCCTTACCTACATGGCAACCCTGTCCATGATTGTAGGCGGCCTGGCTATGGCGGCAATTACCCGAAGCGGCGGTTCTGTGGTTTTATCCCTCTGCGCCGGAATTGGATTGATGATCGTTATGGCGCTGATCTGCGGGGCTGTCAACGGCTTTATCGTGGTGTATCTGGGAGTTACCCCCATGATCGCCACCCTGGGAACCTCCACCCTGTTTGAAGGGATAAGCCTCAACATCACCAAAGGCGGGGCCATTTCGGGTTTTCCCGGAGAATTCCTGGAGATTGGACACGGAATGTTACTGGGCATCCCTATCCCTATGGTGCTGTTTGTGCTGGTGATCATCGGCGTTCATTTGGCGCTGGAGCGCAGTTCCTTTGGCAGTGCCGTGTATATGACCGGCAGCAACCCCAAGGTTTCCCGGTATTCGGGGATCAACGTTAAATGGGTGCTTTTCCGGGTGTATGTTATCGCCGGTTTTCTCGCCGCCATTGCCGGGGTACTTATGGCTTCGCGGTACAATTCCGCCAAGGAGTCCTACGGTTCTTCCTACCTGCTCCAGTCGGTGGCGGCCTCGGTACTGGGGGGAACCAACATCAACGGCGGCGAAGGCAAGATCATCGGGACTATTATCGCGGTGATGATTATCCAGGTTATTTCCAGCGGTTTGAATATTTTTGGATTTTCCCGGTATCTGACCAATATCGTCATGGGCGGAATTCTGCTGCTGGTTCTGGCTGTCAACTTTGTTATGAACCGGGTTTCAAAATAGTTCAAATCCAAAAGTATTTTTGGATAATTTTTTTGTGGAGGTTTTTTATGAAAAAAATGCTTGTGTTGGCCCTGGTAATCATGGTCTGCGCCGGGGCCCTATGGGCAGGAGGCGGAGCTGAGGCAAAAAAACCGGGCACGCCGACTATTGTGGTAATGCCCAAGCTGGTGGGTATTCCCTATTTTAACGCATCCGAAGCGGGCGCGGTTCAGGCGGGAAAAGATTTGGGGATCAACGTAATTTATACCGGCCCCACCACCGCCGATGCCGCAGAACAGGTACGGATGCTGGAAGACCTGATCAGCAAGGGCGTGGACGCAATCTGTGTGGCCCCCAATGACGCGGCGGCCCTGACCCCGGTACTCAGGCGGGCAAAGTCGGCGGGTATCAAAGTCTTGGACTGGGATACCTCGGCGGATCAGTCGGTGGTGGATCTTTCAGTACACCAGATCGACGACAAGCAGTACGGCGAGCATATCTGGGACCTGTTGGTCCAAGGCATGGGGCCTTCTGGGGAATACGCTATCCTCACCGGCGGCCTTTCCGCGGCCAACCTCAACACCTGGATCGATCACGGCCTGGCATATGCGAAAACCAAATATCCCGGGCTGAAACTGGTTACCGACAAAGTCCCCACCGATGAAAAGCAGCAGGTTGCTTATCAGAAGACTCTGGACCTCATCACCGCCTATCCCAACCTGAAAGGCATCGTAGGTGTCAGTACCCCTACTCCCATCGGGGCGGCCCAGGCGGTACAGGAAAAAGGGCTGAAAAACAAGATCGCTGTGGTGGGTACGGCTTTACCGACCGATTCCGGTCCCTATCTTGAAGACGGTTCACTGCGGGTTTCCACCCTGTGGGATCCTGGTAAATTGGGCTATCTGACGGTAGTATTGGCCAATAATCTGCTCAAAGGAGAAAAACCCTCAAATGGGCAGGACATTGCCAAGGTGGGCAAGATCACAGTTTTTTCCGATGGGAAAACTGTTATTATGGGTCCCCCGACGGATTTTATAAAAAGCAATTATAAACAGTTCGCGTTCTAGCCGTACTAGCTATGCTGACAGCAGGGCTGTTGGTAATTCCGTTCGCGGGGGCAGCGCGCCGCACAGGCACGGGCCTCCGTGTGTTTCATAATTTTCCCCTAGATTCCAATTAGTGATTATAATATAAGAACCATGAGAAGACAAAATCCGGAAAAGGATAATTTTTGTTTCAATTTTGACCCGTATCCTGATGGGGAGTCTCTGTATATTACCAGTCTTGCCCGAGTAAGTCTTGTAGCCCATGAAGCCTATCCTTGTTTCTGTGAAAAACAGCCGGAAATTTGTACATCACGGGGAAACGCGGGCCGGATGTCGAATGAATACCAATTCATATTTATCAACGAGGGGTTTGGCCGGCTCCGTTCCTTTGAGGGGGAATTCGCGTTACATTCCGGCTGCCTGGTCTGCATGGTTCCCGGAGAAAAATACCGTTACGGGCCTGATCCGGAATCGCCGTGGACCGAATACCGGATAGGATTTTCCGGCTCCATCACCGGAGAATGGGCGGCCAGGGGCTGGCTGAATAATATCATCACGGTGCATACCATTGCTAATCACCACGATATGCTTATTCCCTTTGAAGAAGCCATTGCCTTTTCCCGAAACCCCGGCAGCGCCCTGCAGCCGTTGGCCGCCTCCTGCGTCATGCGCATTATCGGCTACCTTTTGGAGAACCGGAACATACAACTGCGGGGAACTAATATCATCCGGCAAGCCCAGGAGATCTTTGAAAAGAACATATTTTACCCCATTGATATGGATGAGCTGACGGGGATTTTGCATATCAATTACCAGCAGCTGCGTGACCGGTTCCGGGAAGAAACCGGACTTTCCCCATATCAGTATTTTTTGCAGCTGAAGATCAACAAAGCCAAAGAACTCCTTGCGGAGGGGAGTTTGAGTATCAAGGAAATCGCCTATAAACTGTCTTTTGACAGCCCGTATTACTTTTCCCGGCTCTTTAAACGCAAGGCCGGAGTTTCCCCCTCGCAGTGGAACAATACCACCAGTGAACGGGACCTTGACCTTTGGCCAGAAAAATAGAGTTGTTCAGAAATTAAAGTTCCTAAACCAGTTCATTCTAAATTAGTTCCATAGATGAAAAGGGCGGCTGCAAAACCGCCTCTATTATTTCTTATATTTTCAATTGAATTTAATCATTGCAGCTCTCACCGGCTCCGCTGTCCAGCGGGCTTTGAATACGCAGAAGGTTCCGGCGGGCTATGTGGGCGTAACGTTCAGTTGTCC
>JAITHE010000017.1 GCA_031280125.1 Treponema sp.
ACCCCGCCCTAAAGGGACGGGGTATGTTGTTTTGGTAAGGTATATGTCTCAGGGTCCGTACCCTTAATAACGCCCTAAAGGGCGGGGTATGGACCCTTCGCATAACAATCAAATACCTCGCCCCACAAGGCGAGGTGTGATGATTCCCCCCAGGCGGTTGCACTCGAAGGTAATACTTTTTAACCACCCTGGCTGCTATCCCCGGCGTCCGGTCTTAGAAGGTACCCATATAGCCCCGGCGCTTAAGGGCAGCCTGGCTGGCCAGGTTCATCTTGCTGCAGCCCTTGAAGGGGGCCAACAGGCCGCCGCTCATTTCGATGATCTCCACCGAATCGGGGATGCGTACCGTGTGGAGGGAGCCGCAGAGGGAAAAGGCGCTGCTGCCGATTTTCCTGATCGTGCTGGGGAAGTTAAGTTCCTCCAGGGCGTCGCAGGATAAAAAGGCGGCGGAGGAGATTTCCGTGAGCCCCTCGGCAAAGGTAACGGTTTTAAGGCTTTTGCATCCGCTAAAGGCGCTTTCGGCCAGGGATACGACCCCCTTGCCCAAAGTAACCGAGACCAGGGCGGATCCCTTAAAGGCCCCTTTACCGATGACGATCACGCTGTCTGGGATGGTGATGGAACTGATGCCGCTGTTGGCAAAAGCGCCTTCCCCTATTTTTAACAGCGCCGGGGGCAGTTCTACGCCGGTGATACCGGTCTTGGAACCCAGGGCGGATTTGATCGCCCCGCCTCCAAAAACGTCTTTGGCTATTTCCTTTACGGGGAATCCCTCCAGTTCGGCGGGGATCTTGACATGGGTCTCCGTTCCGGTATACCGGGTGATCACTACCCCCGTGCCGTCGCTGGTAAGGAGGACCCTAAAATCGGTTATGTCCTGCCCAAAGGAGAGGATACCGGGCAGGGTGAGAGCCAGGGCTGCCATGGACAGTATTCGCAAAGTTTTCATCATTTCTCTATTCTATCACAGGGCCGGTGGTTTGTCAAAGGCTTTGTTTTTCCGGGGAATAGGGGTTTTGACATTGTCCGGGTTTTCCGGTAGGGTAAAGCCACCAATGGATAGACTGTTTTGCCGGGTCCTGCTTTCGGGGAGGAACCTGTCCCGGCTTTGCTGGGTGATTTTTTTTCTGTTTGTGGAGGCGGTATTCCCCTCCTGTCAGACCGTTCCCGTCTCTGCGGCCGCTGGAGACGCTCCTTTGGGGGAGTTCAAGGCGGTGGTGGTGGGGTCTCTTAAGCCGGGGGAGCCCTTTGTGGTGGCCGCGGCGGGGAAGCTGCCCCAGGAGCCAAGGGCTGCGGGGCGGATGCAGGCGGCGCTGATCCGGGGGGAAAGGCAGCTTAACCGGGGGGTGTTTTTTGGCCTAGGGGAAACGAGCAGCCGGGGTCCGGTGATCACCGCCGTGATGGCGGTTCCTTCCACCGCCGGAGCGGGTCCGGCGATCCTCAGGATAGAAGCGGAAGGCCGGGTGGTGCATACCCTGGAGGTGATCATCGGGGAGCGGTTTTTCGCCGCCGAAACCATCGCCATTACCGGAGCTATGTCGGATCTGCTTACTAGGCCGGATCCGGAAAAGACGGCCCAGGCGGAACAAATGTGGGCTATCTGGGCCCGCACAGGGGAAGAGGTTTTTACCGAGGGGTATTTTATCGTGCCCGTTAATTCCACGGTCCAGACCAGCCGTTTTGGGGGCCGGAGGATCTACAAATATCCCGACGGCCGTTCCAGTTCTTCGATCCACGCGGGGGTGGACTGGCGGGCTCCCACGGGGACTCCCATTTCGGCCTGCGCCCCTGGCCGGGTGGTGCTGGCCCGGTTCCGGATTGTTACGGGGAATACGGTGGTGGTTGAACACATGCCGGGGGTGTATTCCCTGTGTTACCACATGGACAGGATTGCCGTAGCCGAGGGGGATCTGGTCCAAACCGGGACCCGGCTGGGGGATGCGGGGGCCACGGGGTTTGCCACGGGGGCCCATCTGCACTGGGAGATCCGGGTGGCCACGGAAAATACCGATCCGGCTTCCTTTCTGGGCCGGCGGATCCTTGACAAAGAAGCGATTCTGGCTATACTGAATGACTGAACGGCCGTTTTCACCTTTACTGTGCTTGCGGCGGGTTTAACAAATCTATTTTTTGCCCCAGGGAAAGGAGGTGAAGATTTTTGGCGCACATTGTCGTTGACGATAACGAAATGCTTGAGAAAGCCATTAAACGCTTTAAGCGGATGGTGGAAAAGGAAGGCATCATCCGGGAATACAAAAAACGGGAATACTTCGAAAAGCCCTCTACAATTCTTAACCGGAAAAAGAAAGCGATTGCCCGCAAGCTGATGAAAAAAAGCCGCAAGGGCAAAGCGGAATACTAGCGGGTAAACTGTACCATGGGACGCTGGTCAAAATTGACGATACTGCTGGGCGGGGCTGCCGCTCTGGTTCTGCTGGGACTGGGGGGGGGTATCCTGTGGCTCACCGTGAACGAGTACAGACCCGCCCCCCGGGAATCCCTGGCGGTTTCCCGGTCTCTTTCCCTTCTCCCCCTCCGGGGACAGCCTCTAGAAATCTATTCATGGAACATAGGGTACGCCTCTTTGGATGCCAGCCAGGATTTCTTCATGGACGGCGGCAAGGGGGTGCGTCCCGCCACGGACCGGAATGTGGAAGAAAATATCTGGGCCATCCAGGCTTTTCTGGCGGCCGCGGCGGGGGATATTATTTTTCTTCAGGAGGTGGATGTCAACGCCCACCGTTCCTACGGTGTGGATCAGGCGGGGTATTTTGCCGGTACCTGGAAGGGGTCGACGGTGTTTGCCCTGAATTACCGGTGCGGTTTTGTGCCGGTTCCCTTTCCCGCCTTTTTGGGCCGGGTGGAAAGCGGGCTTTTAACGCTGAATAGTTACGGCGCCGGTTCCGCCGAGCGTATAGCCCTGCCCACGGATTTTTCCTGGCCTTCCAGGGTTGCCCAGCTTAAACGGTGCCTTCTGGTGGAACGGACGCCGGTTCAGGACGGGGCGGAACTGGTGCTGGTGAACCTCCACCTGGATGCCTACGACGACGGCGGGGGCAGGGCAGCCCAGACCAAAGCGCTGGCGGAGTTTCTGCGGGCCGAATACGAGGCGGGCAATTACTGCGTGGCCGGGGGTGATTTTAACCAAGTTTTTCCCGGCCTGGAAGGAATATACCCTATTCAGGAAAACCGGTATTTTACCCCGGGTATTCTGGACGCTTCCCTCTTCGGTGAAGGCTGGACCCTGGCGGCGGATCCCTCTGTCCCTAGCTGCCGCTCCCTGGACAGGCCCTATGCCGGGCGGGAGGGGCATCAGTTGTACATTATCGACGGCTTTATCCTTTCCCCCAATGTAGAACTTCTGTCGGTACAGACCCAGGACCTGGATTTCAAGAATTCGGACCATAACCCGGTAAAACTTACCTTTGCGCTCAAATAGGACTGCCGGCCATGGGATACCCGCCTGCGTCTGGTCATAAAATTAAAAAGAAAATTTAGACCCGGAAAAACAAAAAAAGTTGCATTTTTTCTTGCTTTTATCTCGACAAAATTGCCTTTTTTGTTTAAGCTAGAGGTATGTTACACTGGAGTGAGTACACCGATGACCGTCCGGATTACGGCTATCCCAACTTTATCGCTTTGTTGGACGAGGTTGAAAAAAACTTCGGCGATAAGACGGCTCTTTTCTTCCGGTCGGGAAAACAGATAGAATTTACCAGGTGGTCCCATACCTTTTTCGCCGCCGAATGCCGCCGTATTGCCCGGGGACTGATCCAGGCAGGGCTTGCCAAGGGAGACCGGGTTGCCCTCTGGGCAGAAAACCGTCCCGAATGGATGGCGGTCTGGCTGGGTACGGTTATAGCGGGCTGCGTTATCGTACCCATTGATTACCTGGTTACCGACAGGGAATGTAAAAATATCATCGATATAACAAAGGCGCGGGCCTTTTTTTATTCAAAGAGGAAGGAAGAATTTGTTCGATCCCTTGCGGAAGGTTCGGAAGTTTCCCCGGCCTTTCAGGGGAATCTGCGGATCTGCATTGATGCAGAGGGGGGCAGTGAGGATGCCGCCTCTTACCGGAATTTTGGCGCCGGAGCGGAGGATATAAGGCTCCCCGCGGCGGGGGACATCGTAGAACGGGATCCGGCGTCCATCGTTTTTACTTCGGGAACCACCGGTTTTGCCAAGGGGGTTACCCTTTCCCACAGGGGAATCATCGCCAACGTCAGCGCGGCGCTTCTGGCTCTGCGGCCCGCCGCCGCCGATGTTTTCATCAACGTTCTGCCCCTCCACCATACCTACCCCACGGTCTGTTCCTTTTTTGCACCCCTGGTCAAGGGAGTGGGGATCATCATTGTGGAAAAACTGGTGGGCAAGGTGGTTATAGAGGATATTCGGGACGCCCGGGGAGGATTCCTTATCGCCGTGCCCCTGCTGTACGACAAGGTCAAGGACGCCCTGGAGGCGGGGCTAAAAAAACTGCCCTTTCCGGCCAGGGCCCTGATTAGTCTGCTGCGGAAGATTTCTCTGGCCCGGGCAAAGAAGAGCAAAGTCCGCTTTGGCCAGGTGATGTTGAAATTTGTCCGGAAAAAGGCCGGGCTGGGGAGTGTACGGGTCATGGTTGCCGGCGGCGGACCCCTTAATCCCGGGACGGCGGATTTTTTTGAATCCCTGGGGTTCAACATTTTCCACGGTTACGGCATGAGCGAAAACAGTCCCTTGATCAGCGTGGGTACTCCGGGTTTCAAGAACAATGTTTCCGTGGGCCTGCCGGTCAAATATACGGAAATAAGGATCATCGACCCCGATGAGTACGGGGTAGGAGAAATCGCCGTTAAATCGCCGTCGATCATGCTGGGGTACTACGAAAATCCCGAGGCAACCAAAGAGGTGATCACCGAAGACGGCTGGCTGTTGACGGGGGATCTGGGCTACCAGGATGAAAAGGGTTTTATCTACATTTCGGGAAGAAAGAAAAATCTGATCGTCGGTTCCGGGGGCAAGAACGTATACCCCGAAGAAATTGAACAGTGTTTTAACAATTCCCGGGTGGTGGGGGAAATCCTCGTGCTGGGCCGCCGGGACGCCTCCGGGGGGGAACAGATCTTTGCCGTGGCGGTTCCCCACAGGGAGGCCCTTGCAGCGGACTATCCCGGCAGAATAAACGCCGGGGGTGATGCCGGTGATGAAGAGGACGCCTTGATCCGGTCTTTGGTAAAAAAGGAAATTGAGGAGGTAAACCGGGGACTGCCGGGGTATAAAAAGATCTCCGACTTTACCCTCCGGTACGAAGAATTTGAAAAGAATGCTCAGAAAAAGATCCGCCGCTTTCTCTACCACAAGTACGGGAACCCCCAGTACGGCGGGACGGATCGTGTGCGGCGAGGGCTGTCGCCGGGTTAATCCAGACGGCCCTTGTTTTGGATATGTATTTTCAATATTATAAACTCACCGGAACGCCCTAGGCGCCCGGAAGCTGCGGCGGCTGTATATCCGCCGGGTTTTCCCCAAGTCCGCCCAAACAATTTGTTGGAGTTGTAATCCAGTGATAACTGTAACCAACGTAAGCCTCTCCTACGGAGAGCGGGTCCTCTTTAAGGACGTGAACCTCAAATTTACCCCCGGTAACTGCTACGGGATCATCGGCGCCAACGGCGCGGGAAAATCCACGTTTCTCAAAATTCTTTCCGGCGAAACCGAACACGACCGGGGGGAGATTTCCCTTTCCAAAGGAGAGCGGGTAGCGGTCTTGAGCCAGGATCACTTTGCCTTTGAGGAATACTCCGCCCTGGAGACGGTGATCATGGGCTACCCCCGGCTCTACGGGATCCAGAAAGAGCGGGAGGCGATCTACGCCAAAGAAGACTTCAGCGAGGCCGACGGCATGAGGGCCAGCGAGCTGGAGGCAGACTTTGCCGACCTGGGGGGCTGGGAGGCGGAGGCCCAGGCGGGGCAGATGCTTTCCGGTCTGGGCCTGGACGAGGAGGATCACGGCAGGGTTATGTCGGAGCTGGACGAATCAAAAAAGGTGAGGGTTCTTCTGGCCCAGGCCCTCTTTGGCAGCCCTGACATTCTTCTTTTGGACGAACCCACCAACGGCCTGGACCTCGAATCCATCGCCTGGCTTGAGGATTTCCTCCTGAACTTTCCCAACACGGTGATCGTGGTTTCCCACGACCGCCATTTCCTCAACGCTGTGTGTACCCACATCTGCGACATTGACTTTGGCAAAATCAGCGCCTATTCGGGAAACTACGACTTTTGGTACCAGATGAGCCAGATGCTCCAGAAGCAGGCCCGGGATCAGCAAAAGCGGAACGAAGAAAAGGCCAAAGAACTAAAGGAATTTATCCAGCGCTTTGCCAGCAACGTGGCCAAGAGCCGGCAGGCCACGAGCCGCAAGAAGGTTCTGGAAAAACTCGACCTGGACAACATTCCCGTTACGAGCCGCAAGTTTCCCTTTGTGGGATTCAAACCGGACCGGGAAATCGGCAACAACGTACTGCGCTTCGAAAAAGTGTCAGACCCCGCCTCGGGGCTTCGGGATTTTTCCCTCACGGTGAACAAGGGCGACAAGATCGCCTTTGTGGGGGCCTGCCACCAGGCCAAAACCGCCCTCTTTGAAATGGCCGCCTCCGCCGCCGGGCAGTCCGGCGGATCCGCATCCGGCGCGTCCGTGCCCGGCGCTTCCCAATCCGCCGCTTCCGCCCAGGTTGCCGGGGTGTACTGGGGGCAGACCACAAGCCTTTCCTACTTTCCCAAAGAGAGCGCCGCTTTTTTTGATTCCGGTGAAAGCATCACCGATTGGCTCCGCCGGTATTCGCCGGACGAGGATGAAAGCTATGTCCGGGGTTTTCTGGGCCGGATGCTCTTTTCCGGCGACGAGGCCCTCAAGCCCGTCAAGGTACTTTCCGGGGGCGAGCGGGTCCGCTGTCTTTTGGCCAGGATGATGCTCTCCGGGGCAAACGTGCTTTTCCTCGACGAGCCCACCAACCACCTAGATCTGGAGGCGATCACCGCCCTCAACCAGGGGCTCATCGCCTTTCCCGGGGTAATCCTCTTTAATTCCCATGATCATGAATTTATCAGTTCCATCGCCAACCGGATCGTGGAGATCCTCCCCCCAGCGGGGAGCGGCGCTCCTTCGGGGATCATCGACCGGATAACGGGGTTTGACGACTACCTGGGGGACGAAACCGTCAAGGCCCTCCGGGCCGAAGCGTACCACCACGCCGAGCGCCTCAGTATATAGGGTTCCCGTACCCGAAAAACAGCGTGGGCCGCCAGGGGAACCCCGCCCTTGATGACCCAAGAAAGTTATCTGAATATGTTTGGAAAGGGCTTGACAATGTTCAACAAATGACGGCATATTCAAAATGCACTCCGTTTTTAATATGGTGGTTCATGGCTAAAGGTGGGTGCAAAATAATTAAACTGCGGGGAAGGGTAGTCTCCCCCGCAGTTTTTTTATGGACGATGCAGATAGACAAATATGACTATGCAAAGACAGCCCCGAAGTAAAGCCCCGGCAGGGGGTTAGGGCCGGCGGGGAAAACACTTCGCCCTTGGCGCCGTAGATCCCTACGCCAAAGGGGCGGCCATACATATCGCCCTCTCCCCCTCAAGCCGGAACGTCAAAGCCGCGCCGGTGTTCACAGTGGTACGGAGCTGCAGGTACAGGCACCTGTTTACCGCATCACCGCTGTACACTTTCGTACAAAGCCGCAGGGCCGGTAGGTCATTTTGGCCTGGCGGAGACCTTCGTCCCCCAGGTCCTGTTCCCGGTTGATATGGGTATAGTAAGGGGGGAGGGAAGAAGCAAAGTGCTGGTTGATAAACTGGTAGATACCCTTGAATTCCTCCAGGGCCTTTTCAAAGTGGACGGCAAACATCCGGCCCCGGGCCAAGCGTTCTCCCAGACACCAGCCGGCGGGCCGGCCTTCCACCCAATACACCATGCCCCGCTGGTAGAGGCCCCGGAAATGCTCCAACGCCTCCGAGGCGGCCAGGAAATCGCCGTCAAAGCCCTTTTCGTCCCGCCACCGTTCCAGAATCTTCAACGCCGCAGGCACATATCCCGCCGTCATGGGTTTTGCTTCCCAGGACGAATAGTTGTGGTGGAACTGGCTTACCAGGTTCCGCTTTTTGTGGTACTTCTTCCCCGGCAGTTCCGCCAAATCCCCGCGCAGATACAGATAATCAAAGTTATCCCGGTCTTCGGTAAATTCCAGGCCCCAGCCTTCCATACGGTCCCGGCCGGGGGTCAAAAGTGAATCGGAAATACCTTTCCAGTAGTCGTGGGTTTTGAACAGCTCCTCCAGAACCCCCCGGCCCGGTACGGCGCAGGGGGTGCAGAAAAACCGCTTTTCCGGCGTTTCCACCGTACCGTCCGCGGCGGTCTGCGTGTGAGAGGGCTGGATTCCCGAAATGATAAAGGTCTTGTCTTGAATCCGGGACACCCGGTACCGGTAGCGCCGCCTAAACAGGTAGAGGTTGGCAAAGGTATACTCCGAAACCCCGTCGGGGGTCATGGGAAGCTGGGGGTGCATTTCGGTCCGCAGTTCATAGCTGACCGGTACAAAATCAGGGAATTGGGGGATCATCATGCCTTTTTATTCACCACCGGACAACCGGGTTCAATACCCCGCTCTTCCCGGGCGGGGCGGGTTACCGTAGACAAAACCCGTATCTGGTTTAAGTATATGCTAGGGTTCCCGTTAAATGCTATAGTGGGCCATGGAAAATCTTGGCCCCCGGATACTCCACCGGTTTCTCCGCTACGTACGGATCTGTACCACCAGTAACCGCCATGTGGAAACAACCCCTTCTACCGCCGGTCAATGGGAATTGGCCCGGCTTTTAATGGAAGAGTTCAAGGTCCTGGGCCTGAAAGAAACGGAGCTGACCGGGCATTGCTATGTACTCGCCCGGCTGCCCCCCGGCGCCGGATGTGAAACCGCGCCGGCCATCGGCCTGCTGGCCCATTTAGATACCGCCCAGGACGCCTCCGGCAAAGACGTGGAACCGGTGGTGGTGGAAAACTACAACGGAAAAAAGATCCCCCTGGGCGGGGCCGAAGGGGAAAATATGGAATCTGTAGAAAGGGCGCCGGAGATTTGCCTGGATCCAGAGGCGGATCCCGGTTTGGCGGCTCAGAAGGGCAGGACGATCATCCATACCGGCGGAAATACCCTTCTGGGGGCAGATGATAAGGCGGGGATTGCCGAAATTATGACCGCCGCCGAATACCTCCTTGCCCACCCCGAAATCAGGCACGGCCCGGTGATCATCATCTTTTCCCCGGATGAAGAAACCGGCAAGGGCCTCCCCTGTTTTCCCATGGAGCGGATCAGGGAACTAGCGGGAAAGGAACTGGCCGCCTGCTATACCCTGGACGGCGGTCCCCTGGGAGAACTGGAGGCGGAATGTTTTAACGCGGCGGCCGCAAAAGTATCTTTCTCTGGCCGGGTGATACATTTGGGTCAGGCCCGGGGAGAACTGGTCAACGCCTGCCTCATGGCCGCCGCCTTCGCGGTTATGCTTCCCCGGTCAGAGAGCCCCGAAGCCACCGATGGCCGCTACGGCTACTATTGTCCCACGGAAATTTCCGGCGGCCTTGAAAAGGCGGAACTGGAGGTGTATATCCGGGATTTTGATCTGCACCGGGCGCAGGAACGGGTAGGATCCCTGGATACCATCGCCAGGGCAGTGGAAGCCCAGTTTCCCGGCGGCAGGGTACGGGTGGAAGCTTCATTCCAGTATTACAATATGAAGGAAGCCATTAACCGCCGTCCGGAAGCGCTGGCCTGCCTAAAAGAAGCTGCCCGGCGTACCGGGGTGGCTTTTACCTTTAAACCTATCCGGGGCGGCACAGACGGTTCCCGGCTTACCGAACTGGGTATTCCCACGCCGAACATTTTTACCGGAGGCCGGAACTTTCACAGCGTTACCGAATGGATTCCCCTTGCCGATATGGAAACAGCCTGCCGTTTAACGGCAGCGCTTGTTCAGGTCTGGGGAGAATCCCAATAATCTGTTACACTGGGGATATGCAAAAGTCCGATATTGAAATTGCCCGGGGTGCAAAACTTAAATCCGTTTCCGAGATAGCCTCCGGTATGGGTATTCCTTCCCAGTATGTAGAAGAATACGGAAAGTATAAGGCTAAAATAGACTGGCGGCTCCTTAAGGGGCAGGAACTTCCCCCGCCCAGGGCAAAGTACATCAACGTTACCGCCGTTAGTCCCACACCGCTGGGGGAAGGAAAAACCACCACCACCGTGGGGCTTGTACAGGGACTGGGCGCCATTGGCCGGGAAGCGGCGGCCTGCATCAGGCAGCCTTCCATGGGACCTGTCTTTGGGATCAAGGGAGGCGCCGCCGGGGGCGGTTACAGCCAGGTTGTTCCCATGGAGGACTTGAACCTCCACCTTACCGGAGACATCCATGCGGTTTCGGCGGCCCACAACCTCTGCGCCGCGGCAGCGGACGCGCGGATTTACCATGAATCCCGGTGGTCTCCCTCGTACTTTGAAAAACTGGGGCTGAAAATTCTGGACATAGACAGTACCCGGCCGGCCCTGAGCCGGGTACTGGATATGAACGACAGGGGCCTCCGGCATATCCTTACGGGCATGGGCAGCCGGGAAGACGGCCCCCTGCGCCAGGGCCGGTTTGATATATCCACCGCCAGCGAAGTTATGGCCATCCTCGCCCTGGCAGGGGACCTGGGGGATCTCCGCAGAAGGCTGGGCCTTTTAACGGCGGCCTACGACAAGAAGGGCCGGCGTCTCAGCGCGGAAGATCTTGGTGTTGCCGGAGCCATGGCGGCCCTGATGAAGGAAGCCATAAAACCAAACCTTTTGCAGACTCTGGAAGGGCAGGGATGCTTTGTCCATGCCGGACCCTTTGCCAACATTGCCCACGGCAATTCATCGGTTATTGCGGATCTCCTGGCAATCCGTTATTCCGGCTACGTACTCACCGAATCCGGCTTTGGAGCTGATATGGGGATGGAAAAGTTTTTTAACATCAAGTGCAGAATTTCCGGCCTGGTTCCTGATGCGGTAACACTGGTCGTTACAGTACGGGCTCTCAAAGTTCACGGCGGCGGTCCCGCGGTACATCCCGGCAAACCCCTTCCAGCCTGTTACCGGGAAGAGAACCTGGAACTCCTCCGGGCAGGGCTTTCCAATCTGGACGCCCATCTGGGGATCATCCGCCGTTTTGGCGTTCCGGCGGTGGTGGCGATCAACGCCTTTCCCACAGACACGGCAGCGGAATGGGACTTGATCCGCGAAGCGGCCCTTAAGGCCGGAGCGGTTGATGCGGCGGTAACCCGCCATTGGGAAAAAGGCGGCAAAGGGGCCGCCGATCTAGCTATGGCGCTGGAAAAGGCCGCCACCCGGAAGGGAGATTTTACGCTGCTGTACCCTGATGACATGGCCCTGGCGGAAAAAATAGAAACCGTGGCCGCGGAGATTTACGGCGCGGAGGGCGTGGATTATGCCCCCGGAGTACGGGAAGAACTGTCTAAGCTGGAAGACGATGGCTTCGGCAGCTTTCCGGTCTGCATGGCCAAAACCCAATATTCCCTTTCCCACGATCCTTCGTTGAAGGGTTCTCCCAAAGGCTGGCGTCTGCCCGTGCGGGAAGTCCGGCTGGCGGCGGGGGCCGGTTTTGTATGCGCCCTCTGTGGTGATATTTCCACCATGCCGGGACTGCCTTCCCGTCCGGCCTTTATGGACATTGACATAGAAAATGACGGCACGATCAAAGGTTTGTTTTAGCGGTGGACCGCGGCGCATAAGAGAAAGCTAGTCAGGGCCGCCCTAAAACACCAGATGGAATATGTGCTGATCCAGAAGAACGTATATTCCCAGCAGGGCTGTATACACTCCAAAGCCTGTCAGGGATCGTTTATGGACAATACGGAGCATAAGAAGTACCGCCCCAAATCCTACCAGGGCGGCGGCGAGGACCCCCGCGGCAAGAGGAGCGGCCTCTATGCCCGTGATCAGTCCTTCCGTCGCGGGGTTAACGCTTTGAAACCGGGAGATCCGGTATAATTCCTGTACCTGAAAAACCAGGGCGCCCAAAATGGCCGGTATGGAAAGCAGAAAGGAAAACCGGGCCGCCAGATTCCGTTCCAGTTTGCGGGACAAAGCCCCCGAAAGGGTAAAACCAGACCGGGAAATACCGGGGATTACGGCGATGCCTTGAAGCCCGCCGATAAGGACCGCATCAACCCAGTCCATTTCGGCGTCGTTCCGGGGGCTTCCGGGCCGCCGGGAAAGATATTCGGAAACAAAAAGAGCCAGGGCGGTTACCAGAAAAGCCTGGCCCAGCCAGCGTCCGGATACAAAGGCATCTTCAATGCGTTCCCCAAGAAGAAGGACAATGCCCACCGTTACCAGGGTCGCGGCAATCAAGAGAATGGTGATACGCTGAAAAGGCCGCCGGATAAGGTTCCAGATGTCCCTGTGCATGGCAACAGCCAGGGCCAACAGCGTACCACAGTGCAGCAGGGTATCAAAAAACAACGCCGGCTCCGATATACCCAGAATTTTCTGTAGCAGCACCAGGTGGCCGGAACTGCTTACCGGAAGAAATTCGGTAATCCCCTGGATAATCCCCAAAAATACCGCTTCGGAAATACTCATATTATCTAATTATAAGCCATTTGCCGTCTATCTTGGCAAGGTACAGATCCAGATCGTACCGGGCGGCTTTACGGTCTTCCCTATAGGTGATCGACAGCGCCGCTTCGGGAAACCCAACGCGGCCCTGCACTACCCTGATAACCCTGTCATCGGCGGCGGAAAAAAACCCATACCGTCCATAAAAGGGTCTTACCGCGTAGGCCTCTTTTTCCATCAGGGTTAAATATTGGCTTTCCAGTTCCCCCTTAACCGCCGCCGGAGTACTAAACCGGGCTGCGGCAAGATCAGCATATTTAACCCTGAACAGTTCACCAATCCGGTAAACATCCTTTTCGGTAAAGGCCCGGCGCAGTTCCTCCACCAGGGCGGAAATTTCGTCCTGATCACTGCGGGGCAGAGCCCCCATGGAAGAAATAACCCGGTGGGCCTTTTCCATCATCACCCTGGGGAAACCCTCTGCCCTGAAGGTCTCGTTCACCGTATAGGGATAGGATTCCTGGGTATCCGGCACGTCCTCCCGGGGCCATGCATATTCCCGAAGAACCGCATCATTTGCATAGAGAACAAAGGATGCCGAAGCCGCGCCGGGCACAAACCTGATGTTTTCCGGCCAGAACAGGGTGATAGAAATTTCATTGTTCCCTGAAACCATCCAGTCGTTAATCGGCACGGAAAAAACAGCGGTTTTTGCTCCCTCGGCCACAAGCAGTTCCGCGCCGTTCACCAAAAGGTTAAAATCTACTGCCCGGGAATTTATTTCAAAACGATACCGGGAAAACCGTCCGCTCCTTGCCGGCTTTGGAAGAACCGGGACCGGAGAGGTATCCACCGGCGTTTGGGCGCAGGCGGATACCATCACAAAGGCTGACAAAACCATCCAAAGTTTTCGCATGTCCCTAGTATAACACCCAAATACCGTTTTTGTTACCCCGGCTTTCCACTTTTTTTGTTTACAGTTATACTCCTCCCATGAACAGCGTGCTTGCGAACCTCAAGGAACGCGGGTTTTTTGCCCAGTGTACCAGCATCGAGGGCCTTTCCGCCGCCATGGACCGGGAACCCCTTACCTTTTATGTGGGTTGTGATCCCACAGGACCGAGCCTTCACATTGGCCACATGGTGCCCTTTTTCGCCTTCCGGCATCTTAAGGCGGCGGGCCACAGGGGCATTGCCCTTATCGGCGGAGGTACCGCCCGTATTGGGGATCCCTCGGGGAAAACAGAAATGCGCCGGGTCCTAAGCTACGAAACTCTGGACGCCAATGCCGCCGGCATCTCCGCCCAGTTGGGGTGTTTTCTGGGAAAAGATTCGCCTCCGGGTTCCGTGCATTTTGCCAACAACCGGGACTGGCTGGCGGATCTTAACTACATTGATTTTCTCCGGGAAATCGGGAGCCATTTTTCGGTAAACCGCATGCTTAGTTTTGAAGCCTATAAACTCAGGCTGGAAACGGGCCTTTCTTTTCTGGAATTTAACTACCAGCTTTTGCAGAGCTACGATTTTCTTGAACTATACCGCCGCCGGGGCTGTGTACTCCAGATAGGCGGGGATGATCAGTGGGGCAATATCGTGGCCGGCGCGGATCTTATCCGCCGTATCGAAGGGATCGAAGTTTTTGGCATGACCTTTCCCCTGGTTACCACCTCGGACGGCAGGAAAATGGGCAAAACGGAAAAGGGGGCGGTTTTCCTGGATCCTGCCCAGACCAGCCCTTATGAATTTTTTCAATACTGGCGCAACGTTCAGGATGCCGATGTCCGCCGCTTTTTGCTGATGTTTACATTTCTTGACCAGGCGGAATGTGAACATCTTTGCGCGCCGGGGAAAAATCCCAATGAAGGAAAAGAGCAGCTTGCCTGGGAAGTAACGGCCCTGATCCACGGTAAGGACGAGGCGGACAGGGCTCTGTCTGGAGCCAGAGCGGCCTTTGGATCCGGGGGCGATAAAGCCTCTATGCCGGGGATAGAATTGAGCCGTTCCCGTTTTGAAGCCGGCTACAATATTGTGGAACTTTTTACCGATGCGGGTTTGGCGGCTACAAAAAGTGAAGCCCGCCGTCTGGTGGAGCAGGGCGGGGCTTTTGCCGGCAGGAACGGGGAATCGACAGAGATGGAAGCTGTTACCGATGTAAGGGCGGTGCTCACCGCGGAGCGGCTTGACAGAGAGGGAGGGCTAACGCTCCGGGCCGGAAAAAAACGCTACTGCCGGGTCAGGACCCGCTGACCACCCCTCCCGCAAGTCTGCGGCCCCGGGCATAAAACCCCCCGCCCTTGCGGGCGGGGGGTTTTATGGTACAGGTGTGCGGCAGTTTCAGTTTCCTGGCAAATCCTACATCAACCCAGGCCGGATTTTCGGCGGGTATACACATCGTAGAAGACCGCAAAAAGCAGGATCAGGGCTTTTACCACATACTGATGATGGGTCCCCAGGTTCATCAATGACATGCCGTTGTTAATCGCTGACATGATAAGGCCGCCGACAATTACCCCCACCACGGATCCGATACCACCGGAGGCGGACACGCCTCCGATGTAACAGGCGGCGATGGCGTCCAATTCAAAAAGGTTCCCCGCCTGGGGCAGGGCGCTGTTCATATACCCGGTGGAAATGACCGCGGCCAGGCCCGTAAGGGTACCCATGATACAGAAAACAATAAACGTAATAAACTCGGAGTTAATGCCAGAAAGCTTTGCCGACCGGGCATTGCCTCCCACCGCATAGATGTAACGGCCCAAAACGGTACTGTTCAAAATAAAATGAAACAGCCCCGCAGTTATGCCCAGCACCACCACCACAATGGGAAGCCCCCGGTATTCGGCAAAGCGTTCCGCAAAAAGAAGCACCAAAACGCTGACAACCACCAGTTTGGTTATAAAAAGCGCCCCAGGGGTAACTTCAAAACCGTTGGCAATTTTGGTTTTGCGGCTTGAAAATTCCGCTGCCCAAAAGAACACCAGCACAATCACCGCCGCAATAAAAGCCACCGGATAATGGCCAAAAAATCCCGGCTCTTCTATGTGGAGCAGGTCGCCGTCCACCGTTCCCGTGGCAATATAGGAATACCCTTCATCTTCAAAACTTACGGGATTTACATTGGTAACAATGTATGTAAGACCCCGGAAAAGCATCATCCCCGCCAGGGTAACAATAAAAGCGGGCACCTTGGGGTAGGCGATAAACCAGCCCTGGAAAGCTCCCACCGCAAAACCCATGGCCAAAGCGGCCAGCAGGGTAACGGGCATGCCCACCCCGGTATTGTAGATAAAACCGCTCAGGGCGCCGACGAAGGCGCAGACCGAACCCACGGAAAGGTCGATTCCAAGGATAATAATACATTGGACCATGCCCGTGGCCAGAATAAGCACATAGCTGTATTGAAAAAAGATATTGGTAATGTTCCGTCCGCTAAAATTCATCCATTTGGTAAGGGGGCCGAAGATGATCATGATGATCGCCAGCATGATAAACATGGAATAATTCCGGATGTTGTTTTTAATCAGTGTCCGGGCATTAACCGTGTGGACCGTCTTTGTATCGCTCATATAGGCTCCTTTGCTTTGGATATTCTGTCTAACCGACCAGCGCCATGTGCATAATCTTTTCCTGGGTTGCATCGCCCCGGTTCAATACGCCCTTGATTTTCCCCTTGTTCATTACATAAATCCGGTCCGCCATTCCCAGGGCTTCAGGAAGTTCGGAACTGACCATGATAATGCTCTTTCCGGAGGCAACCATATCATTGAGGATGCCGTAGATCTCCGTTTTTGCCCCCACGTCAATTCCCCGGGTAGGTTCGTCTACAATAAGAATATCCGGATCCGCCAGAAGGCTCCGGCTTACCACCACCTTCTGCTGGTTGCCCCCGGAAAGGTTCCTGGCAAGCTGGGCAATGGAGGGGGTCCGGATCTTAAGATCCCGCCGGTATTTTTCCGCTTCCTTTATTTCCCGGGGACTGTCAATAATTCCCAGCAGTTTGGCAAGTTTTTCCAGGCTGGAATTGGAAACATTGGTCTTTATATCCTGGATAAGGATAAGCCCCAAACCCTTGCGGTCTTCGGAAATATAACCAAGCCCTTCCCGCATCGCGGAACGGCTTGAATTCAGGAACATTTTCTTTCCCTTAATAAACAGATCTCCTTCGCTGCGGTAACCATAGGATCTGCCGAAGATGCTCATCATCAGTTCCGTCCGGCCCGCCCCCATGGGACCGCAGAAGGCAAGGATTTCTCCCTTTTTTAGGTGGAACGAAGCGTTATCTACCACTTTGATGTTATGGTAATCGGGATGGTACACGGACCAGTTTTTGACCTCCATCACCGTATCGCCGGGAGTGCCCGTTCGTTCGGGAAAACGGTGGGTCAAATCCCGGCCTACCATGTCCCGGATAATCCGTTCTTCCGTAAGGTTTTCTTCTTTAACGCCGTAACTGGCTATGGACTTTCCGTCCCTCAGAACCGTTACGGTATCCGCCACCTTAAGGACCTCATTAAGTTTATGGGAGATCATCACGCAGGTGATCCCCTGTTTTTTGAAATCCAGAATAAGGTTAAGGAGTTTGTCGCTTTCGTCATCGTTAAGGGAAGAAGTAGGCTCATCCAGAATAAGGAGATCCACCTTTTTGGAAAGGGCCCGGGCTATTTCCACCAACTGCTGTTTGCCCACCCCAAGTTTACTCACCGTTGTTTCGGGCGGATCGGAAAGGCCCACCTGATCCAGATATTTCTTTGATTCTCTGATATATCTATTCCAGTTAATTATGCCGAATTTTGTCTCCATGTGCCCCAAAAAAATATTTTCGTAAATCGAAAGATAGGGGCTCAGGGCCAGTTCCTGGTGAATAATCGCCAGCCCCTCTTTTTCGCTGTCTTTTACGCTGTGGTAATGGGTTTCCCTGCCCTTAAAAAAAACTTTTCCCTCGTAATCACCTTTGGGGTAGACCCCGGAAATAACGCTCATCAAGGTGGATTTGCCCGCCCCGTTTTCTCCGCAAAGGGAATGGATCTCTCCCTGTTTTATTCGTAAATTAACGTTCTCTAAAGCCCTGACGCCGGGGAAGTCCTTGGTTAAATTGTCAATTTCCAGAATATAGTCGTTCATGGTCTGCCCTTTTTAGAGACGGAAATATACCTTTCCCTGTCATAAAACACGCCGGGTATCGTCGATCCGCAAGGCGCAAATAAAAAACAAAAGGCGGGAAGGACACGCTTCCCGCCCTGGGGTTTAATTAAAAACTACCTGGTAATCTGGGTAGCCTGCTGTGCGGTATAGAAACCCGCATCCACGGGCACCTTAAGATTCTGCTTGGTTATCAAAACGGGATCAAGCAGATAGGTGATAACTACCTTGCTGCCGGTGTTGCCGATTTCCTTGAGGGAGCCGGAGGCAAGAACCGCGCCGGGGATGGCAACCTTCTGTTTCTTGAGGACCTGATCGGCCAGAAGGACCGCCGCATCGGCCAGTTTGCTGGTATCCTTGAAAACGGTGCTGGTCTGTTCGCCATTTTTGATGGAGATCATGGAATCGAATTCGGCATCCTGTCCAGTTACCACGGGAAGTTTGCCCCGGTATTTGGCATCGGCCTTGCAGGCTTCAATGATCGCCCGGGCCAGGGTGTCATTGGGGGCCAGTACTGCGTCCAAGGTTACAGCCTTGGCATCGTTACTGAGGAGGTTTTCCATCCGGGTCTTGGCAATGGGGGCCTGCCAGTTTTCGGTGGCAATCCGCTGGAAGTTGGCCTTGTCGGCGGAAGTTTTGGGATAGGGCCCTACGACCTTAAGGACACCCTTGGTGATGTAGGGGTTAAGTATGCTCATGGCGCCGTCAAAGAAGAAAAAGGCGTTATTGTCGGTGGGGGAACCGGCAAAGAGGGTGATCTGCTTGGGAGCGGCGGCGGTGGCTTTCTTGAGGTCCAGCGCCGTTTCAATGCTCTGTCCCTGAAGCTGCCCTACCTTGTAATTGTTAAAGGTAATATAGTAGTCGTAGTCCGCAGACTTCATGATAAGCCGGTCGTAAGCGATAACAATTACCTTGTCCCGGGCGGCTTCTCTGATAACGGCGCCGACACCGTCGTTGATACAGCCAACGATAAGAGCCTTGGCTTTTTTGGTAAGAAAGCTCTGGATCTGACCGTTCTGGGTGGGCTGATCAGCATTGGCCCACTGGACTTCCGCGGTGTAACCCCGCTTTTCCGCCGCTGCTTTCAAAGTGTTGCCGTCTTTTACCCAGCGCTGAACATGGGTTTCGGGCATGGCAATGCCGATAAAATTCTGCGCGAAGCTGAAACTTGCCACCATGGCAAGAATCAAAACAAACGCTATCTTCTTCATAGTTTCCTCCATAAATGAAAAGAGATTACGTCAAATCTGCTATAGATTTACCTTTTAAGGAAGAGTAATTTTATGACAAAAGGGAGGGAAATTCTGATATTTTTTTACTGGACTGGAAAACAAGGAATATTTTAACATCAAAATATTCCTTGTTTGATGTTAATAGTTTCTACTGGGCAAGCACATTCCGGTATATATCTTCCCGGGAATGGAAGCCGTCCCGGACAACTTCTTCTATATTATCTCTGTATATAACCACAGAAGGTTCAATATAAGCGGGAACCGGGACGCCGCTTTGGTTATTTACTATACTGTCCGGCGAAGGAATATCCCCCTGACCATTGTCCCGCCGCCGGGCCAGGGCCGCCGCCAAAACGGCGGCTCTGGCCCCCAGGTTTCCTATGGGCTTGTAAACTGTCATAAGCTGAGTACCTTCTACAATACGCTGGCAGGCGCTCAACTCCGCATCCTGGCCCACCACGGCGATCATCCCCGCAAGACGCCGTTCCGCCAGAAGCTGTATCGCCGCCCCGGCAATGCCGTCGTTGCCGCAGGCAATGGCGTCAAAATTGGTCGTTTCGCTGAATATGGCCCCTATTTTTTCCAGGGCTTCATCGGAACTCCATTCCTCCAGCCAGATTTCCCGCGTTACCCTGATGGCCCCGGACTGGATGGAAGGCCCGATAATCTCGTGCAGCCCTGCGCTTATTTCTGAACTGTTTACATCGTGGATCGATCCGTTCACAATCAGGTATCTGCCCTGGGGTACGGCGTTCCGCAGGGCCCTGCCAAAATGGCGGCCCACTTCCCGGGAATCGAAGGAAATATAGGCGTCCAGGGGGACCTTCTGAATAAGCCGGTCGTAGGCGATCACGGGGATCCCCGCATCCTTAACCTGCCTTACGGCCCCGGCGATAAGTTCCGTATCGTGGGCGATAACCACCAGCGCATCTATATGCTGGTCCAGCATGTAGTTAATCTGGGAGATCTGTTCCTGGATACCTCCGGCGGAAAGCTGGACGATCACATCCGCTCCCAGTTCCTGGGCGGCCCCGGTAAAAACCTTAAGGTCCTTATTCCACCGTTCAAGGATGAAGGTAGCGGTGGCAATGGAAAGACCTATGGTGATTCTGTTTGCCCCGCCGGAACCGCCTAACCTATACCGGGCCGGGGCATTGTTCCCGGCGGTTCTGCTTCCGGCTTCACAGGCCGGAAGCAGAACCGCCAGAACCGCCGGCAGCAGCCAAGCCGCCGGAAACCGCCGCCCCGGCTCCGGCGGATTTGTGCGGCGCCCGGAAAATCCACCCATCACCGCAGCTCCGTGGGCAGTATGCCCTTGATTCTTTTAAAAGTCTTGCTAAAGTAGTTCGGATCCTGGTATCCCACGGCATAGGCAATCTCTTTAACCGTAAGCCCCGGCTCCTTGAGGAGCCGCTCCGCTTCGCCGATACGGAGTTCCGTCAGGTAATCGCTAAAGCCTGTTTTAAGGTGTTCGGTAAACAGCCTGCTGAGGTGGGCAGCGGACACCATGGCTGCCTGCGCCGCATCGCCAAGCTGAACGCCCTCCGGGTAGTGCCCCCGGATAAAGGCCAGGGCCTTGACCAGGGGCAGGGGATAGTTACCGGACCGCTCCAGATTGGCCTTGAGCAGCAGCTTATCGAAGTTCAGTTCCGCCCATCGTTTCCAGGCTCCAAGATCCTCCAGTTCCATGATCTCCGCCGGATCAAAGGGAAGGACTTCTCCGTTATCCAGGTTTTCGGCGTTCCGGTTTTCCACGGACCATACGCCGAAAATATCCTCCAGCAGGAGGGTAAAGAGGGATACCATTCTGATTTTAGCCGCCCTGAAATCTCCCGCAAACAGGGGCTCCCACAGGGCGGCAAAGAGGGCTTTGATTTCTTCCGGCGGAACCAGGCCGATTTTCTGCCGCAGCCGGGCAATATTCCGCCGTTCCCGGTCCCAAACGCCGGTTTCCCGGCGCTTTTTCGCCAGTTCCGCCAGGGCCTCACTGCAGGAACGGTATAGCTCCGGTCCCCGGCAGAGACCGCCTATGCCGCAGTACCAGGAAAGAGCATGGAGGAGTTCTTCCAGCATGGCCAGGGTTTTTTGCCGGAAAACGGCGGGATTACAGTCTTCCGAAACCAGAAAAAGCCCCCGGTTCAGTATTACATCGTAGGTACAGTGGTGCCGGTAGGAAAGTTCCTCCGCAATGCGCCCCGCCCACAGGGTCTGGTCCCGCTCCATCTCCACCAGCATTACCAGGGCCCTGTCGGAGGGCAGGTTCAGGGCTTTCCGGTACTGTTCCCAGCGGGTTTCGTCCATGGGCACCCAAATATCCCGGCGAAAAAGCCGGGGCTTTGGATCATCATACTCCGGACTTTCCGGCGGCAGGGAACGGAGCTGGGCCAGAGCATCTTCCAGGGTTGAAAAAAATGTCTTTTTAGAGACCGGCTTAACCAGGTAGGCAAAAACGCCCAGGGGTATGGCCCGCCGGGCCAAATCAAACCGTTCATAGGCAGTAGAAAGAACACAGACCATGCGGGGATATTTTTTGTGAACATCCTCCAGCACCGAAAGCCCGTCTATACCCGGTATGTTAATATCCATAAAAACCAGATCCGGCTCTGTTTCGTGGATCAACTTAAGGGCTTCGTAACCGCTGCGGGCCTTGCCTGCCAGGGCAAAGGGACGCTCTTCCTTTCCGTATTCAGTAAAACCGTGGATCATAAATTCATAGCTGTCCAGAACCGGCTCTTCATCGTCAACGATCAGAATGCTAAACACGGCTCCCTCTCTGTATTTATACGGATAAAAATGGCGGTTCCCTGCGGGCCGGTCTCAATGTTTACCACGCCGCTGTCGCCGGGATAAAAAAAGTACAGCCGCTGGATTACATTTTCAAGCCCCATGATCCGGGAAACCGAAGATTCATCTATCGGCTGGGGATGGAGAAGCCGGGCCGCTTTTTCCTTTTCCATGCCCCGTCCGTTGTCCCCGACGCACAGTTCCAGACAGTTCCCCCGTTTGGCGGCGGAAACGGCGATACGGTGTATGCCTCCGCTGTCCTTGAAGGCATGGATGATAGAGTTTTCCACCAAGGGTTGAAGGATCGACACCGGGACTTTAATATCCAGCAGTTCTTCGGCGCAGTCCATCACAAGCTCCAGGTTCCGGGGAAACCGAATCCGCAGAATATAGAAGTAATAATCCAGCCCCTGCATTTCATGCCGCAGGGGAACGATGATTTCCTTGTTCCTGATAATATGCCTAAAAAGCTGGGCCATGTAATCCATGTATTCCCCGGTCCTGTCCGCCCCTTCCACAATGGCAAGCTGCATGCCCGTATTGATGGTATTAAACAGAAAATGGGGATTCATCTGGGCCTGGAGGGCGTAAATTTCCATGTGCCGCACCAGCCCTTCCATCTTCATGTTCCGCATCTTTTCCCGCATGTACTCCTGTTTAATGTTTTCCCGCCGGCGGATTTCTTCTATATATTTGCTTATTTCCCCCTTCATGTGGTTGAAGGCTTCGATTACCCGGTCCAGTTCTTCCACCGATCCCCTGCCTGTTTCCATATCGGGGATGCCGAAATTGCCCGCGGACAGCTCTCTGGTCATGGCGGAAAGCCTGAGCAGAGGATGGGTAAAGCGGTTCAGCGATGAGAGGAGAATCAGGGTTGAAAAGACCGACATGGAAATCACAAAGATAAAATTCCACAGTTGTATAGTACCCGACTCCGCCAGAAACCGTTCATAGGCGTTCAACTGGGAACGGTAACGTTCTGTGCTTACCGCATCGATTTCCCGGTTAATGTATTCCATAAGCCGGGTCATTTCTTCGTAGATCGCCGTATAGGCAGAAATGTTGCGGCCCCGCTTTTCTTCAATGGCCGATTCCGCCAGATTAAGGTAATGAAAGATGAGGGTATAAATTTCCCGTTCCTTGAGATCGATGGTATTGCCGAATATCTGCTGATATGCGGGCAGTTTCTGCCGGAGCGTCTGGGTGCCGATCAGCACCTCCGCCAGGGCGTTGGAAGACCGGGTGGAAAGGAATTCCATCAACGGCACTTCGTAGGCTTCCAGGTCTCTCTGCACCGACCTTATGAACCGTTCCTGTTCAAAGATCCGCCGGGAAAAATCACGAAGTTTCTGCGTCAAGAACAGTATGTAGGCAGCGGAAAGGACCAGCAGAAAAAAAGCCCCCAGGACGCTTAAAAAAATCCGGACACTAAAGGACTGGTAAAATTTCTTCATCGTTTTTCCCGCAGACTGCCGGCGGTAATAATGTCTATTCCTGTGTCAATGGACGCAGAGGTATAGCCCGTGGTTCGCAGGGCTGCCAGGGAACGGAGCGCCTCGTAGCCGATGCGTTCCGAATCGATCACCACGGTACAGGAAACCACCCCCTTGCGGACATTTTCGGCGATCTCCGGATCCGCGCCAAACCCGATCACCCGGATGCGGCCCACCATGTTCATGTCCACCAGGGTTTGAGCCGCCGCAATGGTATCGGTGGGATCGGTAAAAACGATGGTGTTGATGTCCAGCCCCGGTTCCGCCGGGGCTTTCCTGAAAAGACGGTACAACAGGGCCTCCGCATCCAGGGGATTAAGGTTGGTCCGAAAGTGCATGATAGGACCAGAAAGCCGGTTCCCTAGAGCGGCGGCTATACCCATTTCCATCAATTCCCGTTCCGCATAGATCCCCGGCGCTTTGTCGCTGTACACCAGGGCCAGGCGCAGGGGTCCTTTTGCCCCCCCCGGTCTCTGTTCCAGGGAAACCAGGCCAATACGCCTGCCCATGTCGTAGTTATTGGTACCGATAAAGGGCCAGGGCTGATCCCCGGGAATGTTGTGGTTAATCAGCACCACCGGTATCTGCCGTTCCCGCAGCCGCTCCAACTGCCGCCGGGCCAGGGCATCCTCCAGATAGGGACAGACCACCACCCCGTCCACCCCGGTATAGGCGGCGGTTTCCAGTTCGTTCTTTGCCGGGTCGATGGAATGGACGGAAACGGCGGAATTAAGCTCCGCCGCCGCCTGTTCCGCCCCCCGGATAATGCCCGCAAAAAAGGAATTCCGGCTATCCGGCAAGTACAGGGAAAAATGGTAGACCAGAGCCGGACCGGGAACCGGAGCCAGGGAAGTAAGGCCGCCGGCTTTATAGATCGAAACAAAAAAAGCCGTTGCGGCAAGGAGGCCCGACACAAGCAGGCCCAACGGAAGCAGCGGTTTCACCGGTCTAGTATACCCCCGCCCGGGTATGATTGACCAGGGCGGCGGCGGCTATTCGCCGATAATCTTAACCAGCACCCGTTTGCGCCGGCGGCCGTCAAATTCACCGTAAAAGATCTGCTCCCAGGGACCAAAATGGAGACGGCCCTCCGTAACCGCCGCCACCACTTCCCGGCCCATGATTTGCCGTTTCATGTGGGCGTCTGCGTTGATCTCGCCGGTATTGTGCCGGTAGGAAGCCACCGGTTCATGGGGCGCCAGCTTTTCCAGCCATAGGTCAAAATCGTGGTGCAGCCCCGGCTCATCATCATTAACAAAGACACTGGAGGTAATGTGCATGGCGTTCACCAGGCACAGCCCCTCCCGGATACCCGACTGGGCCAGCAGTTGCTCCACCTCCCCGGTGATATTAATAAATTCCCGGTCTTTCTTGGTATGAAACCACAGTTCCCTGGTTAAGGACTTCATGGATGCCTCCGGATCGTTATTCGCAAACGGGCCTGCTGTCCGGGAAAGCCCCCCCCGGGACAGTGGCACCAGCGGGGCGGGCGGGACAAGACCCCGCCGCCGTGGATAACCCCGTACCCTGAGAAGATTGTACCACCAGTACCCCTGCCGGGGAAACCGCCCAGGAAGCCGCACGGTGGTCATTTTTCCCGAAGGAAAGAGGAATGGGGTTAACCATGAAAGAGAAACAGGCCCTCCTCTCCGCCGTCTACCGCCCGCTGATTCCCGTGCTCAACTTTTTCATGTCTACCCAAAAGCTCACCAGCAAAACCAGGGCAGGCTCCAAAGAAATCAACAACCCCACCCTAAAGGGACGGGGTATGTTGTTTTGGTAAGGTATATGTCTCAGGGTCCGTACCCTTAATAACGCCCTAAAGGGCGGGGTATGGACCCTTCGCATAACAATCAAAGGGTATGACCAGCCCCGTAGTCCGTTCCAACGGCTGATGGAATCGCCGGAACTGCCCCAAGAGCTTAAAGACACCCTGGCCGGGCGGTACACTCTGTACAACCCGGTTGAGTTACAGCACAGTGTCAACAGGCTATTCGCCGTTGCCAAGCAGCCAGCGCTTGCGTCAGTGGCTTGCCCAGGCGAACCATATCCAAACACAAGGGCGGTTTTAGCTTCGGTAACATTTTCTATATTGAGGCATCTCTGAGAAAGAAAAAAATTAAACCATCCCGCCCACCCCTACCATTGCAGCCTCCAGCTAAGGGAATATTCCCATTGGCGGGGAAATTCCGGCGAAGAGACCTGGACCGCCAGGCGGCTTCGTCTACCCTGGATCGCGGCGGAAAGGGCCGTGTCCCAGACAGATCCCTTCTCCGAAGTGTGTTCATAACCCGCCTTGAGTTTTACCCCCAGGGTAAAGGGCCTGGGCGTCCCCGGGGACCGGGTGGAAGCCAGGGCCGCGGCGGAAACTCTCCCGGCCTTTCGGAAGGTCCAGGAAAGACTCTGGCTCCACCGGCGGCTTTCGCAGGTTCCCACGCGCCAGGTAAGGCCCCCTTCGCTCACCCCGTCCAGGGGCCCCAGTTTCAGCGCCGCCATGAACGCGGCGGAATCCAGCGCTCCATCCGCCTTCCGCCCGTCCCGGGCGGCCCCCAGGGAAAACCGGCTCAGGGCCAGGGGGGCTTGAGAAACCGGAAGCCGGCAGTACAGATCCAGGGATGTCCGGTCAAAACTTTCCGCCAGGGCAGACATATCCTCCGGGCCGGGACCCCGGAAAAGGGCGTCTATCCGCAGCAGGCTGGAACGCCGCCCCCGGCGTTCCAGCCTGAGGGCGCTCCGGAACCCCGATCCGGGAACCCCCCCTGCGGAATCCACAAACCGGCTCCCTGCCCCATCCAGGGCCAGAGAAAACCGCCAGGGTTTATCCCCAAAGCGGAAGGCCAGGTTTCCATAGAGGGCCCTCCCAAAGGCAAATGTTTCAGATTCCACCAGATCCGCGGCAAAGCCGAAGGCCGGGAGATGAAAGGCCAGGGACCCCCCCATGAGCCGGGTATCCCGTTCCGGCAGGGCGGGTTTGGGGTTAAACCAGGTAGAACTGGTCCGTTCCCCCAGAGTTCGCCGGGTATAAAGCCCCTCCAGCCGGAGAAGCCCGCCACCGTCAAAACGGACATCCGTCCCCGCCGTAACCAGGGGAAAGCCCTCTTCAATCTCCAGGGCGCAGGAAGCGAAAAAACGGACACCGCCCCTGCCCGCGGCCACCCAGGGACTGCCCAGATAGGCGTACCCCTGGGCTTTGGCGGAAGCGGAGGGGACGGTTTTTAGATCCGCCGAAGAAGGCCCGTGGGATTCCACGTGGGGAGCCCCCCGGATCCATATATTGCGGGCCCTGGCGGCCAGACCGCCCTGATCCAGAACGCCGTAGAGTACCCGGGATCCGGTGGGCCCATGGTAGATCCCCAGTCCCGGCTGGGTAATCCTCCGGTCCGCCGCGGGCCCTTCGCCGAAACTTTCCGTAAACTGTCCCCAGGATGCGGCGGGCCGCCGGTCCAGCGCTTGGGCGCGGAAGGTTAGACCGGGCCGGGACCCGTGGAGGCGGAATTCCACCCGGTCTTCCAGGATTCCCCCCTTGTCCAGGGATCCGGACCACCGCAGTTCGGGCCGGACCGGGGCGGCCTCCTGGGCTCCGGCCCCTGCCGCCGCCAGATACCACAACGCCGCCGCCAGCGCCCCGGGGCGGGACAGGCTCCGCCTGCGGCGGAGGATACCACAGAAAAAGTTGTTCATACCCCCTAGAGGGCGCGGCCCTCCGGGACGCTTGAATACGCTTTAAGACACCTTAGGGAATTATACAAGAGACTTGTTCACTGGACCGAAGGTCCGCAACTAACCGGGGCGAGCGAACAAGTCCAATGAAGAACCTCGCCATAAATGGCGGGGAATGGTTCCCGCCAGTTCCGGCGTGTGGTGGATGCCCACATATCCGGTAATCTTGACCCGCGCCCCCGCGGCTCCGATTTTGGCAACCCCAACGCCGGCCAGCGTGTCGGGAGGGGCGTTCTTGACCGCGTCCTGAATAAACGGCGGCATACCGCCCTGAACGGCCCGTCCGTCATTGGCCGTCTCTACCCGAGCGGGACCCGACGCGCAGCCGGAAAGCGCCAGAGCGCATCCGGTAAAAAATACCAGTACTCTTTTCATAGTTTCCTTCCTTTTCTCAAGGATTTTACCCTGAATAACCGGTAAAAGCTCCTTTTTTGAACAGTTTTTAACAATTTTCACGAAAACCAGCCCCCGCCATGGACTTCCCCCGCGAACCGGTGAGCGGGTTCTTGGGGCTGTGGGAATAATGCTTCTGCTTTTTTTTGCGGAACATTGCGGGGACAGCACTGTAATTGTGTGGAGTTTTCGCAAACAAAAAACTCCGGGGCGAAAACGAAGTTTTCGCCCCGCCCGCCTTTAGGAAACGGTGTCAGATTGCTATGATATAAATTGGAAGGAAAGATTGGTAGACTGGTCTGACGGGGCCAGTGAGGTCAGCCCCTTGCGGGGCTAATTGTAAGAGGTGGCAGGTTGAAAGGTGCCGTGAGGACGCGGGCGGGAACGCGGCGTGATCCTCGAGTGTCAGATTAATCACAGCCGGCCATCGTACAACAAAATGCGGCCGCCGCAGCCACAGAGCGGCGCGGCGAGCCGCGAATAGGAGGACGGTGTTACCAATCACCCGACAATCGCTCCCGGCCCTTATTTTATCGTAAGGAGCGGAAGAATGGAAGAGCGGAAACGAAGGTATGTGGGTATCGACCTGGGGAAACGGGAGTACACCATGGCAATCATCGGGAAAAACGGGAAGATGAGCATCCAC
>JAITHE010000053.1 GCA_031280125.1 Treponema sp.
TTCCGAAGGCAGAACCCGTTTCCAAATACCATGGGTCAAAACCGCCTCGCAGCCTTCCCCTCCCGTACCTCCCCGCACGGACCTTTACTCTACCCCCGCCGCTTACCCTTTGTCAAGCCACAGAAGCACAAGACAGGCGTCATATACTGCCAAAGGGAAAAATTAATTACTTTTCCACATTGCCGGAACTCCGCTTTTATGCAGACCGGTTAAAATCGCAGGACTCTACACCTATTCCTTTTTGAGGAACGGATAATAATATACCCCTTTTTTTATAATTTGTCAAGGGATTCTGTAAAAAATTTCAAAAAAATGCGGAATTTCCGCAGAAACAAAAATCTTTTCCACCGGACATGGAATTAGATTTAACTCTTAACCTTAAGTTCCGCCTCCCGCTTGTCAATGGAAGACCGGATCGAAGCGATTTCTTCCAGGATATTGCTGATCCCCGGTTCTTCCCGGTTCAGGGAAGTCTCGCCCCCTTCAAAATAGGTGTATACCTCGGCCCCCAGGCGTCCTACCAGTTTTCTTGCCTGGCCCTCAAGCTGTTTGATCTCCAGCAAAAGAACCCCCCTTTCACCCAGTTCCTGGGCCTTGGCTCCGGCTTTGGCGGCCAATTCCTTGGACGCCTCCAGCCCTCTTCCCCCCCAGTCCTGGACTTTTTCTCCGGCCCGGGCCGCCAGTTCTCTGGAAACCTGCACGCCCTGGTCTAAAAGTTCCTTTAAGGTATCTCCAAAACCCATATCTTCTCCTTCTGCCCGCATCCGGCCTTTCGGAAAGCGCCGGGCCTTTTCTACTTCCGGCTAACCCCCAGGATAGTCAGATCATCGTACTGTTCATCTTCACTTACATGAGTATAGTACATATAGGCGTCATTTCCCGTGTTGTCCCTAGTAGTATAACAATAATCCCGGTATTGGCGGAAGTGCCGGCGAAGGAACTCATCCGCCTTTTTATCCACCAGCACCTTAGAATCTTCCCCGGCCCTGGGATTCCTGTAGAGACGGAACATCTTTTCCACCGACACCAAGGCCATGATCGCCTCCTCCACCTTGCCTTCGCAGGAGGTAAAATCAAAGTGGAGATACCGGTTTTCTCCTTCGGGATTATGATATTTCCGGAGGGTATAGACCTGCCGGTTCATTACCGCATTGATGATCCCTTCCACCCGGCTGGGACCTAATTCTTCGTCCCCCTGGCCCACGGTATGGGTGGCATGGGGAGTGTCCTTTTCGCCCTCTTCGCAGATGATTTCCTCAAACCGGGAATTCCGGAACCGGCGCTTGGCCTCCTCTATGCCGTCGGTGTAAAGGAAGAGAATATCCCCGGGATCGAAGGTGAAGGTCTGGACAGTATAGCCCCCTTTGGATTCCACAAGGAAATTGGGCACTACCCCCGTGGCGGGGGTTTCCCGGAAGGTAACGGTTTTCATCTTTCCCGCCGAGGCGTCGTACCAGTGGATAATATTGTCCCCGGCGTTGCAAAACCGGGCGAGTCCTGTCTGGGAGTCGAAAAGGCAGAGGGTAAAGGCGGCAAAACGCCCTTTGAAACCCAGGGTTTCGATGAAGTCGTTGATCTGATACACCACCTCTTCTATGTGCATACCCTTTTCGGTGGGCTTCCACTGCTTAAAGTAGTTAAGGAACATGGTGGCCACCTGGATCATAATGAGGGCTGCGGGTATTCCTTTGCCGGCCACATCGCACTTAATGATGGCAAAATACCGGCTATCCAAATCCTGGTAGTCGAAGTAGTCCCCCGATACGCCCTTGGCCCCTTCATAGTAACCGAAGAACTGAACATTGGGGGTGTCCTTAAACCCGCTGGTAAGTTTGTTGCCTTCCCGGTTGATCTCCAGGGGAATAAATTTTTTCTGAATTTCTTTGCCGATGGACAGATCCGAGGCGGCCAGGGCTGCCTTGACCAGGCCGTGGGTCATGTCGTTGATCGTATTTCCCAAAACGGCGATTTCGTCCCTGCTTTTGAATTCAATCTCCACCCCCTCCAGGCTGGCTTTGTCTTCCGTATCCCGGATCCGGTCCACATGGCTTACCAGGCGGGTAATGGGCCTGATGATCAGGGTGGACAGGATCAGGGCGCCGATTATTCCAATGGCTATGGCCGCCAGGGCGATGAAGAGAATTACCCGAAGGATATTCCACTGGGCGGAACGAATCTGGCCTACGATGGAACCAATGCTTATCTCCAGCCGGACCAGACCCCGGTAATAGGAGGCATCACTGCTTTGACGGTACAGAACCGGCTTAAAGAAAATGTAGGTATCGGCGGCATTTTCCGCCAGGGAAACAGTAGAAAAGGCCGGTTCCGATCCAATTTCCCGGCTTATTTCCCCCAGAATTGCATTGACCCGGTTCTGCAGAAACTGGGTGCTGACGGAGATGGCGTCAAGCCGGCGCATATTTTCGGAGGTGGGGTTTTCCAGCAGATCCAGCCCTTCCCGGGTCAGGGCGGTGATGCTGGCATCCAGTTCTCCCACCGCCGCCCGGGCCCGTTCGTCCAGTTCCTGTTCAATTTGTCCCAGCCTGGACGAAAGGGTATCGGAAAGGCGGGAAACCCCTATGCTCAATTCAGGGGTGTCTATCTTGGAGGCGATATTTTCATCGTTGGAAGCCAGCACGTGATCGGAAAAAACCGTTTCGGCGGATCCGTAACCGGTGATGGTTACATAACTGGCTTCGGGGATTACCGCGGATTGGGAAGGCAGGTACCCCAGTTCCAGATAATTCCCGCTGGGCATGTAGGGCCGGGCGCCGGTAACAATGCCCTCCAGCAGCACCGCCGCCCGGTCGTGGATCCCCTGCAGCAGCGTCCCTTCCTGGGTTTTTCCCATCATCATATAGAGGGGCGATGAAATCATCGCCACCACCAGAATCACCAGGGCTATGGTGAACGAGGCCATTTTAAGACGAAGTCCCGCTCCCCGCCGTTTAATTCCCGTCATTCGTCTTTTCTTTTCGGAAGGCATAATATCTCCTGTGATAAGAGCGATGGTTTCCATCCGGACCGCGGCGCTTTCCGCCGCCGCCCCGCTTAGCCCTCTAAAGGCGGCCCACAAGCCAAGGACGCAGAGGAAGGCGACGGCGGCCAGGATAAGGAAGGATGTGTCCGCCACCAAGGTCCTGTCCGGACGGAGATACCAGGAAGGCTTCCATTCCTGGCCGTAACCGCCGAATTTGACCGTTCCCGTCTTGTCCACCGTAACCAGGGGGGGGGAACGGTACATACCCCGGCGGGGATGCTCCACCAGGATCCGGTAGGAACCTGGCGGGATATCGTTCAGAACAAGACCGCCCGCTTCCCTGTCGGAAAGGATCCGGTAGTCTCCCCGGTCAAGGCGGTATTCCCTGTCATAGGGTTCTTCCCCGTCCTGATCCAGGATAATCCTGGTAACGGACCCTCCCTCGGAAAAACCCCGTCCGATGATCCTGAGGATCATTTCCCCCCGTTCATTCCTGAGGGCGTCCGCATAGGTAACGTAGGTGGAAAAAACATACTTGTTGGTCTTAAAAAAATACCTGGCGGAGGGTCCCATATTACCCACTTCGTCCACGGCGGCAACAGTAAAGACCCAGAGGCCGTTTTCCCGGTTGGCATAGGCAGCGGAGGTTTCGGAACCAAGAACGGCCCTGGGCGGCGGGGCGGTACTTTTAAAGCGTTCCCCGGCGGCCTGGTTAAGCTCTTCTCCGCTTCCCTCCAGAAGGGAAGCGGGGCCCAGGTACTCCAGATTCCAGGTATATCCGGCGATGTCCGAGGCGGGGGGGGTGTTCCAGCGCATGGAAAAGGTATTGGAAGGGAGGAATCCCCCTTCGTCGGTTTCCGGGGCGATGATCCGGGCCGCCGGAGGAGGGGTAGTGTCCCTGACAAAGGCAATCCGGACAGGTTCCGACCAGTTTCCCGCATAATCCTGGGCGGTGAGGGTAAAATACCAGGTCCCGTCTCCGGAAGCAGTCTGTTCCAGGACCGGCCGGACCCCGGTACTCATAATTTCCCGGGGGGGAAGCTCGTCGGCTCTTCTGCTCCAGGACCAGGCGTAGCCCTGTATACTGGCGGTTGCAATGGGCGGATTCCATCCGATCAGGGCGCTGCTGTTTCTGGTTCTTCTGCCGGAAACAAAATTCCGGGCTATCAACTGGGGCCGGCCCACGGCGGTATCCGGCGCCACGGAATAGATGCGGTTCTGCCCCTGCCAAAAAACGGTAAGTTCATCCCCGGCAATCACCGGCCGGGCGAAGAGGGCCTCCCCCCCTACGCCCCGGGAAAGATCCGTCCCCCGGCTCCAGCGGCCGGAAGAGCGGGAGGCCAGCATGATCCGGTTTGCTCCCCGGCTGTTGTCAAACCAAACCACCCGGGGCTCCCCCTTAAATTCAAAGGCATAGGGATTGTTACAGTAGGCGTCGTCCTCGTTTATCCGGTCCGGAAGTCCGTAGATCGAACCGTCGCCGTTAAGAAAGGCGCCGTATATCTGGGGAGGCCGGTTCGCATACCGGCGTTCCCAAACCACAAAAAGGCGGCCCTGCTGAACCGACAAATGGGCCCGCTGGTTATCAAATTGATCCTGCTGGGAATTTGGGATTTCCTGATCCCGGAAACCGGTTATCCGGTTCGAAGAAGACCAGTTTCTGCCATTATCGGAGGAAAACTTAAAAAAAAGCTGGAAAGCGGGGCCCAAATCGCCGGTTCCCTGAACCTGGGACTGGTATACCACATAGTCCCTGCTGTTAAGGTTTACGTGGGAGGGAAGGAAATTAAAGGCCCTGCCCTGTTCGGTTATAAAAGGCTGAAATGAAGACCAGGACAACCCGTCGTCGGAACGGGCATAATAGAGGGAAAGGCTCTGCCCCCTGCCCCGGGTAATAAAGAGAAGGTATCCCCCGTCGGAACGGGTAAAAATTCTGGGGGCTACGGAACTTTCAGATCCCATCTGAAGCCGGTACTGTTCAAAGTTCCGGCCTTGATCGTCAGAGATAAGGATATCCGTTTCCGTGGTAGAGGCGGCGGCGGCGATGAGGATCCTTCCCCGGAGGTCCACCGCAGCACTGAGGATTGCCGGTTCCATACCGGAATAGGCATACGAAGCTATTCCGCTCCGGGTAAACCATTCGCCCCTTCCCTGCTTTACCGCCAGGCCCACCTCAATCGTCCCTCCCGTACCGGAGGGGGAGGCTTCCTGCCAGGCCACCATAGAAAGATCCCGCCGGAAGGCGGATACCGGAAAGGCGCCCCGGGCATAAAAAGCCAGAGGGTTTTCCCAGTACAGCTCCTGGGAGAAAAGCGCCCCCCCGCAAAAAAAAATTAATAAAAGGGCAAGTACTCCGGACCGTCCCGGGAGAAACAGGGACGATCGAAGGGCTGCCGCGGGAGCCCGCCTCACAGGCTGTCCCTTACCCGCTGTTCCAGGGCAATCATCCTGCTGTTGTACCTGTACTGGGGATTCCGGGCGTATATTTCCTGCACCAGAATCCTGGCCCCCAGGGGGTTGTTTTGAGTAAGGGCCGCAATGGCCTGGCGGTACTTGCGTTCCGCCTCGGTATCGAGGACCACGGTTCCGGCCATAATAAACTGGGATGCTTCGTTAAACAGGGCGGCTGCTTCCCGGTTGCCGGGATTAAGGTTAATCGCCTCCGCCAGGGCGGTCCGGGCTTCGGCCATTCCGGCGAGGTCCCGGGATCTAACGATGGACCTGACCCGGGCTACGATTTCCTCCGCCTGGGCCGCCTTAAGGGGATCCGGCGGCGGCGGCCTCAGGCCCACATCGATCTCCGCCTGGCTAATAATCCCCGTCCAGTTGGGATACCGGGGATTCAGCGTCCTCAGGTTAAGCAGATCGTTGTAGGATTGGAGATCCCGCCGCCGGGTTCCCGCGACGGCCCTGTTCACCCGCTCCTGAAAGTTGGCCGTAAAGGACTGGGGATCCGTAACCTGATCGATCCGGAGGTCCAAAAGGCCGGCCCTTTCATTCATGGGATAAACCAGTTTAACCTTCTGGATATTCTGCCTGGCCAGGTAAAGCCTTCGCAGCCCCTCATCCCGGGAATCGGAAAGGATCGCGCTACCCGCTTCATAATCTTTCTGGGCCTCGCTCAAGAACTGACTCATTTCCGCATAGAGGGGGGCGGTAACCGGTATGGTCCTGCCCGCCCGGATACCGCTTCGAACCATGCCCTGCCAGTAAAGAATTTCCGGGTTTTCCTCCACCTGGGTCCGCCTCCAGGTATTCCGGGCCCGGGTTAAAAGATCCTCCGCCCGTTCCAGGTCTCCCTGGACATAGGCGTTGCTTGTCTGAGTCAGCATGGAAGCTACATCCCTCAGAACCGCCTGATTTTCAAGCCGGGCGATTTCCCTGTCCAGTTCGGGGACAGCGCTGTTCTGCCGGTTCCTGAGGGATCCGTTATCTTCCAATTCCAGGGACTGATCGTAAAAATTGCCCGCCCTCAGCAGCCTGTCCCGGGCGATATCGAAGTTTCCCTGGTTCAGGGCAAGCTGGGCCTCGGCAAAAAAACGATCCCCGTTCTGCCGGAGGGTATCCGCCTGATTTGCCTGATAGTCCGCTACGGAGGCCAGGGAAGAGCCCTGGGAACGGGCGGTCTCCAGACGGCTCCGCAGGGCCTGGGCCGTTTCCCGCAGGGTTCCTATCTCTCTTCCGGCAATTTCCCGGGGCTCCGCGTCGTACTGACCCAGCAAGGCATCCAGGACCTGGGCGTCCGCCGAGGCCGCCGTATTCATGCGGCCCAGCAGCTCCGCCGCCCGCGCAGGATGGCGGGCAAGGTAATTATCCCCGGTTACGCTCCCCTGAAAGAGGTCTATCCCCTCCTGTAATTCCCGCTCCCGCTGGAGAACCCGCCGTTCCGCCATCCCGTTGGCCAGGGTGTAACGGCGGATGGAAGAGGCGGTTTCCAGGGCGAGGGCCTCGCCGGTCAAAGCGGAGATCAGGGAATCGGCCTGGCCGATATAGTCCATGCTTCCCGAACCGGGATAGGAATTTTCCAGTTCCCGGTATCCGGCGGTTTCCCGCCGGAAGGCCCCGGAGAGGCTTTCAGCCTCCGTCCGGATCTGCCTTACAATACCGGTAAAGGACTGCTCGGCCCTGAGTAAATCCTCTCCGTTTCCCCCGGCCCTCCAGGCAGCCACCGTATCCTGTTCCCTGAGGGACCCCAGCCGGAGTCCCAGGGCGCCCAGGGCGCCCAAATAACCGGGCATTTCCGAAAGGGCCCGGAATTTCAGGTAATTTTCCGCCTCTTGGCTGGGAACGGCCTGATTAAAAAGGGTTACGTTCCGGGAACCGCCATAACGGCTCCAACGGAGTTCCAAATCCAGGGGAAGGGCAGCATAGCCGGAAAGGAGATTTGTCCGCGCGGCGGTTCTGGTATAATTTCCCCCCTCCATTTCCTCCACGGCGGAGGTATAGGGGGACCGGGACTTTGCCTCCAGCAGGTTTCTGGCAGTAGAAACGGATCTGTTCCAGAGGGTGTCAAAAACCCCAAGGATGCCGTCGTAGGGATCATCCGGCGAACCCTCCATGAGTCCTACCGCAAAGGCAAGGAAATTCCGGTCCCCCATGGCGGGGTCGGTCTGCCGTATCCGGGCCAGATCTTCCTGGAAATCCCCTTCGATTTCCTCGTACAGGCTGCGCAGAAGGGCAAACCGCTCCATTTCCACCCCCACCCGGTTATAGGCGTTCCGGTAGCCCGGCAGATTCTGGCTTTCCGCACCCTGCCCCGCCAGGGCTTCCAGGCCGGCGACGCTGCCCGTGAGGGATGTCATGGCCGGCCGGAAAGACCCGATATTTCCCGCAATGGCGGCGATACCCTGCCGGACCCGGTCCTCCATGGCCGCCCCGTATCCCGCGTTAAAAAATTCATCCCGGTATATATCCAGTCCTTCCGTATAAGTTCTGAGGGCTTCCGTATAATTCCCCTGGATGGTAAGTTCCCGGCCCCGGGCAAGGATCTCCTCAAACCGCCGGCGGTTAAGGGTAAACAGGGCTTGCTCCCTGATGCGGACAATAATATCCTGGGTTTCGGCGATCCGCAGGGGGTCCAGATCAAAAAGTCTGCCGGTAAGCTGAAGGATCCGCTGGGTGTTTTGGGAATCGTCGATCAATGTCGCCAGGAGTTCCTGGGCGGCGGCGTTATAATTATCCCGGAAGGTTATAATTTTTTTTATCCTGGCCTGGGCGTGATCAAAATCCTGGGGATTGCGCCGGGCATAGTCGCTGAGGATGGCCAGGGCTTCGGAATACCGTTTTTCCTTGATGAGCAGATCAGCCCTGGTCAGGGCCTCGTCCTGTTTTCCCCCTCCGTACAAGGCGGGAACGGCCGCAAGGAGAGTCAACACAAGAAGGACGGAACGGGACAGCCGCCCCGGACTATACATTTCCGGATACCGCTGCTCAAAACGATTTCGCGACATTTTACGTTTTATACTCTACTAAACTATCCGTGGACCTTCAATGACTTTTCCCGCCCAAGGGACGGTGGGACACTTTCCTATTGGAAACAGAAAGAATCCGGTATATACTATAATGTACAGGTATGCGTAGATCATTTTTGATATCCTGGCTCATGTTCACGGCGCTGGTCTTCCTCAATGCCCAGTCCTTCAAATCCGACGGTTATGCATCCATTGCCGATATCTACAAGGCCGACGAAAACGCAGGACTTACCGCTTTTCCGGTCCTGATGGTGCCCATGGGGGGCCGGGCGGAAGCGATGGGTACGGCCTATACCGCCCTGGCGGATGATCTGTCATTTATCGAGTGGAACCCCGCGGGATCCTCCCGGCTCCCCCGTACGGAACTGGGGTTTTTTCACAATAACTGGATCGCCGATACAAAGGTGGAGGGCGCCGTTTTTGCCTCCCGTTACAAAGACCTGGGTTACGGCGCCGGGGGAAAGTGGCTTTACACCCCCTTTTCGGAATATAACATGTACGGAAACAGGGTCTCCAAGGGCTACTACTCCGAAGCGGTGGGGATCCTCAACGTATCCTACAATTTCTTCTCGGGGTATTACTTTTCCGGTCTTTCCCTGGGAGCTAACCTTAAGGGCGCCTTCCGTTTTATGCCCGATTATTCGGATGCCGATGATCAGGGCAGGGACGGGGGTAAGATCCTGTCCGGCCTTTCCCAATCGGCGGCCATGGTTATGGCGGATCTGGGAATTTTGACCCGTTTCAACCTGATAAAATTATACAAATCCAGGGAACAAAATACCTCTGTGGCCCTAACCATCCGCAACCTGGGTCCCCCGGCCAAGGGGGAGCCCCTGCCCACTTTGGCCACCGCCGCCCTGGCCTATAAGCCCCTGCGGCCAGTTACCCTGGCCTTCGATTTTACTTTTCCCCTGAATCTGCAGGATCTTTCCCTGCGGGAAAAGCCCTACTGGGCGGCGGGGATCAACGTGGAGGTTACGGATTTCCTTGCCATGCGGACCGGCGTACTGGGCAGGTACGGGGGATACCGGATTACCCTTGGAAGCGCGGTGGATTTGGGAAAAATCGCCCTGGATCTGAACTATTCTTTGGACCTGCTTACCCAGATAACGCCCCTGAACAGGGTAAGCCTGGGACTGCGTTTTAACTTTGGCGACCAGGGAAGACTGGAAACCGCCAAGCAGGTAGACGCCCTGTACCTCGCAGGGCTGGACGCCTATACGGAGGGCAGGATTGAAGACGCCAGAAAATACTGGGAAGACGCCCTCAGGCTTAACCCCAAGTTCGATCCCGCCCGGGAAGGGATAACCCTGGTCAACAATACCGACGAACTGAATACCCGGATTCTCAACATGCGGATCCTCGACGCCGAATAAATCTCCGCCGGGAAAAGTTGCGGGGTACAATGTTATGCCGCTGTATGGCGGCGCTAAAATCATTCCCCCTAATCGCTAGTCCTGGGGCTGGTTAAATCCAGGTTTTCGCACGACCCCGCAAAGCAGGCAGCGCCGGTCCGGGGGAATTCGTCCGGAACAAGGGCTACTTCTTGCTGCCAAAGACCCTGTAATTGATGTAGGGAAGGAAAAAGTGTTTCTTTTCCAGGGCGGTAAGCCATTCGGTACTGATGTGATTGCTTCCCAGAGCTTCATAGACAGCGGTAAAATTCCGCAGGGCCCCCTCCAGTTCTTCCTCCGCATATTCCCTGCCCATAGGACCCCGATTCCATTGGGGATTCAAGGGTTTGGCGAGATCCGTACTCTGGGCCAAAAGGATCTCCCGGGCGGCCTGGTTTAAGGCCCGTTCCTTAAGCCCGGTACTGCCGGGGAAGCGTTCCGTTATTTTGATCATCCGCTGGACGGAGCGGTAGATGTGGCGGTAGATCCAATCGTTGGAGGCGTCCAGCAGCATCCCGCCATAACCGTCTTCAAGGGCGGAAGAGAATTCCATTTCCACGGCCTGAAAAGAAGACGGTTCCGCCTGGCTCAGATAATCCGAAGGGGTTTTAAGACAGATCCTGCCCCGCAGGGCGTTTTCGTTTATCAGGGTTTCCAGGAAAGCCATACCCTCATGCCAGGAACGGCCCAGGGTGGAAGCGTCGAAAACCCAAAGACTCAAGGCCCGGCCCCCGGCTGGGAGGCAGCCCTGGGCTTCCTCCAGCCGGGTAATTCTCCGGTCCAGAAAATTCCGGGCCTGTCCGGCGGCGGTGTCCCGGGCCTTTTTCGGATCGTAGAGCCTGCGGCCCTCCCCCGGCGGACCGGGGGCCCAGTACCGGTAACCGGTGGAACAGCGGGAACCTTCCGCCTCTACCAAAGGTTCCAGTTCCTGGGAAGACAGTTCATACCCCGCGTCAAGGAAGGCCCCCCAGTACAGTCCGGCCCGGTCCGTACTGAGTTCTTCCATATCTTTTTGGGCGGTTATATCCCGGGCAAACGCGACAAGCCCCGATGGAGTTCTAACCGGATAAAAGGAACCCGCCTCCGCAGGGGGTATCCCCAAGATTAGGGCATGGGCGTCGATTATCGTATAAGCAAAACGGTAACGGCTGAGGCAGTGCCCCAGGGAAGCCTCCCAGCCCAGCTCGGGAAGCCAGAAACCCGGGGGAATCCTGCCCAGGTACCGGCGGTGGTGGATCAGGGCCGTTTCTATCTGGGCGCGAACCGCCTCCTCCATGGAAACATAGAAAGGCAGAAAAGCATTGGTGGCGGGGCTTACCAGAAATTCCAGACGGCCCCGTTTCTGGAAACCCTCAAAGGCTTCCAGAAGATCCATATTGTACCGATCCCTCAGGGACGTCTGTTTTTCCAAATCCCGGTTAAGGTAGTACCGGGCCAGAGAGGCAAGGGACTCATCCCCGGCACAGCGTTCCAGTTCCCGCCTGCCGAAATCTATGCGCCGGTCCAGCCAGGCGGAGCAGCGCCCCATAAGTTTTTCATGCCGGAACATGGCGCAGAGACAGGGGGAAAGCGTCATAGCCAGCCGGAAGGGGACCCTGCTGTTTTCCAGCCCCGTAAAAAGTTCCAGCAGGGGAACATAGGTTTCCACAACCTCTTCAAAAAAGATCCTCTCTTCCAGGGAACCCGGAGAACCGGTAAAGGGATAATGACCGTTTATGACGATGGAAAGGCAGGGTTTGTTCATATGCGGCGGCGGGGAATACGATCCGGAGCACGGAGGACGGTAAAATCCGGAGCCCCTGAAAGTGCCGCCAGGGGGGGGGTGTTTCCATAGCCGGGGGAATTCAAAAACCGGGGAAGAGCAAAGGGGCGGGAAAGGGCCAGAAGAACGCCGGATCCTTCGGCCCGCAATGCTACCTGGAAGTTACCCCCCGGAGGGAAACCAAGATACCAAGAATAATCATCAACTCCTACAGAAATACTAAACAATTCCGTCCGCAGAGAATCCTTCAGTTCCAGGGCTTTCAAAAGATAGCCGGCAAACCGGGGATCCCCTTCAATCTGTTCCCGGTCCTGGGCCTTGATCTCCCAGAACACATAGGCCCATTGGGGATCCCTGGGCAGAACTTCAAGGAAGGTGATCTGGTGCTGCCGGGGAAGCAGGGACGCCTCCGGTTCGGCCCCCTCGGCGGCAAATTCCCCGGAGGGGGGATCATCGTACCGGTTGTCCAACAGTTCCCGGATAATAAAGGGCCGGTCAAGATCCGGGGGAACGTCTATCCCCGATTGATCGGCCAGGCCAATCAATTCACCCGTGGTTAAAGTTTCCAAGTATGCCTTAAATTCCGTAATGTCCCGACAAGCCATACCCGGTTGATCATGGAGAAAAACTATCTTCCTGTCAAGTTTTTGGAAACCCGGAACGCGGGCCGTATTCAAAAATCCGGTGATATACCCAAAACCCGCCTGTACGGGGGAGTACAGACCGGGGCCGGTGGTTTGGCATTCCCCGGAAAACGGCCTGGTTCGTTCCCGAAGCTGAACCGGCAAAGGGTCAGCGGCTCTTGCCGATCAGGGTGGAAACGGGTACCACCTCGTAACCTTCCCGGAAAAGGGCGTCCAGCAGGATCTCTAGGCTGTTAAAAAGATAACCGGCCCGGCCCCCCGGAAGAAGCCCAAGCCGTATGGGAATAATCGATCCCCCTTCCTTGGCATCCATAATAAGGTTGATCATGTCCGCAGCGGAAAGCTGTTCAATGCCCAGCCGCTTGGCTTCGCCGGTCAGGATCCAGTCCCGGCTGTCCACGTCCCTGCCCACAGTTTTATACCCCGCTGATTCCGCCGCGGCGGCGATTTCCCGGGAAAGCGCGTAAAAGGGGGGGTGCCAGAGCAGGGAAATCTCCCTTCCTGTGGCCCTAAAAAATTCATCCTCATTCCGGGCAAGTCCCCGGGTAATAAAGGCCCGGTCTATCCGGTAACGGGAGTCGGCAAAATCGATGGGAGTATAAAACATGGAAGCCACCTCGTGGCCCGCCGCCGCGATTTCTCCCGCCGCCCGGGGATAACGGCGGATAAATTCACCGTTAAGAAAAAAAGTGGCCCGGATCCGGTAGCGGTACAGAACCTCCAGAACGGCGCTTAAACCCGCGGCATCATCGTACAGATCGAAACACAGGGCAAGTTCCCGAAGAGACCTCTGGCCATGGGAAAAAACATAGGAGGGCTCCGTCTGACCGGGAAAACGGCCCGGAGGATTTCCCGGCAGGAGGGAAGGCCGCTCAGGAACCAGGGAAGGAGCCGTTTCAAGGAGGGGAAAGGTACCCACCGAAGTAGTATTCCGTACCATGGGAACATTTTCAAAAAAGTATCCTCCCCCCGTCTCCAGGTACACCCGGTAGGCGGCGGAAGTTACAGAGGGGTCCCTCAGCGCCGGAGGGCCGTATTCGATCCAGGGAGATACGCCGTCGGTTACATACCAGGTGTTTCCGGCCAGTGCCAGGACCCGTCTTTTACTTCCCGGCCTTTCTTCAAAGCCGTAACGGGAAACGGAAGAAAGGCACAACAGCCGCCGTTCCGCCGTTCCGGTTTCGCCGATGGTAAGCCGTTCAATTCTGGTCTCACCCCCCGCGGCAAGCTCGTTATTTCCCAGCCAGGCGGCGGAATAAACCGGGGAAGAAACAAGCAGCGACAGGGGTTTCCAGGTCCGGTAATCGTAAAGAAAAAGTCCCCGTTTCCCCCACAGGGCGGCGTATTTTCCGTCCGGGGAAAGGGCGGAAGCAAGGGCCGGAGGACTGTCCGCCGCCTGGAAACCCGCCGGGGTCCCGGCAAACAGCCGGTACACCGTAACCCGATCTCCCCCGGGGGCGGCGCTGATCATCACGGTAATGATCCCTTCGCTGGACCACAGAACGTCGATCCGCGAACTGGCCCGGGGGGCCATGATATAGGGCAGAGAGGCGTAGTCCGTTTCGGTATCGTCGTTGATCCCCAGGGGATAGTAAAAGATGTTCCGCCCTCCCTTGCACAGGAGCATGGAAAGGCCGTCCGGGGAGATCCAGAAACTGTCAAAATTCGGATCAAATTCAAAGGGCAGTTTTCCCGCCACTTCCCCCAGTTCAAGAAAACCGGCATAAAGAGTCCGGGCAAAGAGTTCCTCGCTCCGCACCCGGTACACAATGGAATCCTTAAGGTAGTAGAATAAACCTCCGCCGCCCCAGTAGAGGGAATTGACGGCCCCCTCTCCTACCAGGCGGTACCGTTCATCCGGAGGAGCCGACAGGGCATTGAGGGTATGAAAATAAAGGCGGCCATCTTTGGCGTAGAGAAAACCCCGGGAATCGGCGCTCCACCGGGCGGGGAAAAACCTGCCGGGCCGTTCCACACCGGCGGATATCCGGATTTTTTTTCCCGTTTCTCCGTCCAGCAGCGTCAAGTTTCCCTTGGCGTGGCTGACCCCCTCAACGTAAAGCAGCCATTTACCATCCGGAGAGACGGCGGTGGCCTCCGCCCGGGAACTGCCGGTAAACGAAGCAAAAGAGGCAAAACCGGGAAACGACCGGGGAAGTCCGCCGTTAAGGGAAATCTGCTGACTGCCAAAGGCATTGTGGACCAAGAGGAATTTTCCCCCCTCCAGTACATCCATCTTTTCCGGAAAAACGCTTAACTGTTCCACCGGAACTCCGGGGCGGCTCCGCAGGGGACCCGGCGGAAGCTGGGCATAAAAAAGAGCGCTCTGGGTTTCGGCGCCCCCCCCCCGGGAGCCGGCTCTAAACAGGAGCCGGTTATCTTCGGAAATGTCCAGGCCGGAAAACTGTATTTTTCCAAAACCGGAAAGGATCAGGGCAAAGAAAAAAACCAAAAGGAGGGAGTGTTTTTTCATCCTCAGACCGGCGGTTTAAGTAATTTCTCCAGTTCCCGTTCAAGGGAACCGAGCATTTCTTCCATTTTTTGAATACGCCCCAGGGAATTCCGGTTTTGGGTACGGCTGAGGCGTTCACAGACCTCGTCCAGAAGGAATTCAAAAGAAGAAGCCGGTTCCGCCCGGCTGAAAACCGGATCCCGGCCCCCGCGAGGTTCCATGGATTGTTCCCCGGAAAAACCGGTATGATCAATCGGTTTCACTGAATTCGGCGGTTCCGGAAAGAACCGCGGGGCTTTGGGTGGAAGCAAAGACCCTGATAAAGGTAATCACCGCGAAAAAGGTGATCAGAATCAATACAAGCTTACGCATGGTTCCTCCAGCAATAGGTTAGTTTAACCTTAATTGTTAAGTACTTCAAGGGGGTTTACCGCCCTGCCGCTTTTGTACACAGAAAAATGAAGATGCGCCCCGGTACTTCTTCCGCTGCTCCCTACCCGGCCCACCACCGATCCCTGGGTTATCCAGGAGCCCTTTTTTACCAGGATCCTGCTTAAATGGGCGTACATGGTCTGGTAATTCCCCGAATGGGAGAGGATGACAAAATTACCGTACACCCCGTTGTAGCCCGCGGCGGACACCCTGCCGTCGGCGGAAGCCTTAACGGGGGTTCCCATGGGGGCGGCAATGTCCTGCCCCGCATGGAAGCTCCGCAGTCCCGTAAAGGGATCGGCCCTCCAGCCGAAGGGAGAAGTCCGCCGTCCGCCGACGGGCAGGATAAAGAGTTCCCCCAGGGCCTGGCGGAGTTCATTTTTATTCATCCGTGCCCCGGGGATAAAGAGTACCGTACCGGCTCCGATAGCATCGCTTTGTATGTCGTTGGCGTCCAGCACAGCCTCCAGAGGAACATCCATAGATTTGGCTATTCCGGCGTAACTGTCCCCTTTCTTTATCGTATAGGGAATGCCGTCCATATTGGGGATCCGTATTTTTTGCCCCGCCCGGAGTTCCCGTTTTACATTCCGCAGTTCGTTGGAAGCAATGACCGCATCCAGGGACAGCCCGTACCGTTTGGCTATGCCCTCCACCGTATCGCCCCGGCCGACAATGTATTCCCGCCAGGCGAAATTTTCCGTCAGATCCAGGGGGATCTCATCTCCCTGGGCTCCGCCGGCGGGGCCTGAAACCCGGAAGGCAGCCCAGGGACGATCCACGCCGGATACCAGGGTTTCCCGCAGCAGGGAGTCTTCCGGAGGTTCCGGATCGGGAATATAGGGAAGACTTCCCAGAAAAATCAGGCAGGTCAGGACCAGGCAGAGAAGACAGACACAGACCACAGGGATTTTGCCCACAGGGCTTTCCCCCGTAAAAAAGGAAACAGCCTTTCCGGGCCTTTTTTTGACTCCCCGCTGTTCCTCTTCCCAGGAAGTCCGTCCGGTAACATCCGGCAGGGTAAGGGCGGCCAGGATGCTCCGGAGGGCCTTCTTCTTTTTCCGGGGAAGTTTCTGCATTTCGATGAAGGATTGTTCCGTCAGAGACCGGTACGTAACGGCGGAAGCCCCTGAAGGATACGGGGTCCCCGCATTGGCCCCTTCCCGGCAGAAAGCCGGGGGTACCTTGGGCCGCTTGTACACATGCTGGGATGCAATGATATCCTTCATTATAGGTTTTATCGACATAAACGAAGGGAATCATTATACTTGCCGGTGTATATGGAAGGGGAACAAAAAGTCCGGGAAGGCGCCTTTAGGGCCGCCTTTCTTGCCTTTCTTGCCGCCATGCTTATTAAACTCTTTCTTCTCGATCTTATGATCACCCAGGGGCGATCCATGCTGCCCACCCTAAAACCGGGATCGGTGCTGGTGGTAAACAAAGCCGCCTATGGATTCCGCGTCCCCGGTCTGGGACTCTACCTGGTCCGCTGGTCCCGGCCCCGGGAAGGGGATCTGGTAGTTTTTTACACTCCCCTGGGGGAACGGGCAGTAAAACGCTGTTTTTACGCCGGTGACGGGGAACGGTTCGTTGCCCTGGGGGATAACGATCTGGAATCCTTCGACTCCAGATCCTACGGCCCTGTCTCGCTGGATCATATCCTGGGAAAAGTGGTGGCGGTAAAATGAATTCTACGGCGGACCACAAGCAAATAAAACGGCGGTTTTTCTTTTTCGCCTTTCTCCTTGCTTCGACGGCCCTCTTTCTATTGATCCGCTATTTTATGATCATGGCAAACCCCGGCGGAGGGACGGGGCATTTTGAACCCTCCCCTTCCTCCGGCGAGCGGGGAACGATCCTGGACCGTAACGGTCGGATCCTGGCCCTCCAGACCAGACTGGGAAACGTCAGCATTTGGCGGCCCGACATAGGGGACAGAGAAGAACTGGGCCGGGAACTGGGGCCTATCCTGGATCTTACGGAAGAAGAGATCGGCGGATTGATATCGAATTCTTCCAGCGATTTTTTGTACCTGAAAAAACAGGTCGATCAATCCGCCCTGAGGCGTATCCAGGCCCTCCGGTCCCAGGGAAAACTTAAGGGGGTAAGCATAGAACAGGTAATGGGCCGGATCTACCCGGAAAAAGAACTGGCCGCTCAGGTTATCGGCTTTACGGGCAGTGACAATACGGGTCTGGCGGGGATTGAATATTCCTTCGACGCCGACCTTAGCCCCGGCAGAGGGGAAAGCGGCAGTCAGATTGTTTTAACCATTGACACCAACATCCAGTACATCCTGGAAGACATTGCCCGCAAAACCATGGAAGATAACAAGGCCGAAGCGGTGATGCTCATGGCCATGGATCCCCGGACAGGGGATATTTTGGGCTCCGCGTCCCTGCCGGGCTTTGATCCCAACGACATACGGAATTCGGACGATCTTTCCCGGATGGACAGGGCCGCCATCTGGTCCTACGAACCGGGATCGGTGTTCAAAGTGTTTTCCATCGCCGGCCTTTTGGACGCCGGAGCCATCGAGCCGGAGACGGTTTTTTTCTGCAATGGCCGCTATGAACGGGGCAGCCGGATCACGATCAAGTGCATGGGGGTCCACGGGAACGTCCGCTCTTCGGATATTCTGATCCACTCCTGCAACGCCGGAGCGGCCTATGCTTCGGACAGGATAGCCCCTTCCCTCTTTTACCAGATAATGGAAAATTTTGGTTTCGGCCAAAGAACCGGGGCGGGAAACCCCGGCGAAACGCCGGGGTTTCTCCGCCCCGTAAACCAGTGGTCGGACCGGTCCAAACCTACCATGGCTATGGGTCAGGAAATAGGCGTATCCGCCCTCCAAATAGTGCAGGCATCCACCGCCGTGGCCAACGATGGGATCCTCATTCCCCCCCGGTTCGTATCCCGGATTATTTCCGGCGACGGTAAAACGGTCCGGGAATACCGGAGCGGCCCGTCCCGGCGTATCCTTAGCCCGGAAACTGCCAAAAATATCCGTTCCTATATGGAAACGGGGACCACCGAACTGGGAATAGCCCGCTTTGCCCAGGTAAAGGATATTGCCCTGGCGGGAAAAACCGGTACGGCCCAGGTGATCGATCCGGAAACCGGAGCCTATTCGGAAACCGACTACATCGCAAGCTGCCTGGCCATGCTGCCCGCGGAAAACCCTTCCCTGGTCCTTTACATGGTGATTATAAAACCCATGGGAAACTACTACTTTGGAAGCCGTACCGCCGCGCCGGCGATCCGGGAATCCGCAGAGGCCCTCATCGACTACCTGGGCATACCCCGGGGAAGGAATCCCCAGGTAAGCCATACGGGGGCAATATCCATTCCCGTGAATAAAACCCCCATCGTCGGCAGCGTGGTTCCCGACTTTACCGGTACAGCCAAACGAAACCTAACCCCCCTGCTTTTCCGGGAGGACCTGAAACTTGATATCCGGGGAGAGGGCTGGGTTATACGTCAAAGTCCCTCGCCAGGCACCCCCTTCCAGCAGGGAATGACGATTATCCTGGAACTGGAATGAACGGCCCTTTTTGGAAAAAGAACCTGGCCCTGCTCCATTCCCGTTATCCGGGACTGGCGGAAGAGCTGGCCCTCAATCATTCCCCGGAGAAAACCGGGGAAACTCCGGAAACGAACAGGGAGGGCCCCTTTAGGGTTGAAAACACCGGATCCCCGGAAAACCCCCTTCCCACCCTGGTATACTCAGGACCGGAGGGGGATCTTAGCGTCCATTCCCGGCGGGATCCGGTCCGGGAAGGACGGCGTCAGGCTGAGGCGGCGCTGGAGGAAACCGGCAAAGAGGGGACAATTATCCTCCTAGGTTTCGGCCTGGGCTATACTGCGGAGGCCCTGGCCCGGGCGGAAGGTCCGGCCCTGATTATCCTAGAACGGAGAACCGAACTGTTCCGCCTGGCCCTGAAAAACCGGGACCTGGAGGACCTGCTTTCCCCGGGGAGGGCGATCTTTGTTACCGGCGGGGGAAGCGGGGGGATCGCCGGAATCCTTGCCCTGCTGGAAAAAAGACCCGCCGGAAAAAAACCGCTGATCCTGAAAAACCGGGTCCTGGTTTCCTTGACGGCGGAAGACGCATCCTGGTACGCCGAGGCGGAACGGCGGATCCTCACGTGGCATTCCAAAGACGAGATCAACACCGCCACCTTACGCCGTTTCGGCAGAAGATGGACCAGAAACCTGGGGGCCAACCTTTCCTCGATCAGGGAACTCCCCGGGGTTAAACACCTCGCGGGGCTCCTCAAAGACAGGGGGATCCCCGTATTTCTCGCCGCCGCGGGTCCTTCCCTAAACGGCGCGGGGGATCTACTGGAAGAGGCGGCCCGGCGCTGTCTTACGGTGGCCGTGGACACTTCCCTGCGTTTTTTTCTCCATAGGGGCATAGAGCCCGATTTTGCGGTATCCGTGGATCCCCAGTACTGGAACGCCCTCCACGTCCACCGCTTGAAAGCGCCAGGAACCACCCTGATCGCCGAATCCGCGGTGTATCCCCCGGTACTGCGTTACGCCGGGCATCAGGGACGGGAGGCTTCGGGAGATCCTGTCTTTCAAAGAGCCCTCTTTTGCCAATCTCTATTTCCCCTGGGGTGGTTTATTGAAGACCGGACCGATCCCAAGGGCGCTCTGGGGGCCGGGGGATCCGTGGCCACCACCGCCTGGGATTTTGCCCGGCTCCTGGGGCCGGAAGAAATCTGGATCGCCGGCCTGGACCTCGGGTTTCCCGGCTTCCAAAGCCATTTCCGGGGGGCCCTCTTTGAGGAAAATGCCCACGCCCTGTCGGGACGTTTCTGTCCGGTGGAAACCCTTTCCGTGCAGTCCCTGGAAAGCGGTTTTCCCTTTTACGCCCCTTCTTTGGAAGGGGGCAGGGTCCTTACCGACCGGAGACTTTCCCTTTACGCCGCCTGGTTTGAAAACCGCCTCGGCCAGGGCGGACCGGCGCAATCCATCCGGAACCGGAGCCTTTCCCCCCGGGGCATGGCCATTCCGGGACTTTCCCCTGCAGAACCGGAGGATCTTCTGGCTCTGCCCCTCCGACGGCAAGAAATAGACCGGATCCTCCGGGAAACCTGGCGCCGGATCGACGGCGCATTTTTTGCCCCCCCTGCCCGGATGGAACGGGAAGGGCGTTACGGGGAAGCCCTTCGCAGCCTTGTCCGGGGACTGGAGGAGATACGGGACTCCTCAGAGAGGGCTGCCTCCGCCGCCGGCCGCGGGTTAAAATACCCCTCCTTGGAGAAGGAAAGGGAACAACTCCTCCAAAAACTTGACGGGATCAACAGGATCATCGCCGAAAGTCCCGTTAAGGAGGCGGCGGGGTTCCTCTTCCCCCCCCCGGCGGAACTGGAGAGGGAACTTTCAGAAACAGAACCTCTGCGGCGGCATCTGGAATTCTCCTTCCGGCTCTACCGCTCCCTGGCGGAGGCGGCGGAATTTACCCTGGGGGTACTGGGAACTTAAAAAAATACCGGATTTTTTCTCAAGCGCCGGAATAAAGCCGCCGATAATCAAACCGACTGATAAAGACGGTGCGCATACGGCCATACGGTCCGACGTCCAGGCGCATCGTCTTTTTTTTGTCCGGTTTATCCCCTACAGGTTTCCCGCCGGGCTATTCCTGCCGGTAACCGGCGAGGAAATTCTCCAGCCGTCCGATGGCCTCTTTCAAGGTTTCCCTGTCCGGAAGAAAAACAATCCGGAAATGATCCGGCCGGTCCCAGTTGAAACCCGTTCCCTGGACCAGGAGCAGATGCTTTTCCTTTAACAAGTCGATAATAAACCGTTCGTCGTCGGTGATGTGGAACCGTTCCGTATCGATCCGGGGAAAACAGTACAGAGCCCCCCGGGGATTAACCACAGAAAGGCCGGGGATCCGGCTTACCAGTTCCACCGCCGTATCCCGCTGTTCCTTGAGCCGTCCGCCGGGGATAAGATAGTCCTTGACGCTCTGGTACCCCCCCAGAGCAGTCTGGATGCCGAACTGGGCGGGCATGTTGGCGCAGAGCCTCATGTTAGAAAGCATCTTAAGTCCTTCGATATAACCGGCGGCGATCTTCCTGTTCCCCGACAGGCTCATCCAGCCGGAACGAAGCCCTGGAGCCCGGTATGCCTTGGAGAGGCCGTCGAAACTGACGGTTAATATATCAGGATTAATGGAAGCCATGGGGATATACCGGGCTTCGTCATAGGTGATCCGGCTGTAAATTTCATCGGCAAAAACGATAAGCCCTTTTTCCGCGGCGATCTCCCCAAGTCCTTCAAGGATGTCCCTTTCATAGACCGCCCCGGTGGGATTATTAGGGTTGATCACGACCAGAGCCTTGGCCTTGCCGCTGATCTTTGAACGGATATCCGCCAAATCGGGATTCCAGGAGGATCCCTCATCGCAGCGGTAGTGAACAGCCTTTCCCCCGGAAAGGGTTATCACGGCGGTCCACAGGGGATAATCCGGCATGGGAACCAGGACCTCGTCTCCTGAATTAAGGAGCCCCTGCATGGAGATCATGATAAGCTCGCTGACCCCATTCCCTACGTATACGTCATCGATCCCCACGTCCAGGATCCCCCGGGTGTGGAGGTCCAGGACAATGGCCTTCCGGGCGGAAAAAAGCCCCTGGGAATCGCCGTAGCCCTGGGCGTTTTTTATGTTGACGATAATATCGTGGGTTATTATATCGGGGGTGCTGAAACCGAAGGGAGCGGTATTGCCTATGTTCAATTTGATGAGGTCAAACCCTTCTTCTTCAAGCCGCCGGGCCTCTTCCAGAGCGGGTCCCCGTATGTCGTAACAAACATGGTCCAGCTTGGCGGACTTTTCAAAATTCTTCATGATTTTCCCGCCCTTAGGTCCCGTATATAAAATCCGCTGCCTTTGCCATATAGGAAGACAGCACCGCCGCGTATACTTCGGTTTCAATCCGCTTGAGCTCCCGGTTCCAGTGAAACCGGGTTTTAAGGCTCCGCCGGACCCGCTCCCTGCCCGTGTCCCCCTCTTTAAGAAGCTCCCCGGAACGGAGGGCAAGGAACTTTGCCAGAGTATCGGCAAGGAAATAGGCGGAAAGCCCCGTTAAGACGGCGTCCCCGCTTTCCCTGGCCAGGAGGATAAACTCATCCGCCGCGGCCTCAAAACGGCGGGCAAGAAGCAGGGCAAAGCCGTGGTACCAGCGAATCCAGGCCGCATCGGAAACCCGCAGGGACCTGCGGGCAGTCCCGCCGGGCAGGCGGACGGAAAAAAATTCCACCGCCCCCCGGTAATCCTTGGCGAGGATCCGGGCGGCCCCAAAAACAAGGGCGTTGCCGTTTATCAGGCTGCCCCGGATCATGGCGAGTTTTTGCTCCAGGATCGTTACCGATTTGGCGTCGGAAAGCACCAAATAGGTATTTGCCAAAAGCCGGATCAGCCGGGGGGCGCGGCGGCCCCGGTGAAACACCTGTTCTTCCAGCTCCTGGACCAGGGCGGGCCAGTCTTCCTTTTCCAGCAGGACGTAGACCCGGTAGTTCAGCGCAAAAAAGACATCCACCACCAGCAGCGCCCCCAGGAGCAGGGGAAGCAAAAACCAGCCGGAACCCCAAAAAACCAGGGCCATTTCTTTTCCCAGCACAGCGAAGGGCAGAAAAAAGACCAGTCCGAGGAAAAAGACCATCAGCGCGTTAAAAAAAAGAATAACCGCCTTAAATTTCAAAAACACCCCCATGCCGGAATTGCTATTTTTTACACGGTAAGCCATAATAACGGATCGGAGCGAAACCGTCAATTTAATGAAACAGTTTATGATAAAGGACATACCCCTGGGAAGTTTTTTTACCGCCCCGGTGTACCTGGACGACAACTTTATTTTAACCGCTCCGGAGGTGGCCTTTTCCCAGGAATTGATAAGCACCCTTAAAGAGTGGGAATTTAAAGAGGTCCTCAGCCGTGGGGAACCCCGGGAAGAATATACTGAAACGGCAGAGACCGCTGTTGCCGCCGCCGCCGGCCAGGGAAAACAAGCGGAAAAGACCTTCGCCGGAGACGGCGAACAGATCCGGGAGGCGGAACATTTTTACACGGAGTTCCTCAAATATACGCAGAACCTCTTTCACCAGGTACTCATTAAAAACGAAGCCCGTTTCAACCTGGTGGCGGAACGGGTCAAGGAACTCTGCGATATCCCCAGGGAAAAGCGCCGTTATTTACTGCGGGTTATGCGGAGCGGCCTGGAGGAGGGGGAAAACTACCTGGCCTCCCATGCGGTCAAATCAACGATTATATCCATCATCATCGGTTCCTATATAAAGCTCCCCTCCCACAGGCTTATAGAACTGGGAACCGCGGCGCTGCTCCACGAAGTGGGGATGGTCAAGCTTCCCCCGCAGGTTTACTTAAGCCCCAGAGCCCTGACGCCGGAGGAACGGCAGCAGATCCTGAATCATCCGGTGTTAAGCTATAATTTGCTAAGGAGTTTTGATTTTCCCCTGACGATCAGCGTGGCGGCCCTGGAACACCATGAACGTGAAAACGGATCGGGGTATCCCCGGAAACTTACGGGGGACAAGATCAGCCTCTATGCAAAGATCATCGCCGTGGCCTGCTCCTACGAAGCCCTGACCGGCTCAAGGCCCCACAGGGAAGCCAAAGACGGCTATACGGGAATGCTGGATCTTCTTAAAAACGAGGGAAAACAGTACGACGACACCATCATCAAGGCCCTGGTATTTTCCCTGTCGATTTATCCCATCGGCCTGTATGTCCTTCTTTCCAACGGAAAAAAGGGACAGGTGGTAGACGTAAACCCGGAATTTCCCAAATTTCCCATGGTTCAGGTTCTGGGGGAACTTACTCCGGACGGCAAGAACAGAATTTTCCAGACTTCCCGGGAGGGGATCTCCATAGTCAGACCCCTGAAAAAGGAAGAGACCCTCTAATGGAAGATCCCCTTCCCGCGGTTTCACTTTTTCTCCTGGTCCTGGCAAGCGGTTTTTTTTCGTTTTCCGGCGCGGCCCTTGGCATGGCCCGGAAACCAAGGCTGCGGATCAAGGCCGCCGCCTCCGGAAGGGGCCTCGCCGAAGCGGCGGAAACCCCGGGGCCGCTGATTTTTTCCCTGCGGATATGGAACCTCCTCACCAGGCTCGCGGCGGGGGCGCTGGGGGTTCTCTGTTTCCCCGGACGGATCCTGCCGTCCCTGGCAATCCTTGCCCTGGCCTTTACCGTCCTTTCGGAACTCCTCCCCAGGCTTATCGCCCAGCTTGATCCGGAGGGTTTTTTCCTGGCCCTGTCCCCCCTGCTTTTGGTCCTGGCCCTGCCCTGGAAGGTTTTCTACCTTCCGGTATCGGCCCTGCCCCTTTTCAGGAAACACCGGAAGCCCCGGGAGGAAGAAGAATTCCGCATGGCCCTGGAAGAGGGGGAAAAAACGGGGGCCGTGGGAAGCGATGAACGGTCCATGGTGGAGGGGGTGCTGTACCTGGGAGACAGGCCCGTGGGCGCCTTTATGACCCACCGTTCCGACACCGAGTGGCTGGATATAGAGGCGGACCGGGAAGAGGTCCGGAACAAAGCCCTGAACTTCCGGGCTCAGGGTTTTTTCCCCGTGGTCAGGGGCACCCAGGACAATATCGCCGGTATCGTTTCGGTCCAGGATATACTCATCGCCCTGCTGGAAGATTCCTGGCAGGGGCTCCGGGGGATCATGAAAAAACCCCGGTTTATCCCCGAAACCTTAAGCGCCATCAAGGCCTTTGAAGCCTTCAAGCGGGAGGCCGAAGACTGCCTGTGCGTCATGGACGAATACGGCGGTTTTGCCGGCTCCCTCCGCATCCGGGATCTTATCGAAGAAATCGTGGGTGAATTAACCCCCTCCCCCGCCGAAGAGGCGGTCCTGCTCCAGGAGAACGGTTCCTGGCTTGTGGACGGAAGTGTCAGCGTGGATGAGCTGGCCGAAACCCCGGGGCTTGAAGAACTGGGAGCGGAAACCCCCCGGGATTACCACACCCTGGCGGGGTTTATCCTGAAACTGGCAGGGGACATTCCCCGGACCGGCGAAGGCTTTACATGGAAACAGTTCCGATTCAAGGTACTGGACCTGGACGGCAACCGGATCGACAAGGTGCTGATCAGCACAAACTAGATCCCCCTGCGGAGAAGGCTTTAGCCGGACAAAGCCGCCACCGCCGCTCCAAAGAGCGAAGCCTGTTCCACCGGGGCAATGACGTAGGACCGGGGGGTTTTTCTGTTAAGCATCACGTTGAGGTACGATTCCAGGGCCTCCCGCATCCCCCGGTAGACCATGTAGGTGGTTCCCTCCACGGCAATGCGGACCGGGGCAAAGGGATCGTCCCCCGTTTCCATCCGTTCCACCGCCGCGGCCACCACCGCCGCGGAAAACACCGCCCCCCGCCGGGTGATAATCGAAACAAGGTACGCGAAGGAGCGGATCGCGTCCAGTTCGCCGGGGCCGAAGAGACCCCCAATGGGGCCTTCCATGGCCAGGGGGGCGTGCATAAATTCGTTGAGGGCCCTGGTTTCCAGCGAAGGCCAGGCGGCAAACTCGGCGGACCGGTCAAAACGGAGTACGCCGTCGGCGATGGCCCTGGTAAGGATGTAAAAGCTTAAGGGGCCCAAATAAGCCCCGGCGGCGGCCTTTTCCAGCAGATAGGAACCGGGGTGCTTGGTGGTGGCGTCGAATTCACGATCCAGAATCCCCAGATACCGGGGCAGGGAATTACCCGTTTCACAGACCACAATTTGGGGAGCCTCTCCGGAATGAAAGCCGATCTTGGGGATATCCCGTTCCGGGTAGGCGGTGTTGAACCCCGTACCAAGGATAAACCCCACCATGGGGCCGCCGGAAACTCCGTATTTGTCCGGCCCCCTGTTTCTTCCGCCGTCCGCGGGAATCTGCCCCAGCCCGGAAAGCAACGTCGCCGCCGTATCGTTTAAGAGGACGATCCGGGCGGGAACCTTGACCCCCCGGCGCTCCAGCGCTTCCCTCAGACCCTGCCCCACAGGCTTCCCCAGCACCTCCGGGGCGTCCACTTCCTTGCTAAACGCCATGGGTACGCCGTCCCCGTTTTCCAGCATCTCCATGGGGTAGGAAAAGCAAAAGCCTATCCCCTCAACGCCCCCCGCTTCAACCAGGGGCCCGGCCAAATCCGCGATCCGGTCAAAAAATTCGGCGGCCCCCACCCTGCCCTGGGTTCCCGGCATGGGGGCCTTCTGCATCCCCTCCGCCTCGGGCTTGCCCGCCTCCCTAAAATGAACCCGGGCGGCCCGGAAGTTGGTTCCCCCGGCGTCCAGAGCAACCACGGTCTTTCCCAGGGGAACCTGGGAAACAGGCCGCAGGTAGGAGGGAATCATGGGCAGGGGCGAAGACAGGCCCTTTAGGCCCCGCTCCATTTCTATAAGCACATCCCGTACCAGTGTAGGGGGATCGCAGACATCGTAGTGAAACCCGTAGGACCGGGCAAAGTCCGCCAGCAGAGCAGGGTTAAACGATGAGGCCATGGCTGCTCCGTAACCCGCCGGAGGGGGCGGCACATATAATCGGTTTCATCCCATCTTGATCCTAATCCCCTTGCCCGGCGGTTGTCAAGGGACCGCCCCCGCCCGCCAACAAGCTAACCAGGGCCTCCGGACGCCGCCGCCAGTAATACAAAAACCGCCATAGATCTACGCATGGCTTCCTCCCCGGGGGAAACCGTTACCGGTTCGGCGAATCCGGGAAAGCAGTGGGCTGCCCAAACAGCACGGCGGGGATTATTGGACTTGTTGGCGTAGTTTCTGAACGACGCTACTTTACTTTATAAAGCGCCTTGTCTCCGTGGCGGCCCTTGAGACATTCGTCCACGGGGTCCGGCATAACGTCCAGGGCTTCCATACACAGCGCCCCAAACAGCACTTCGTCCGCTTCGGGAATAAGCATGGCGCCCATGGCCTGCCGGCGGTCTTTCCAGCGGAATTCCACCGGCTCGGTGAGGGGGTATTCTTTGATACTGCCGTCCGCCAGCGTGGCGGTGGTGGTATCGGTTAGCCCCAACCCCAGGGCGGCCCGGGTCTTTTCGTTAATAACCAGAAACCACGAACCGGTATCTACGCAGGCGTCTACAGTAAGGCTGCGAACCTCTGATTCAGGCATAAGCCCGCGGCTGGCGATACTCAGATCGGCGGCATTGGTCAAGGTGATGGTTTCGTTGAAGGTACTCATGCTCATAGTATACCACAAAAAAGCGCCGGGGCAAAACGGCGTCCTTCCTCAGGAAGCGGAGACAACAGCCCGCTCGTACACTATTTCGCAGATAATTTCCTCCGGGGTTTTGTGGGTGATTTTGGCATGGTTCCGCACATAATCGGCGGATATATCGTCCAGACACTCCAGCAGGATACGCTGGCGGGCAAATATGCCGGGACGCGAAAAATTAACCTTTGGCGTGGTTTTTGTCCATAGTTCGTCCAGTGCGTCATATTCTTCATCGGTCATGTCCGCCATCATCAGCCTCCAATTGTAACTGTTTACGAAACTGTCTGCGGCACTTCATTGCGTGAAATACCTTAACGGTCTCATCATCAATGTGATTATACATGATCTCAAGCACATTACCGGCCTGGTCAAAGCCAATGGCAATATACTTGGTTTCATCCGCTTCTTCAATGATGCCATTGGCCGGATCGTGCGTCAAAACCCATCGTATTCCCGCCTCTGAAATTCCATGTTTGAAGGCGGACGGGGCAAAAACAATCTCCGGTTCCATATATTGACTATATCCCCGTGGGCCGCACCGTTCAACCCTGGCCTAACGAACCTCCCCGCCGCCGGTCAAAGCTGTGTAATCGCCATAGCCGTTGAGGGGTAAAGGGAGAAAGATGGATCAACGAATGGCGCGAATAAGAACGAATAAAGTGGAATAGGAAGGGGTTATTCGTGTACATTCGTTTCATTCGTTGACCCCATTATTTTTACCGAGGAAAATAGACGGAAGGTCCCCTAGTTTTTTTTGCCCCCTTCCGTTATACTTGGCAGCAAGATGCCTGAGCTGTTTTTGGGGTCCAGTCCCCATATCGCGAGCCCCGTCAAGACCCGGACGATCATGGGCAGGGTTGTGGCGGCCCTGGTTCCGGCGGCGGTTTTTGGGGTGGTCCTCTACGGCCTCCATGCCCTGTGGCTTATCGCCGTTTCCGTCGCCGCCGCCGTGGGGGGCGAGGCCTTGTTCAGGCGGATAATCCGCCGGCCAGGCCGGTCAGGGGATCTGTCCGCCGT
>JAITHE010000054.1 GCA_031280125.1 Treponema sp.
GTGCTGGTTACCCCGGTAAGGATCGTTCCGTTGGGGTCTCCGTTAAGGTAGGGAACGGAGTCGAAGGTAACAACCTTCATTCCCTTGTCCACCGCGGGTTTAAGGGCGTCGTAGGTATAACCCGCTTCGCCGTGGGACAGAATAATGCCGTCGTAGTCCTTCTGGATAACCTGGGCCAGGGTTTCCTGGCACTTGGCGTTGTCGCCGTTGGTTACAAAGGTGTCGACGATAAACCCCAGTGCCTGACCTTCGGACACACAGCCGTCCAGGAACTGCTGGGTGTGGTCCCCGGCGTTAAGGTTGCGGACCACCGCCACCTTGATTACCCCGTCTTTCATCTGATCGGGGAAGTACTGCTTGAGCAGTTTGTCCAGTTCCGCGTTGCCGGAACCCGCGGGTTTTGAAGGACTGCAGCCAATAACCGCCAAAACCAGAATCGCCGTTAGGACGATACCAAACGCTTTCTTCATCTTTCTCTCCTTGCCTTTTGCTGAAACACGGATCTTTTCCGCCGTTTCATACTGTTTTATTTTACTAAAATATTTTAGTAAAATCCTTTTACGTATATATATGGTAAAGGCAAAAAATTGGTATTGTCAAGCTAAAAATGCGATTTTCAGCTATTTTTTGCCATAACATTATCCCGGTTTTTAGCAAAATAACTAAAAAAATTTAGTAAATTTAGATATATAGTATTGACATACCGGTTAACACGCTCTACAATGAACAAACTGGAGGTCCATTGTCTGTCAGAATCGTCGATATAGCCAAAGCCGCCAAAGTCTCGCCATCGGCGGTTTCGCTGGCCTTGAACAACAAAAACGGCGTTTCAGCCCAGGTCCGCCGGCGGATTGTCGATATTGCTGCTGACATGGGTTATAAAAGCCTGCCCGGAAATCCCTACCTGGTTAACGAAAACATATCTATCCGGTTTTTGAAAATCGCCAAACACGGCCATATTATCAATAATAATCACAACGCCTTTATTACCGAATATCTTGAGGGAATTGAAAGTCAAATAAAAAAACGAAAATACAAATTTGAAATTTCCTTTTTTAATCAAATACCGGTGGAAGAAATTGTCGCCTCCCAGAAGGAAACCGCTGTGGACGGCTTGATTGCCCTGGGAACGGAACTTTCTACCCATGAATTGACCCTGTTTCTTTCCCTGTCCAAGCCGGTAGTTTTTATCGATACCTGTTTCTCTTTTTCGGCTTTTGACTGCGTGGATATTGACAATACCGACGGCGTTTTTAAGGCCGTAGAACACCTATACCTGAACGGACACCGCAAGATAGGAATGATCACCGGCAGCCGGGATACCAGAAATTTTAAAATGAGGGAATTTGGCTTTCGGGAAGCCATGGAATACTTTTCCCTGCCTGTACAGGAGCACTTTATCCTGAGTGTGGACCCCGCCTTTGAACAGGCGGCACTGGACATGAAAAAACATCTAAAAAAAGGCAGGCCCCTGCCCACTGCTTTTTTTTGCCTCAACGATATTATAGCCCACGGATGTATCAAGGCGTTTCGGGAACACCATATCCGTATCCCCGGGGACATCAGTATTATCGGCTACGATAATCTGCCGATTAGCGGTTTTTCCGACCCGCCCTTGACATCCATCAAGGTATCCAACCACCAAATCGGCAGCCGGGCGCTGGAAATGCTGGCGGAGCGGATCTCCGGTTCAATGGCCATGCCCGAAAATATTTTGGTGGCGGGCAGCCTGGTAACCCGAAGCAGCGTAAAAACACTATAGCAAACTTGTCCGGAAACTTCAGTTTTTGAACAAATCCATAATCTATGCCCTCCGGCAGCGATTGTTCTTCCCTGCCATAAAATATTCGCCGGACGGCTGTCTGCGGGGCGGCCCTATCAGCGCCAGGTGCCGTTCCTCCCCAAGGAAAGGCACATCCAGGGGAATGATCTTCCATACTCCCGTCTCTGCGCCGCCGGAACGGGTGCCGGACACCTCCACGAGCCCCGCCTCCGCCAGTTCCTTCCGGGTCCTTTCCTTCCGGCCCTTGTAAGCGGCCAACTGTCCACCGGCACTTAGGAGCCGGAACAGACCCTTCAACAGCGCCGGGTTTAGGGGATGAAAGGCCCGAAAAACGATCAGGTTAAACCGGCCCGGCGGGGCTCTTTCGGTTTCTGTTTCTTCCACCTTAATGTTGGTCAGGGCCAGTGCCGCCAGGACATTCCGCAGAAAGTCAGCCCGGCGGCTCATCCGCTCGATCAGGGTTATCTCTGCCTCCGGCAGACAGATTCCCAGGGGTATACCCGGAAGGCCCGCGCCGGATCCCGCATCTGCCAGCGGGGGTTTTTGTTCTTGAGGCGGGGCGGCGCTGTGATCCGGCGGAGCCAGACCCAAAAGCCCTGCGATGTACCCCAGGGGGGCCAGCGAATCGAGGATATGTCTTACGGCAAGCTCTTCCCGGTCTTTTACCTTGACAAGACCATAAAGGGGGTTAAATCGTTCTATTTCGTCCATGTAAAGGAAGAGTTTTTCAGCGGCCGGTTTAAAACGGCCTTCCATCAGCGCCGCCGTACGCGCATCCGCAGCACAAAGCTGGCGGATCCCCTCTGTCAATAGATCCATCTAACGGATCCATCCGGCAAAGCGCCGCCCCGGCGAAAACCCGGGATGATTTTCCCCATCAGGGCCAGTCCGCTCCGCCGGCTAGTTCCGCCGCTATCGCCGTTCCGGCGCTGGTCCCGATCCGGTCAGCCCCTGCCTCTTCCATGATCCGCGCCTGGGCCAGGGTGCGAATGCCGCCGGCGGCCTTGATCTTTACGGAGGGGCCGCAGCTTTTCCGCATAAGCCGGATGATCTCTGCCGTGGCGCCGGAGCCGTTAAGCCCGGTGGAAGTTTTTACATAATCCGCTCCGGCCTTTTCCGCAATTCCGCAGGCCCGGACAATCTGTTCATCCGTCAAAAAACAGGTTTCCAGAATCACCTTACACTGGATGCCGCTGCTGTGGCAGCAGCCGGCCACGCCCTTGATATCCTCGTAAACATAGTCAAAATCGCCGCTGAGGAATTTTCCCACGTTCATCACCATGTCTACTTCCCCCGCCCCCTCCCGGATCACATCGGTACATTCCGCCGCCTTGCTTTCCTTTAGCATCTGTCCCAGGGGAAAACCTACCGTGGCGTCTATGATAATATCCGTTCCCGCAAGCTCCTTTTTGCAGCAGGAAATCCAGCAGGGGTTTACCGCCACCGCAGTAAAACCGAACCTCTTCGCTTCACCGCAGATACGCCTTATGTCTTCTTCCGTCGCATTGGGTTTCAAAAAGGTATGATCGATTTTCTTAATGATACTGTCCATGGTTTCCTCCTGGATGTGCAGAATGACGCCGGATCGGCGCTTTTTTACCCGTCCTCCGCTGTTCACGGATCGACAGGATAATGATAAGGGCCACAAACAAAAACACCGCCGCTGCGATAACAAGCATGGTGATAATATCCTGGCGGCCCTCCTGGGCGGGGGGCGCGGGGGGAATATCCTCAAAGCCCGTACTTTTTACTCCGGCGGGACCAAGCATAAAGATCAGCAGAACAGCGCAGGCCGCGAAGGCTAGTCCTATCAGGACCAGGGCCGCGGCACAGGCTTTTCTGACAGCGGGGTTTGTTTTTTTTGAAAGGGCGAAGTAGGCGATAAGCACCGCCGGAACCAAGGCCGCCGCCGCGGAAAAGACCAGCATACTAGATAAAGTGGCGCATGTCCTTATTTTCCTGGAAACCGCCCCATCTGCCCACCGCATAGGCGGCAAAGGAACAGAACATCACATCCAGAAAGGCCCCTGCCGCCGCCAGGTAAAAAGCCATGGGCTTAAGGATAAGGTAGCCCGACTCAAAACCTTTGCCGTAATCCATGCAGAGCAGAGCCAGGGCGGTATAGGCGCCGTTCCCCGGATGCCCCGCCAGCAGGAAGGAAATAAGAAAGGCCCTGGTTCCAATGAAAAGGACATCTGCTATGGAAATACCCAGACTTGAATAGGATTTGATGATCACAATAAATGCCACCGCCGCCGCCATGGCGCTTCCCGCCCGTCCAAATATGGAGAAGAGGCTTACCGTAACCGCATTGGACCTTCGGCGGACCCCCAGATTTTCCCGGATATGCCGGAACATCACCGGCAGAGTAAAGTTAACGTCTCCGGAAAATAAAGCCGCCAGGGCCGTACCCAGGGATCCGTAGAGAATTACCCAGGGATTTGTTCCCGGCTTGAAAATAAAGAGGAGCAGGGGGAAAATGACAAAGGTCAGGACAAGGCCAAAGATCCCCAAGAGGAGGATCAGATCCCTGAATACATCCGCCCGGAGGGCCGCATGGTAGCGGACAGCCCAATAGGCCGCCAGGGCGATGATCACCAGGGCAAGGATCTCCGAAAAAAAGGCCGCTATATGGTAGAAAACCCGGGAAAGAGAATCCGCCAGGGAAAGGACCGGCTTAGAATAGTTCCGGTCCAGCCCAAGCCCCATGGCCAGGAAAAAGGCCAAAAGCCAGGCGGGAAGAAGGTAGAGACCGTCCCCCAGCAGGGCCGTAAACAGATTGGATGGAAACAGGTCCAGCAGCATCGCCCTTACGTTAAGGGACGCCGTTTCAAATTGTTCCTCGATAAGAATGGGGATCCTCGCCGGGGGAAAGAGGAGGGTCGCCACGATCCCTGAAGCGACGATAAAAACGGTTCCCGTGACCATCACAAGAAAGGTTCTGCCCATATGGGGCCAGAATTCCCGGTCCTGCCGCAGTTCGTAGATCGCCACCACCAGGGAAAAAAACAGCAGCGGCACCGCCGTGTAACGTCCGATCTGCAGGGCGATCTGTTCCAGCCAGGCCATGGAGGAAAGGACGTCCTGGTTTTCATAGGGGAGCAAAAAGCCCAAAACCGTCCCCAGGAGTGAACCGATAAGGAATTTTACCCAAATTTTCATAAATTGCCAGCGATCCTTTTATCTATACTATCCGGTTGTCCGCCCTTTTGCAACAGCCGGGTTATTGTGGGATTCCCGGTTAGTATACTATAGTGGGGACATGAATATCAATATCCACAGCGCCAAAAGTTATTTTACGGAAATGATAGATCAGGTGGTCCAGGGAAATGAGTATTATATCCTGCGCCAGGGTAAACCCATTGCCCAGATCGTCCCCGTCAAGGAAGATGTCCTTTCCAGGGCCGAAATTGTGGAAAGGCTCTTCAGCTACCAAACTCTTAAATGATCGTTGTCCTGGACTGTAGTTTTTGCGCCGCCCTCTTTCTGCCCCACAAAAAATCGGCTGCGGTGAAGGATCTTTTCGGCAAAATAGCCGACGAAGAGGTAATGGTTCCGGTCCAGTTTTGGGAAGAGATGACCGAACTGCTCCTGGCTGCCCTGGGCCGGGGCAGATTCAGGCACGCCGATGTACTGGAGATTAACCGGCTCCTAACCATGTACCACCTGGGTACGGATGTCTCCTTTTCCGGGGATTATACCGAAAGGATCCTCGATCTGGCAGGGCTTTACAGAATTTCCGCGGTGGAGACGGCTTACCTGGAACTGGCGGTCCGTAAAAAAGCCGCCCTGGGCACGTTAAGCGGCGCCCTGAGTGCCGCCTGTGAAAAGGCGGGGATAGAAACCCTCCTCTAGAGGGGGGATATACCGGATCCGCATATTCTGTTATACTTACGTCCATGAAAGTTAAAGAGATGGGGCCGCTCATACAAAGGGCCCGGGAAGCGCATAAGATCTGGGTGGCCCTTTCCCCCAGAGAAAGAAACAGGCGCCTGAAAAAAGCCGGAGACTGCCTGGTTGACCATGCGGATAAAATAACCGAAACCATACACCGGGACAATGGAAAACTGCCCCTGGACGCCCTGGCGGCGGAAGTCCTTCCGGCGGTAATGGCCCTGGTCTACTACCGCCGGAGGGCCCGGCATTTTCTGGCCCCCCGCCCTCTAGCCGGAGGCAGCCCGCTCATGTTCAATAAGCGGAGCCGGATTGTCCTAAAACCCTACGGGGTGGTGGGGATCATTTCGCCATGGAACTATCCCTTTGCCATACCATTTTCCGAGACGGCCATGGCCCTTCTGGCAGGAAATGCCGTACTTCTTAAAACGGCGTCCCTTACCCCCAATGTGGGCCGGGCCCTGGAAGCTATCTTCGACGCCGCAGATCTTCCCCAAGGACTTTTTACCTATGTGGATCTCCCCGGCCCTGAAGCGGGACCAGCCTTTATCGGCGGTTCCGCCGCCGCCCCGGACGCCCCCGGGGTGGATAAACTGTTCTTTACCGGATCCACCGCCACGGGCCGGCAGCTTATGGCCCTGGCGGCAAAGCGGCTTCTGCCGCTGGTATTGGAACTGGGGGGTGCGGATGCCGCCATAGTCCGTTCAGACGCCGATCTGGACCGGGCGGCGGCGGGGCTCCTCTGGGCGGCCTATTCCAATGCCGGCCAGTCCTGCGGGGGGGTTCAACGGATCATCGTAAACAGAGACGTATACGATCCCTTCAGGGAACGGTTCTGCGCCCTGGTGGAGGGCCTTAGGGGCGGGATCGATCTGGGACCCATGACCAGCCTAAAGCAAAAGCAGACGGTACGGCAGCAGGTAGAAGCCTGTATCGCCGCCGGAGCCCGGATCGCCGCCTCCAGCACAGGCGCGTCCCTGGAGGACGATGAAAGCCTCGACACCCCGGCCCTGGTCCTTACCGGCGTAAGCAGCGCCATGCCGGTGATGGCCGAAGAAATCTTTGGCCCCGTGGCCGCCCTGATCCCCGCCGGGGACGATGAGGAGGCCCTCCGGATTGCCAACGCCTCCTCCTACGGCCTTACCGGTTCTGTCTGGTCCCGGAACCGCCGCCGGGCCCGGGATTTGGCGGCGCGGGTCAACGCCGGGGCAGTGATGATAAACGATCACCTCATGTCCCACGGCCTAGCGGAAACCCCCTGGGGGGGCTTTGGCGATTCAGGGCTGGGGCGCACCCACGGCGAAATGGGTTTCAAGGAAATGGTAAAGGCCCAGGTTGTGGTGGACGACATCCTCCCCGGATCCAAACGGAACATCTTTTGGCACCCCTATTCGGAAAAGGTCCACGCCGGCATCCGGGCGCTGGTGGATTTTGCCGGGGGCAGCCTGTCCCGCCGTCTAGCCGCCCTTCCCAAGACCTTGGGGATCTTTCTTCGCTACTGGGAAAAATGACGGATCCCCTCCTGTATACGCCCATCCTCTGGATGCTAGAAAAACCCCCGGGGTCATACTATACTCAAACGGGAGGTTCGATTGGAGCGGACACTCAATCAGACCCTGAATCCAAAACGCATACGATCGGCGGAACTCTTTAACGCCCTGCTTGACGGGGAGGTAGATTACGTATCCAAACGATCCGGCATAATTCACCTTCACAAAAGGGCCGCCCTTTTTACCAGGGGCCAAAGGGCGGAACATTTTTACATGCTTCTGGAAGGGGCTGTGCGGGTGTTCAAACCCCGGGGCGATGGAGGCAGCGACGAGGTAGCCCAATACACCCCGGGGGACACCATTGGGGACTTTGACTTTATCCGCAGGACCGAATATGAAGCCAGCGCAGAGGCCCTGGAAGACTCGGCGCTGATCATGTTCCCTGGCACGGGTCTTTCTATGGAAGATTTTATAGCCGAAGAACCTCTGATCGTTTCCAGGATCCTCCTTAATTCCATAGTAATGATGACCAACCGCATCAAGTCCACCCAGCAGATACTGCTGGAAAACCTTTCCTGGGTAAACGAACTGCACCGCCGGGCCTATGAGGATCCCGGTACAGGACTCTGGAAACAGAGCTTCCTCTCTGATGAAAGCGGACGTATCCTGGAGGCTCCCACCGGGCTGATCATGCTCAAGCCGGACCATTTCAAGATCCTCGTCGATTCCCGGGGCCATGAAACCGGGGATGAAGCGATGGTCCGCATAGCGATGATCCTTAAAACCTTTGCCCGCCGCATAGGCCGGGGCTGGGCCATGCGTTTCAAAAGCAACGAGACCGGGCTGGTGATCAATAAATGTCCCCGTCCCTTGACGGAAAAGGTGGCTATGGAACTGTCCCGGTCCATCGCGGGCATGGAACCGGTTCCTGCCCAGGGGGAACTGCCGCCCTTTTCCTTTACCGGTACAATCGTTTATTCGGTATGGCCCGAGGACGGCCCTGTATGGGATACCCTTTTCCATGAAACCTACGCCATGCTCCTCAGCGTCTGGAAAAAGGGCGGCGGCGGCCAGATACGTGCTTGCAAGGATGAGCCTGCGCCGGTCCGCAGGGAAAGCGCATGAGCCTGTCCCCCGGCATGGACCCGGTACTAGTCAACTCCCCCCTTTTTGCATCCTTAAACGATCTGGAGTTTAACGCCGTTACTGCCTTTCTGGAACGGCAGTGTTTCAAGGCAGGGGACCGGATCTTTACCGAAGGGGATCATGGAAAGGATATGTTTGTCCTCCTTTCGGGATCCCTCAGCGCATATAAGCGGCAGGCCGACGGAACCCAACGGTGGATGTTCGACATAGCGCCGGGGTTTTTTCTGGGAGAAATGTCAATCATCGTCCACGAGCCCCGGTCGGCTACCATCACCGCCAGGGAAGACGCGGATCTGATGGTCCTGCAGGGCACAGATTTTTACCGGATCATCTTTGAGCATCCCCTGATAGGGATCAAGATGCTCCACGCCATAGGCAAGATACAAAACATCTGGTTTGCTCAGGCATCCCGGCACCTCAAAGAACTGGTCCTTTGGGGCGAAAAGGCCCGCCACCGGGCAATCACCGATGAGCTGACGGGTCTTTACAACCGGAGTTTTCTGGAAGAATCCCTCAAGGACTGGTTTAAGCTGCGGGCGGCCAAGTCTAGGCTTTTATCACTGATCATGATGGATTTGGACAAGGTCCACGACATCAACGACCGTTACGGCCAGGCCGGGGGAGATGCGGTGATTGTCGCTGTGGCGGACATACTTAAAACCATGCGCCGTACCGGGGATATTTCAGTCCGCCTTGCGGGGGATGAATTCGCCGTCCTTCTGCCCGACACTTCCGCCAAAAACGCCATAGCGGTAGCGGAGCGGATCCGTCTTAAAGTGATGGAACAGGCGGTGAGGATCCCGGGTAACCCGGAGTCCTTGGAACTGCGGACCAGGGCCAGCATGGGCATCGCCTCGGCCCCCAGGGATGCGGGTAATATGCGGGATCTGGTTTTTGCCGCCGACATGGCTCTGAAAAAGGCAAAAGAACTGGGCCGGAACCGGGTTGAACTGCACCGGTAGGCGGAAACCGGAAACCGCACCGGCTTCCCCGGAGTATCAGGATCATGTCCCCGGAGCTGTTTGGCCGGGGCGAGGGTTTCTGGCGGCGCTGGTTATCCAGAACACCGGCATGCTCCGTCAGCGAATGGGAAGCAGGCGGCCGGTTGAACTCCACAGATCTCCCCGAATCCACTACTGCCCGGACTGCCGAGGCTTAGGTTGAGTTATGCCGCGCAACACATGTAACATATAGTAAAACCTTATAATCAGAGCCGGTTGCAAAAACAAAGGATACAGTATTGTAAGTATTTCACGGCAGCCAGGCACAGGACGGCAGCCGTGAGGACAAAAGATATTTTGGCATAACCTTTTACCTATAGGGCTCTTGGGATA
>JAITHE010000091.1 GCA_031280125.1 Treponema sp.
CTGTTATATTCGCTGCTGAAAAACAAAACGGCTTATGAGGCCCGGCCCCGGCAGGGAGGGAGCCCTGGCGGGCGCATGGCTGAGGAGGCGTTAACCGCGTAAACCAGGGCCGGGAGCACATCAAGAGAAAAATACAACTTTTCTCTTGACAATATCATAGGAGGCACTCTTTTTCTTCCTACAGGGCATTTTGACACATTTTTTAGATGGATTATCCCTTGCCTGTGCCTTCTTTACACCGTCTGCCTATGGCTTTATCCAGAGCTTCCCCAATAGCGCGATCCAGATCGTCCAAAATGGCGTGATGAAGGTTTCTCAAGGCCGTTTCGGGGGAAACAGGGTTGGCAAAGAGTTCTGATATTTCTATGTCCAGGGCGTTCGCCAGCCGTTCCAGCGTTTCGGGGGCGGGAAATTTCTTCCTGGTTTCAATCAGAGCGATGAAATTGGTGGAAATATCCGCCCGCTCCGCCAGTTCGGATTGGGTTATGCCGAATGCTTGCCGTTTTTCTTTTAGATTTCGGGCCAATACTTCTCTGATGTTTTCCATATATAAACCACTTATCGTTAAAGCAATGATAATTTTCTATTGGTGCTTGACAAATAGACCATAAGTCAATTAAGATTGACTACATGATAATTTTCCTGTTGTTTCTTGAGAAACAATGAATAAAGTTATGATTTTTTATACACTTCGAGTGGTAAAACCGCCGGACGACGGCTCCGTATGGATAAACCGGTGTTTTGATACCTGCCTTCGGGCAGGGAACCCGTCCTTATGGGCTTTTATGGGCGGGTATTTTACATCCGGTTGATGCCACAGCCGGCGGTGTTGGCCTATGAGCTTAGGCCGGTATAAAAGTACCCGGATGGATTGTTCAGGATGTTACGGCTCCGAATGAATCGCATGGGGAACATTGACGTTTGTATGTATGGTCTGATGGCGAAAGTCTGTCCACAGGCCATTACCGGGGAAATTTGCCCTTTTGCCGAAGTAAAAATCTGTGTCCGGAAAAAAGCAAGTATGAAACAGGCATCCTTAAAGGGGGCGGAACAGGCCGAAGCGGTCTGGCTTCGGCTGGGTTTTGGTTTTGAGGAACCGGCTCCTTTTCGACTAGGGCCTGTTCACACTACAAAACTGTTACCGGAAAACCTAGAAATTTGGGCGCATTTTTTCGGGCCTGGCCCGATAAAACCGGGCTTTCCGCTCCAATTCCTCGGGACCGCGAGCGGTCCCTGCGGGATTTCCGCTTCAATCCCTTGCGCGGCCCCAAAAATTGGCTGATATGGGAGCGGTTTTGCGTAGTGTGAACACGCCCTAGAGCCTGTTCAAAATCTGGAATTTTGGCGTTGCAAACGACAAAATTCTACCTTGCAGGCTCCAAAAGAGCCCGAAAACCGGGATTTTTGAGGTCTATTGACCGTAAAAATCCACAATTTGAACAGGCTCTTACGCTCCCGCCTCTCCCGTCCCGGTGTTTTGCAGGGAAAAGCCGCCGAAGCGGGCCGTGCCGCCAACGCTGTAAAGGCCGATGTAAACCCCGGTAAAACTTCCGCTGTGGGCGCCCTCCGGGCAAAGCCCCGCGGTCATGCCCCGGCCCGCATCCTGCCAGCCGCCGCCCTTTTGACGGTAGCTGAAATAATACCAGAGCATATCCGAGGTGATCCGCAGTTCCACTTCCTCCGTACCGGGGAGAGCCTGCTCAAAGGGGACCGCCTCCAGGTCGTGAATCCGCCGGGTCACCAGAACAAAAAGCCCCCCCGCCCGCCGTTCCAGGGCCAGGTCGTAGTGGTAACAGTCGCTCAGGTAGACGCTGATCCCCGCCCGGGTCCCCGGCTCCATATCCGGGTAAATCCGGGTTATCCCTTCTATATTAAAAGAGCGCTGCCTGACCCCGGTAAAGACCGGGTTTAACTCTGAAAGCCCCTGGCTCCCACCCTGTAAAACCAGGTTTCCCCCTCCCGCGCGGTATCGGGAAAGATCGGGATTACGGAGGTAATTCCAGTGGAGGGAAAGGGTTTCCCCGGAGAAATCTTCATGGATGTCGATGTTCACCGGTTCAGGGGGGGCCGGCAAGGGCCCCTTCATTTCCGGGGCGACGGTTCCCCCTTCCCCGCAGACCGGCCAGCCATCCTCCCAGCGGACCGGGACCAGGAAAGTTTCCCGTCCCAGGTTATGGCGCAGCTGGGTATTCAGAAGCCGGATACCCAGACAGACCATCCACCAATTACCCTGGCCATCCTCAAAAAGATCAGCATGGCCAATCGCCTGGATAGGATAGCGGTGCAGCCTGAGGTTGGTGAGGACCGGGTTGCGAGGGCAGTCTTCGTAGGGGCCGTAAATATCCCGGCTTCGCTGAATCACCGCCATGTGGCCGTATGAAGTTCCCCCCTCGGCCAGGAGAAGGTAGTACCAGCCGTTAATAAAGTAGATATGGGGCGCTTCCGTACATTTGCCCCCGCAGCCCTTGGAGATGAACGTGGAGGGACTGAGCTTTTTTCCCGTAACCGGATCAATTTCGCAAACATACATCCCCTTGCCGTCCCCCGGCATACCGCCGTTGGAACAAAACCACGCCTTCCCGTCAACAAAAAGCAGGGAGGGATCGATGCCCCCCTGATCCACCCAAGCCGGATCCGACCAGGGCCCCC
>JAITHE010000083.1 GCA_031280125.1 Treponema sp.
CCCCCCCCCCCCCCCCCCCCCCCCCCCCCCCGCAGGCCGCGGCCTCAAGCTCGGTAGAGGTTTTTGACCGGGGTACCGACGGCGGCCGTTCCGACCCCGCCAACAACAACTGGACCAAATGGATCCAGGAAAAAATTTTCCGGGAGGAGAACATCAAGGTCTCCTTTGTGCCCATACCCCGGAGCAGCGAGGTCCCCGGCCTGACCACCATGATGGCCGCCGGAAACGCCCCGGATGTAAGTTTTACCTATGACGCCGGAGCGGTAACCACCTTCAGCGTCCAGGGCGGCCTGTTCGATATGAACCCCCACGTGGATTCCCTCATGCCGGATCTCAAGACATGGCTGGGGGAGGATGAGGCGATTCCCGGCAAAAAACTTATCTACCGTCTTCTGGACAGCAAAACCGGAAAGCTCTACGCGGTCCCCGCCCGGCGGACCATCCTGGCCCGGGAGGGGCTTTTTATCCGCAAGGATTGGCTGGACAAACTGGGCCTGCCCCTTCCCCAAACGGTTCAGGAATTTTACAACGCCCTGGCGGCGTTCAAAGAAAAAGATCCCGGCGGGGTTGGCCGGGACCGGGTGCTGCCCTTTGCCCTCCTGGGGGTGCATACCGCCTTTATGATTACCCGGGGCGCGTTCCTGGATCCCCATTTGAGCGATAAGGACCTGTGGATCAACGGCTACCTGATGCAGGACGGGGAAAAAGAGGCGGCCCGGTTTCTTAACCGGATGTACAACGCCGGTCTTATAGACCGGGATTTCCCCCTGTACAACAACGATCCCACGGTCCCGGAAAACCTTGCCAAGAGCGGCCTGGCGGGCAGTTTTTCCAGCAACTGGGATCACGCCTACCGGGACAGCCCCGGTATTCTTGCCATGCTCAGGCAGAATATTCCCGGCGCCGTTTTTGAACCCATCAGCCCCTTCGCCAATTCCCAGGGACGGACCCCCCGGGAGATCTACGAGCCCGCGGGGGCATACACCTTTATCCCCTCCTACAGTAAAGCGCCCGAGGCATCCATGCGTTACCTTAATTGGCTGTCGCGGTTTGAAAACTGCAATTTCCTGCAAGTCGGGCCGGAAGGTATCGTCCATACGGTGGTGAACGGGATTCCCCAGTTGAAGGCCGCCGCCGGGGGCTGGATACAAAACAGCGGCTTTAATTTGGACTACACGATTCCCCAAAACGGCCTTAATCTGGGGGACCCCGCAAAAAACATGAAGGCCCTGACCGGCGGCTACCGGCCTGAATTTGTGGAACTGGTGGAGCGGGCCTACGCCCTGGCCATGAAGGACGGCAAACCCTACCCGGTGGTTCCCGTTACCCTCACCGCCGGCGTGGAATACGCGGCCACCCTCAGCGGCAAGGAAAACGCCCTCAAGGTGAACGCCATCACCTGCCCCCCGGATCAGTTTGACAAGGTCTGGGACCAAGGGATTAAGGAATGGCTTGCCGCCGGAGGCCAGGCGGTGATTGACGAGCGCCGGGCAAAATACACCGCCCCTTAATTTCGTCCGCTAAAAATTCGCGGCGCAGGTTTACTGCCCCGGCCCTGTCCGGGGCAGCTTGATTTTCTCTGGGGGTGAACCGTGCTTTATGTTGATCTGGAACTTTTGAACCGTTCTATCAGACTTGAAGAAATATCCTGGACCGAAATTCCCTACCGGCGGCCCAGGGCTGCCGGAAAAAACGCCCGGCTGGATGTTCACGGCCGGGGCGGGGTTTTCCCCGCGGTACAGATCCGGGCGGGGGGCGTGGAGGGCTTCGGCTGGTGCGCCCTAACCCGGCCCCGGGCCGAGGCTCTGGCCGGTCTCCCCCTCAGCGCCATGTTCCGTCCCAATGGGATGCTCCGAAAAAAATTCCGGTGTCTTGAGTTTCCCCTGCTGGACTGGCTCGGGCAGTTTTTCCATAAACCCGTCTATGAATTGGTAACGAAAAAATTCTCTGGCCCTGCGGCGGAGTTTTCCGTACCGGTGTATGATACGACCATTTACTTTGACGAACTCCATATCAAGGACGATACGGAAGCGGTTGCTTTCATCCTGGATGAAGTTTCCCAGGGCATGGATCGGGGATTCAGGGATTTCAAAATAAAGGCGGGCCGCTGTGGAATGTGGATGCCCCTGGAGGCAGGCCTCCGGCGGGATGTGGATATTGTCAATGGAATTCGCCGCCGTATTGGCCCCGGAGCAAAGCTCATGGTGGATGTCAACAATGCCTATAACCTCAACATCACCAGGGAGTTCCTCTCCGCCGTTCGGGACGCGGAACTTTTCTGGCTGGAAGAACCCTTCCACGAAGACGGCGTTCTCTATACCCATCTAAAAACCTGGATGAAAGAACAGGGAATGAAAACCCTCATCGCCGACGGAGAAGGCTGGGCCAGCGGGGCGCTCCTGGATTGGGCCAAACAGGGGTTCATTGATGTGATACAATATGATTTACGTTCCTATGGATTTTTCCGGTGGCTGGAACTTTGCGCGGAACTGGAGCCCTGCGATATTCTCACCGCCCCCCATAATTACGGCGGCTTCTACGGCAATTACGCCCAGGCCCATTTTGCCGCCGCGGCCGGTAATTTTGCCCTGGGGGAATTTGACATAGCCCAGGCCGAAGGCATTGATACACCGGGCTACCGGATCAAAGACGGCCGGCTTGAAGTCCCCCGGACCAGCGGCTTCGGCCTGTGTCTGGACCAGGGGCGGTTCAAAGCCCTGCGGGATCAGAAGGGGTACCGGATATCCGCCGGATAAAAAGCGGGAAAATCCACGGAAAAACGGCCGCATTACAATGGACTTGACGAACTCTTGACGTTTTGGGCGATTACTTACGTTTGTTCTGAAAAGGTGCTATACTGGTACCCATCATGCGGGCCGAAATGGGAAAAACAGGAAGATAAAAATGGATGCGGGAAAATTAATATGCAAATTTCTGTTTCTGATTATCCTAATATTCAACGGAAGGAAAAATAGTATGTGCCGGCCAAATATGGAAAGAGACGAAAAATTACCGGTATGTATAAATTCTTATGAGGCTTTTTGCCAGCAGACAAATATCGATCCAAATATTCAATTGCCTGTTGATGAGAAAATGGCATTGTATTTTGATATATTTCGGGATGGTACAATTACACAGGGGGCATCACGATTCGCGGATTATCTTGCCGGTGATTTTGGGACAGATGTAATCCCCTATCTCAGGGAATATTTAAAAAACGCGGATTATTTTCATTATATATCTGAGCCCAGGAATGTAACATTGGATTTGGCGGCATACGTTATATATTACCTTCATGTGTATACGGATCCTGTATTTACAGATATTGTGGAAAAATATGATGTTGACAAGGATGAAATTCAATGGTTTGTGGATCAATACAAGGGTAAACTGGACCAATATATCCGTGTGAACAAGGTAATTGATAGAGTGGTACTGGCCGGTGAAAATAATCTGAGATATGTGGCTGGTTATCATCTGAATTGGGTGAATGGGCAATGGGTGGGAGGCAATGAAATTGAAAAATATGGCTATCCGAATTTCTTCGACGGCGATGACAGGTATAAAATTTCTGAGATAAAGAAATATTATGAGGAACGTTTGGGAATCAAAAATATCAGGATAGTTACCCGGTGAAAAAATTTCCAGGGAACCGCCGATGCCCGTATCAATCTTCGCGGGGGGTACTAGGCCAGGTTCCCGTAGTCCCCTACCAGGAGGTGGAGGGGTTCCTCGTCTTCGACAATCCTGGGGAACCGGCCCGGCGCTGAGAGGAAAAAGTTGTCCCGGTGATCATCGTTGACCATGGAAACTTCGCCGATGAGCAGCGTGGCGCCTTCGGCCCAGAACTGGTGGAAAACCCCCTGAAAAAGGGTAACGCTTTCACCGGGGGAAAGGCGGAGCGTCTCTCCCGCCGGAACGCTGAAGTTTCTGCCGTCCACCGCGGCGGGGACCGGGGAATGTGTGTCCAGTTCATGGGGGCCCTTCGATCCGTAAAGGGTAACGCAAAGCCGCCCGTTCCCGCCCCGGTTGATGATGTCTTCCATTTTGCTCTGGTGGTAATGGTACGGCGTTACCTGCCCCGGACGGCAGACCATGATCTTTTCGGCGTAGGTCTTTTTGTTTGCGGGGCTCCGGCAGCCGCCGTTCCTCAGGGTAAAGAGAAAAAGGCCGGTCTTCTCATAGTCTCCACCGCCGAAATCGGTCAAATCCCAGCCGAGCTGGTTATCCCGGATCTCCCGGTATTCGCTTCCCCGGGTTTCCCATTCCCCGGGGCTCCAGAAGGCGAAAGGGGGAAGGTGAAATCCAGAGGAGGCGATAAACTCCTTTGCCTCCCGGATATAACGTTCCGGCTGTTTACGACGTTTTGCCAGCCCGGATAAGGGCTTTGCGAAGCAAAGACCAGGGCTGGCAAAATGTGCCGGAGTGAGGCGTGGGAAGGAGCCTATGCGACTGACC
>JAITHE010000133.1 GCA_031280125.1 Treponema sp.
TCCACGGGGGCTTCCCGGAGCAGGGCATCCATATCCGTGTACCACCGGGGGATGCCGTGGGCCTTCGCAAAGGCTTTAACCTTTTCTTCGTTATGGCTAAAAACCGCCGTGATTTCCGCGCCGGGCACAAACCGGGCGTAACTTTCCGCGTGGATGGCGGCGATAAAACCGGCGCCAAAGAGGGCGGCTTTTGTTTTTTCCATGGTTTTGCTCCTTACCGGGAAAGTATATGCCCGGCGGCGCGGAAAGTAAAGGCGGCACCGAAAAGCGGCGTCCTTGCCGTTTTCGCGGCGGGGTTCCGGGCGTTACTGCCCGCCGTATTTTTCCATAAACGCGGTCTGGGCGGCTTTGAGTTTCGCCTGTTCCCCGGGGCAGTCTTGAAAGATCCGGCGATAGACCGGGATAAGATCCAGTTCTTCAATCCTGGTTACGCCGGGACCGGCGTGGATCCTGCGGATGTTCCCGCAATTCTTAAACGCATCCTGTTCAATCTTCGTATTGCCCTCAAAGGTTATTTCCTCCAGGACGGCGCAGCTCAAAAAGGTGTAGCGGCCAATGACTGTTACAGCGGGTGGTATGGTGATGGTCCGCAGTTGGGTACATCCCTTGAATATCCCGCCGTTCTCGTAGGTAACGCCGCTTAACTCTGTTAATCCCCGGGGTAATGCCACATCCCGGAGGCCGGCGCAGTCTGCAAAGGCTCCTTCCTCAATGACCGTTACGCTGTCCGGAATAACTATCGAAACCCTGGTAAGCGGCACGCCCTCCAGCGTTGAAGGAACGGTAAATCCACGGCGCTTCCCCTGTAGCTGCCCAGATAAATCCCGCCGTTGAAGGGGCCCTTTGAGGCAAAGTCCGCTGCGGTAACCGGGGTCTGTGCCCGGACCGGCGCGGCCGCCGCAAGCGCCCCCAGCATCACGGCGATGGCCGCAATCAGGGTTGCGGCGGGGGATTTTAGGCGTGGTTTCATTCGCAGTGGGGTTTGATACCAAGAACCCGCTTGCACAGGGGCTTGCGGCGGGGCGGACAGGCGCTTGCTATTTTCTTTTTTTTGTGTACCATAGGGGTATGGGTAAAAAGGGGGATTTCCGGGCCGGGGCAGTGAATGGATTGCAGGGGTGTTCCCTGCCCTCCGGCGGGGTGGAACCGGATCTGCTGGAGGAACAAAAACGCCGGGAAACCGCGGCGGCCCTGGAGGCGCTCTTTGCCCTGCGGTACGCCGCTCTTTCCAGGGCGGGGAACATCCGGGGCATCCTCAACCGGCTTACGGGGAGTCAGCGCACCCTGGTAAACCGGCAGATTGCCGGAAAAACCGGGGCCGGGAGCCGGGGGGAACCCTGTACGGTGGAGGAGATCGCCGCGGGCCTTGGATGTACGCCCCCCGGGCTGATCCTGCTGGAACCGGCGGAACTCCGCCGTTCCTCCCGGCGGAGGATGTCTTCCAAACGTCTGGAGGAGCTGCGGAACAATCTGCTCCGTTTCGGCCTTATCCGGGCCCGGGCCGGGGAACTGGCCGCCGCTACCGGAAAGTCCCTGGAGGTTTTCGACTACCAGTACAGGCGCAGCCTGCGGCGGCTTTTTCCGCTGGGAATTGTTTCCCGGCTGTGGCGGCGGGTGCGGACCCTCTGCCGAATGTCCTACTTTTCCCGGGGGAATCTTGGATGTATCCGGGACCTGGGGATAAGCTGCGGGTGTATCCTTAAAATGGTTTATGCCCCCCTGGTTTGAGGAGTTGACGGTGGAAAAAACATCGACGGTCTTTTCACGGATTCCCGCTTCTTCCGGAGGCGGGGCTTTTGAAGTGCTGGAAGCGTACAAGCGGGAAACGGAACATACCCGGCGGGACAGGATCCGGGCGGAAAACCTCAAGGAAGTGGTGATCACCGAAATAACAAGAAAGTACGATTTGTACGAAAAACTGTTTGCGGCGGTCTTTGCCGAGCGCGGTGCGGCGGTGCGGCAGTTTGTTAAGGTGATTGACCGGGGCATGAAAGAAAAGGACAATGAACTGGTTCTGGCGGGGATGGACACCCTTTCCGGCCTGGCCGCGTCCAGTCCCTTTGCCGCCGCCGGAGAACTAAAGGAACTTACCGGAATTAACCGGCCCTAGAAAGGGTTTGTAATCCGCAGACCCGCCGCCGGGGTATTTGATAATTTCCGGTGAAGCGCGATAGTATTTTCCTGTAAAAACAGGCGGCCCTGCGCTTCAATCCGTTACGCGGCGGGGGCCTGGGAATCTGTGGTTATGCCGTACATTCAGCGTAAACCGTTGGTGGTGCGTGTATTTAGAGCGGAAAATACCGGAAACGGGTGGATACAGATAAAGACAGCCATGCCGAACCGCAAAATCCTCACGTATACTTACAATTATAATTATCCCCCAGGTACATTCGCGCCGTTTTGTAAACCGGACCATATCCGCCCAGAGCCGTTACATGCCGCACACCCGGAATCATCCGCCGCCCTGCAGCGGATAGTTCATCCATCTCATCTCCACGCAATCACCCAAGGGGCCCCGTATGGCAGTGATCAATGAAATCACCGAAGTCCTGCACAAGATTGAAGCGAAACTCTACCCCAACTGTTTGGGGAAGGGTGAGGGAGCGTATGTGGCCCGGGCAAAAGCCGAAGCGTGCCAAAAGCCTGCGGTTTTTGGCTGGGGAGTTTGCACATGAGCGCAAACTCCATAACTAATGCGTGGAGTTTTGGCTTTGCCAAAACGCCAAGGCCATTCGATTTATCGAATGGCCTTGTGTGTGCGGCGGCAAAGAACCGGGGCGGCTTTACCGGGCAGTACGAGGACCTCCTATGATATTGTCAAGAGAAAGTTGTTATTTTTCTCTTGACGAGCTCCCGGCCCCGGTTTACGCGCTTAACGCCTCCTCAGCCATGCGCCTGCCAGGGGTCCCTCCCTGCCAGGGCCGCTCTTCATAGACCGTTTTGTTTTTCAACAGCGAATATAACAGTTCCGTTAACCGCCGCGCTATCGCCGTTATCGACTGCTTTTTCCCTTTTCTCATCGCCATATATAAAAATCGTTCCTTCAGCGCTCCTCCGTTCTTCGTCCGTACCGGTATCCACGCCGATTGGTACAGCAGACTCCGCATATAGCCGTTTCCCCGCTTCGTGATGTGCCCCTGCCGCCGTATCGTCCCCGAATAGTCCGGCCGGGGAATCAATCCCAGGTAGTTACTTACCCGCGATGACCGGCTGAACCGCTCCCCGTTCCCCGCGTGCGCCACATAGGCATACGCCACAACCGGCCCAACCCCGGCTGCCGTTTGCGGCCGTTGCATATCCTCATCGCTTTTCGCCTCCCGCCGTATCTTCGTTCTCAATTCCAGTATCTTCTCCCTCCTCCCAATTGGACCTTATGCCCAAACCGTACTTCCCTCTTTCCTTTTAAGATTATATCCGTGTGCTGCTCGTATATCGAAACTATTTTCTCTTCTACAGGAACCTTCTCTTTCAGTATTTCATGCCGTTCCGTCATCCGGTATACCTTCCCCATTACCGGATATAACTTTTCCAGTTCACTCAAGATTGCCGTCGCTCTTACCGTTACTCCGTATTCGGACTTTTTTTCACTATAGGGCATCTCTAAAAACTTCAGTTTTTAGAGATGAACCGCTTAAAAATGCGTGTTTCGCAGCCCGCAGGCGAGAAACCGCAAGGGAACCTCTGAAAATAACCGGTTTTTAGAGGTTCCCTATTGATTATTTCAATTCCCGTGAAGTTTTGAGCAGGAAAATATTATCATTCTGGTCAATGACAATTTTCCACGTTTGCCATGGATCGCCGTGAAGTATCTCTTTAACTTCAATTTTTGAAATTTCGCCCTTCATGAGGTTGCGATTTGTTTTTTTAAAAAGTTGGTCTCGACCTACATCGAGGCGTACTATAACCGCGTCCGTATGCGTTCGGCCCTTGACTATCTCGCGCCGGAGATGTTTCACTGGGCCCAAGCCGCTTAACGCTCTCTACCTTTCGGGGTTAAGTCCGCCCTATTCGCGGCAGCGCCGCCGCGGCGGCGCTCCGCATTTGGTTTTTCAGTGGCCGGTTAGAGTTATTCTCAACAACGAGGTCTTCCCTTACGGGACGTTCCTTCCCATCTGTCATAAACCGGCTCCGGCTCCCTAATCCCGTCAGATTAAGGATGCCACTTCTCCCATAAAGCATAAATTCTCGACATGGTTTTTAACCGTCCCGGGGGCCCCGGCCGCTCCCGGCGGCGGCGGACCGTAGGTCCGGGGGAATTTCCGGCTGCGCGGCTTCTGGCGGACCGTAGGTCCGAGTTCCCCCTCCTCCTACTGGTTAAAGAGATTCGGCGAGCGGAGGTAGGTCTCCGCGTCAAAGACCCGCAGGAGTTTTCCCATGGGGCTGTTGGTCACGATGGTGCGGATAATCCGGGCGGAAAGTTCCGTGGAGGGAACCAGTTCCGGCCGGAGGGGCGTGCCCGGCGGCAGAGAAAGGGAGAGGGGGCAGTACACCGTGTCGGTTACAATGAGCCGCTTGAGGAGCCCCTCCCCGGAAAGCCGGGCCAGCCGGTCCGGCGCGGGGGGGGAAAAGAGGGCGTGGACCGCGATGATGTTGATCTCCGCGGGCTTGAGGGGCGCCAGGGCCCGGATGAGGCTTTCCACCGATCCCGCGGTGTCGATCATGTCGTCCACGATCCACAGGACCTTGCCCTCCACCGGTTCCGCGGAGAGGATGTTGATGGACTCGATGGTATTGGCCCTGGAATAATCCCGCTGTTTGTGGGCCACCACCAGGGGCGCCCCGAAGGCGTTGGCGAAACCCCGGGCCAGTTTTTCCCCCCCCGCGTCCACGGAACAGAAGGCCCAATGGGGGCGGACCACCTTTTCCAGGGTTTCCATATCCCGGATATAGGTATCGCAGAGGTAACGTTTGAGGAGGGTCAGGGCGGGGATGTCGTCGATGGCGCAGATCACCGGGTCCAGCATGGACTTGGACTTGTCCGAGTGGAGGTTGTAGGTGATGATATGGCTCGTTCCCAGGCTGGCCAGGGTTTTGAAGTGGACCCAGAGCCCCACGGAGCTGCGGCGGCTGGTCCGGTCCGACCGGGAGCAGGAGATGTAGGGCTCGAAGATCAGAATCTTCCCCGCCTGGGAGCGTTTGAGGGCGTCCACCGCGTGGTAGAGTTCGATCTTCGATTCCTCCACCCCGATGCCCGTCTCGTTCCGGGTGGCGGAGGCGAAGATAATCACGTCCCGGCCCCGGACCGAATCGTTCACCGTCACCTCGATTTCCCCGTTGGCGAAACGGTCGGTACTCAAAAGCCCCACCCCGTCGATACTCTCCGCCAGGGGAGCGAAGCTGGGAAACTTGAGGAGGTGGCCCGTAACCCGGGCGGCGTAATCCCGCATAGACCGGGTGGCCGTAATGACAAACTCATTCATCATGATCCCCCTTTACTATCAGTGTACAGTAAAGAAGGGGGAGCGCGGAAGTCCCCCGGAGGGGGCGCATATAAACCCGTTGTGGGGGGGCTGGGGGGCCTTTCGGCCCCCCAGCGGGGGTTCGGGGGCGGAGCCCCTGTTCCGCGCAAGCGATTGAAGCGGAAAGCGCGGCTTTTGCGGAGCAAAAATGCGCCCAAAAAGTTTATACCAAAAAGTTTATATGCGCTGGCCCTGGGAAGTCCCCGGAGGGGGAACTCGGACCTACGGTCCGCCAGAAGCCGCGCGGCCGGATACCCCGCGGACCCGTGGTCCGCCGCCGCCGGCCGGGCCCGGCGCTCTGAAAAGCCTGTGGAACCCTCCGGGGGAGCCTCCGCCCGGTGCTGTCTCTTCTTCTGGTTTTTTGTTGATCGCCTTGTCTTGTCTGTCTTGAGGATTTTCGCCCCGGGCGGCAATTGTTACACCTCATTGACGGCCCTTTGGGCCGCAAAAGGACGCCGGTCTCCCCCGCGGAGAATCCCGGATTTTTCAGAGCGCCGGGCCCGGCCGGGGCGGGTAAAAACCGTGTGGAGAGGTTGTTGCAAAACTTCAGTTTTGCAACAGGCTCGAGAATTTATGCTTTATGGGAGAAGTGGTATCCTTAGGGAACCGCTGATTAAATTGACTCTAATCAGCGGTTCCCTATTATTTTTCTCGTTTTCCTGCGGAAAACTGCGAAAAATCACATTAAAGTATCACTGATTTATTCCCGGTTGAATAAATCAGTGCTTCCTTAGACAATATGAAGTGCCTCCCGTGATATAGACCGTGGGTTAACCTACGAAGTAGGATTTACCACATATAACACAGGAGGCAAGAGATGAAAGAAGTATACTATGCGGGGCTGGATG
>JAITHE010000160.1 GCA_031280125.1 Treponema sp.
GCGCGGTTCCCCTCCCGCTGTCAACACCATAGGTTGTTGTACCACTTGTAAGCAGCCGTGTCAATGCCCGCGGCGGGGACATACCGCTGGCGGCTGATTTTCTGTACGCCCCCGCGTGCCCCTGCCGGACCGTTACGGAAACACGCCCCGGGTGGTTTTGGCGGCGCTTAATTTTTGCAGGGCCAGCATATTGGCGGCGATCCTAAAGGATACGTTCTTTTCCCGTACAAAATCGAGGACCCGGTTAAAGCCGCGGATCATGATCTTTTTTAAGGTATCGTTGATCTGCGCCTCGTCCCACATAAGATTCTGGATATTCTGAACCCATTCAAAGTAGGATACCACCACGCCCCCGGCGTTGGCCAGAATATCCGGTATCACCGGAATTCCCTTTTCGGCGAGTATACTGTCCGCTTCCACCGTGGTAGGACCGTTGGCCCCCTCCACAATTAAGCGGGCCCGGACACCGCCGGCATTTTGCGCCGTTATCTGGTTTTGCAGGGCACAGGGGATCAGCACATCGCAGCCGAGGGACAAAAGCTCCTCGTTGGAGATTGTTTCCATCCCCGGCTCTGAATACCCTTCCAGGGTTTTTGACCGGGAAGCCAAATGCCGGAGGATCCCCTCGACATCAATGCCTTCTTTGTTGTAGCAGCCCCCGCTGACATCGCTGACGGCAATGATTCGGCATCCCGCCTCATGGAGGAGTTTTGCCGTAACGCTTCCGACATTGCCCATGCCCTGGATGGCTATATTCTTTCCTTCGATATGCAAGTACCTAAGGGCTTCGGCGGTGATAATGCTTACCCCCCGGCCCGTGGCTTCCTGCCTGCCCAGGGAACCTCCAATGTCCAGGGGTTTTCCGGTAACTACCCCGGGAACGGAATACCCCTTGAACATGCTGTAGGTGTCCATGATCCAGCCCATAATTTCCGCATTGGTATTGATGTCCGGGGCAGGGATATCCTTTTCCGGCCCGATCAGGGGCAGGATCATGGCGGTAAAACGCCGGGTAAGCCGTTCCAATTCCCCCCTGGATAGTTCCGCCGGATCCACCTTAACCGCTCCCTTGGCGCCACCGTAGGGAATGTCCACCACCGCGCATTTAAGGCTCATCCAGGCCGCCAGGGCCTTTACCTCGTCGATATCCACCTCGGGGTGGTAGCGGATGCCTCCCTTGCAGGGACCCCGGGAACTGGAATGCTGCACCCGGTAACCCTCAAAAATCCGGATCCTGCCGTTGTCCATCTTGATGGGCACAGCCACTTTAAGTTCCCGTTCGGGATATTTAACGGCCTCATAGTCGTTGGGGTTGAGGCCCAGCTTATCCGCCGCCGCCTCAAGGACCGCCAGCATATTGTCATAGGCATTGTACTGTTTCATGAAGCCAGTATACCCCCCCAATTCCCTATTTGTAAAGTAAATTTATATAATATAGGTTATTCCCTTTGTGCTTCCCGAACTGGAGCGGGAACTGCAAAAACAGAGCCTTACCCTGTCGTTCAGGAACGTTAAACTTCGTTTGTCGGAACTATCCGTTGACGGCGCTATAAAAGGAAGCGCCATGCAAATTATCCAGCGGTTTTTTACCGGAGTTAAGGATGATTCTGCCATAAAGCCGGTATTGATGCGGGCGGCTAATGGCGATCATTCATGGTTACAACGATGCCTTTTGTTTTAAACGTTTTTGCCTGGCCTGTTGGGCTTTTTGCTGGTAGGAAAAGTACCGCCCCAGAAGTTTGTTCATATTTGCGGAGGTAATCCGGTGTACAACCAAAGAAAATGGCAAAGCAATGAAGGGAAAATGGGATGACTGTTGTACGGTATTCCAGAATTCCTGGTTCTGCGAATCCCAAATTTTTTCTGGTTCAGCCCGCATCAACGTTTCCTTGCCCAGCAAGTCAATACACTTGTGAACCATGTTTTGCAGGTTACGTTGAGCGCAAATCACCAGAATACCATAAAGTAACACGATAGAACTGATAACAATCGTATGTTCCAGCCAGAAATCCAGCATTGCTCTTCCATAGGGCCCCAACGCTTCGCGAACCGCATAATCAATCATGCGTCCTATGGTAGCTTAAAGCGTATAACCTGTCAAATTGTACACTTTCCTGCCTTTTGAAAAGATTTTCGAAAAAAAGTGTTGACAAATTCTAGAATACGAAGTATTCTAACTTGAACATAAGAACATAATATGTTCATATGTTCATTCTGGGTGAACAAATGGAACGGCGGCTTATAACCCAAATTTGTTATCTCTACTATGAGCGGAATAAAACCCAGCAGGAAATTGCCGCGCTGGAGGGAATTTCCAGAATTAAGGTTTCCCGGCTTTTGCAAAAAGCAAGGGAATTGGGGATTGTAAAAATAACCATTGATTATGAAGGGGTTTTTCTGGATTTGGAGCATCAGCTGACGGCGAAATATGGTTTACGCAATGTTATTGTGGTTGACTGTGATGAAGAATCAAGCGCCCAGGCCAAAGTCGCCGCCGCCGCGGCGTTTTATCTGGAACGTAATTTGTGTCAGAATAAAACGGTCGCTGTTGGCTGGGGAACGACCATGAGAATGATACCCGAATATTTGCATCCCGGTGATGAAACCCTTCTTTTTTCGCCCGTTATCGGCGGACATGGAACGAGTCATCTGGATCTGCACGCCTCTTCCATTGCGTCCCGGTTTGCCAATAAAATAGGTTGTAAATCCCTTTTTCTTCTGGCTCCGGCGTTTGCCCAGACGGTACAAGAGCGGAATATTTTTCTTAAAGATCGTTTTACCCAGGAAGTACTGGCCCATTCTGTCCAGGCGGATTACGCCCTTTTTAGTCTTGGTAATCCCAGAGAAGCCGGGACAAACAACAGCACGATTAAATCGGGTTATTTTTCCGAGGACGAAATTGAGCAGTTTCATCAGGAAGATGCGGTATGTGATGTGGTATCAATATTGTTTCTTAACAATCGTGGGCAGTCCTGCTGTGAAAACATAACCGGACGCAGTATAGGTATAGGCCCCGAAAAACTCAAGCGGATCCCTACCAAAATATGCGTGGTGCACGGAAAGATAAAACATAAAACCGTAAAAATAGCTCTGGAAGCCCGGTACATTGATGTTTTGGTTTTGGACAGAAACATGGCATTGTATTTGTTGGCCTAGCGGCCATAAAAACTATCGTTTCAGGAGGCAGTAAATGAAGGTGTACAGGATTCTTATAGCGTGCGGAACCGGTATCGCGACCAGTACGGTAATTGCCGACAGGGTAAAAAGGGTGTGTGAAGAAGCCGGATTTAAGGTAAATATCCAGCAGACCAAGGTGGTACAGGTAGA
>JAITHE010000027.1 GCA_031280125.1 Treponema sp.
TTCCCCGCCGCCAGGGCTTCTCCCAAACCGACCACCACGCCGTGGCCAAAGATGCCGAAGACCCCTTCGACAAATTTGATCTCCTCGCCGTCGTATTCCACATACTGGTTGTCCAGAAAGCGAAGCGCCGCCTGGGCCATGGTTAACCGCACTGTCTTTCCCATGTTCATCTCCTTATAGTTGCAATTTCTGAATGACGGCGCCGCTAATGTTTCGGGGCCCAAATGGCGCTTTCGTCCCCCATGACCCATTTGTGTTCTTCCACAAAAATGGGTGTCTTGGTGGCGGGGCCGTAATGGGCCCCGTCGATGTGGCGGATCACCCAGAGGTACCACATGGCATAGCCCGGCGCCGTTACCTGGGGGTGGACTTCCCCTTCCCGGATAAGGATCGTGTCCCTGTCCCGGATGATATAGGGGGTTTCCCCGATGGCGGTAAGGCCGAAACCCTGTTCCGGCAAAAACCGGTAATGGTATATTTCCGGCTGGGGGTGGTGGTGGGGCGGATAGCTTGACCACTTTCCCGGTACGCCGATCACTTCGCCGATGACGAGGTTCGATTCGCTTCGGGTAGTGTCGTCAAAACAGGTGCGGACGATCCGGGTGGAGGTTTCCTGCATGGTCCCTTCCCCCCGGAATTCGCTCACGCAGTCTTCCGGGGTAAAGAGGCGGGGGGCAAAGGGTTTGGGATTGTCCGTGGCGGCATAGTAAAACTCGCAGCCCTCCGGCCCGGCGGTGATAATCACCGTACTCCGGGCGGGTACGGAAAGGCAGAAGGGCGAATCGTCAAAGAGGTTCTTCCGGGAAATCTCCGCCGTCTGGGGCCCCTGGCCGGAAGCGTAGACACGCCATTCAATGCGGGCGTTTCCTCCGGCCAAAAGCCAGCACTGTTCGCCGGTGTCGCTTTGCTGTTCCCAGGTTTCGCCGGGGTCGAGCACGGCCACTCCAAAGTCCATGAGCATATCCGCCGTGGCCCCGCTCCGGGGAACCAGGGGGGTATAACCCCGGTTAAAGGGCGGCCTGTGGTGTAACTGCATCGTTTTTCTTCCTTAAACACCCGCCGTTAATAGGCCCGGCGGATTTCGTCCACGGCGACGGGCCGTTTTTCTTTAAGGGACTTTCCCGCCGCCTGGGCGGCGTACATGTCTTCCAGGCCGTCTTCGCCGGAAACCGCCACGGGCTTGCCGCCCTGGACCGCATTGATAAACGAAACCATTTCGTCGATAAAGGCCTGTTTGTACCGTTCCAGGAAAAAGTAGAGGGGCTTTTCGGCGGCGACGCCCTTTTCGTTAAAGAGCCGGACCGTGTTGGGGACGTCGTTTTCCGCCTGGGCGGCCCCTTTGGAACCAAAGACTTCCACCCGCTGATCGTAGCCGTAGACGGCCTTGCGGGAATTGTCGATAACCCCGATGGCCCCGTTGGCGAACCGGAGGGTTACGAGGGCGGTGTCCACGTCTCCGGCCTTGCCGATTTCCGGGTCCACAAGAACCGCCCCGGTGGCATAAACCTCGGTGATGTCGCTCCCCGCCTGGAACCGGGCCATGTCAAAGTCGTGGATCGCCATGTCGATAAAGATCCCCCCGGAAACCGCCACGTATGCCGGCGGCGGCGGCGCCGGGTCCCGGCTGGTGATCTTGACAATCTGGACCTCGCCGATTTCCCCCGCCAGGGTATACTTCCGGATCCGGGCAAAGTTATGGTCAAAGCGGCGGTTAAAGCCAATCTGGAGTTTAACCCCGGCCTTTTTTGCCGCCGCCAGGGCTTCCTTTACCTTGGGGACGCTTAAATCCACGGGCTTTTCGCAAAAAATCTGCTTGCCCGCCTCCGAAGCGGCGATGACAAAATCCGCGTGGGTGTCGGTGGAACTGCAAATAACGATCGCTTCTATGGAAGAATCTTTAAGCAAATCCGCCGGGTCCTTCGACACAATCCGGGCCCCCAGGGCTTTAGCCCAGCCTTCCTGTTCCGCCGTAAGCTTGATGTCGGCGATCCCCTCCAGGGATGCCTGGGGAATAAAGCGGGCGATGTTTTCGGCGTGGATTGTGCCAATCCGCCCCGCCCCGATAATGCCGGTTTTAAGCGCCATAGAAACCCTCCTTAACCATGTTCTGCAAACGTTTTTAGTATCTTATCCGTTTTTTTCCGCTTTGTAAAGCCCTACTTTTGTTTTTTCCAAAGAAAATTCTCTTCAGGGCCGCTGTATTTTTGTATAATTCTTTATAATGCAAGGAATTATATAAACAAATCAAGAAAGAAAAATTGCTTGACAATGCTATAAAAAATGGTACTATTTCAGCATAAAACGTTTGCAGAAACATATAACTGTGGACGGTACCATTTATTCTCGTAGGAGGAGAACAAGATGAAGAAAGCGTTGCTTATTTTGGTAGTTCTGCTGCTTGCCGCAGGGGCGGCCTTCGGCCAGCAGAAGACCCTGATCGGCTATGTGTGTACCAACTTTAACGACACATTCCAGGGTTACATCATGAATGAATTCAAAGGTTACTTTGCACAATTTGCCCAGTATACCGTTGAATTCCAGGATGCCCAGGAAGATGTGGTCAAACAGCAGGATCAGGTAAATAACCTGATCGCCAAAGGAGCCAAAGCCCTGGTGGTGGTTCCGGTGAATACCAGCGCCATGGCCCCCATCACCGCCGCCGCCCAAAAGGCCAAGATCCCCCTGGTATATGTGAACCGGAACCCCTTTGGGGCCAAGGCTCCCCCCCGGGGAGTGTACTATGTCGGTTCCCCGGAAGTTACCGCCGGGCAGATGCAGGCGGACGCCCTGGGCCAGCTCCTTGGCGGCCAAGGCGGAGTCTGTATCCTTATGGGTAAACTGGACAACGAAGGAGCCATTGGCCGGACTAGGGGCAACGAAGACACCTTCAAGGCCAAGTTTAAGGGCATCAAGGTCCTTGCCAAGGAAACCGGCAACTGGCAGCGGGACCAGGGCATGAGCATCACCGAAAACTGGATCACCACCTACGGCCCTCAGCTAAAGGCGGTTTTGGCGAACAACGATGAAATGGCCCTGGGCGCGGCCCAGGCTCTGCGGGCCGCCCGGCGGACCGATGTGATCGTCATGGGTGTGGACGCCATTCCCGACGCCCGCGCCGCGGTGCGGAACGGTACCCTGGCGGCCACGGTGCTACAGGATGCCGCCGGTCAGGGGCGGGGCGCGGCGGAAGCGGCGGTCAATGCCCTAACCGGCAAGACCCATCCCCCCATTACCAATGTTCCCTTTGTGTACATTGACAAAAACAATATAGCCAAGTATCCGTAAGGAAACGGGGAGCGGCGGATAGTAACCCGCGAAGGGGGATGCCGCTCCCCCTTTTTTTGTATTCAGAGGAAGCAAAAGGAGGAGATGGTGAGCGATTATCTTCTGGAAATGAAGAATATAAAAAAAACCTTCCCCGGCGTGCTGGCCCTGAACGGGGTTGACCTTAGGGTGGCCCGCGGGGAAATTCACGCTCTCATGGGCGAAAACGGCGCGGGTAAATCGACCCTGATGAAGTGTATCGCCGGGATCTACAAACCCACCAGCGGGGAGGTGATTTTTGACGGCCAGGCCCAGGAACCCTACACTCCGGCGGAAGCCTTGGCCAAGGGGATCTCCATGATCCACCAGGAGCTGTCCCCGGTGCTTCACCGGCCCATCATGGAAAACGTCTGGCTTGGCCGGGAACCCCTTACCCCGTTCCGGCTGGTGGATCACAAAAAAATGTACGAGCAGACCAAAGCGGTCCTCAAGGAAATAGAACTGGAGGAAGATCCCGCTTCCCTCATGTCCACCCTGACGGTGGCGAAGATGCAGATGGTGGAAATCGCCAAGGCGGTTTCCTACAATTCAAAACTGATTATCATGGACGAACCCACGTCGTCGCTGACCGAAAAAGAAATCAAACAGCTCTTTGCCATCATGCGGAAGCTCAAATCCCAGGGAAAGAGCGTCATTTTTATATCCCACAAACTGGACGAGATCTACGAGATCGCCGACCGGGTTACGGTGTACCGGGACGGCGCCTTTATCGGCTCGGAAAAAACGGCGGATCTCAAGGTGGACAAGCTTATTAACATGATGGTGGGCCGGGATGTGAAGGAAATGTTCCCCAAAACGGCCTGCCCCATTGGGGATGTCAAGATGGAGGTCAAAAATCTTTCCAACCGCAAATACTTCAAGGACGTTTCCTTTACCGTCCGCCGGGGAGAGATCCTGGGCATCGCGGGCCTCGTGGGGGCGGGACGGAGCGAAGTGGTGGAAACGATCTTCGGCATGAGACCCAAAAGCGGCGGTGAAATCTTTATTGATGGAAAAAAAGCGGAGATCAAAACCCCCGCGGACGCCATACAAAATGGCATGGCCTGGCTTACCGAAGACCGCCGCCAGTCGGGACTTTTTCCCATGCTGGCGGTTCAGCTTAACATCGCCATCGCCACCATTCCCAAATTCATTAACAAAATCGGTCTGATCCGGGAAAGCGAGCTTAACCAGAGTTGTGCCGATTATGTAAAAAAAATTCAGGTTAAAACCCCCAGCCTCGATCAAAGGGTGGAAAATTTAAGCGGCGGCAACCAGCAGAAAGTCCTCGTGGCCCGGTGGCTTATGACCAACCCCAACATCCTTTTTATGGACGAACCTACCCGGGGCATTGACGTGGGAACCAAATCGGAGATCCACCGGCTCATTTCCCAGCTGGCGGGGGAAGGCAAATCCATCGTCATGGTTTCATCGGAACTGCCGGAAATTATGGGCATGAGCGACCGGATCATGATAATGCACCAGGGAAGGGTAACGGGGATTGTAGAAAATACCCAGGACCTGACCCAGGAAGAACTGATGGCCTACGCCACCGATACGGTGGACGAATACAGGAAATCCAAGGGAGGAAAATAATGGCATTTACCAGCACCGCTCTGCGGAACACCATGAGAAAGTACGGCATCGCCATCGTTCTTATTTTTATGGTGATCTTTTTAAGCATCGTCAAGCCGGCGTTTATCGGGGCCAACAATATTTTTAATGTCCTTACCCAAAGCTGTATCTTTGGGATCATGGCCCTGGGGATGACCTTTGTGATCATCTCCAAGGGGATCGATCTTTCGGTGGGATCGGTCCTGGCCTTTTCGGGGGTTATCGCCGCCAGTTTTGGCCAGGTGGCGGACGCCACGGAAAAATATTTTCCCAATATGCCGGTTCTTCCGGTCATTGTACCCATCGTCATAGGCTTGGGAATCGGCGCCCTCTGCGGCTGCATTAACGGGGTTCTCATTGCCAAAACAAAGATCCCCGCCTTTATCGCCACCCTGGGAATGATGACCGTAGCCCGGGGCTTCGCCCTGCTCTATACTTCGGGCCGTCCGGTAAGCGAGCTGGTCCCCTCCCTGACCTTTTTGGGGGGAAGGCTCTTTGACGAGTCGGAACATATTCCCGCAATCTTCAAACTCCCCGTGCCGGTGATCATCTTTTTTATTATGATCATCGTGAGCCACATCCTCCTTAACAAAACCAGGTTCGGCAAAAATACTTACGCCATAGGCGGGAACATCACCGCCGCGGAAGTGTCGGGGGTCAACGTTTCCAAGTACACGATCCTTATTTATACCTACTGCGGACTCCTGGCAGGGCTGGCGGCCATCGTATTCGCCGGACGGGTCGGCAGTGTTCACCCCGGCGCAGCGGACGGTTATGAGCTGACGGCCATTGCCTCTACCACCATAGGCGGCACTTCCCATTCCGGCGGTATCGGTACTATCCTGGGGGCTTTTATCGGCGCCATGGTTCTGTCGGTACTGCGGAACGGCTTTACCCTTCTGGGGGTTAATGCATACTGGCAGAAGGTCGCCGAGGGCGTGATCATCGTCGTGGCGGTGATCATCGACATGCGAAAAAACGCAAAACGGGATTAGGGTTCTCGCTAACGCTCGAACCCTAATCTTGCGAAGAATTGCTACGCAATTCTTCAGGATTAAAAAGGTCGCTGACGCCTCAGTTTTAATCTTGCGAAGAATTGTAAAGCAATTCTTCGTGGATTAAGGAATTCGCTAACGCTCCGGTTTAAGCATTTGTTTGCACAGGGGAACAGGGGTATGGACAAGGTACGGATCGGATCAGCAGGGCTTGGCCGGCTGGGCCTCCAGCACGCGGTGAACATTGCCGGCAGAATACAAAACGCCGGGCTTACGGCCCTGTGCGATGTGGACGGCGTAAAACTAAAGGAGGCGGCGGACCGGCTGGGCGTATCCCGCCGCTTTACCCGCTTTGAGGACATGGCTTCCTCGCCGGAGATCGATGCGGTGGTACTGGCCTCCCCTTCGGCCCTCCATACCGGACAAATCGCCGCCGCCCTGGCCGCGGGCAAGCACGTATTTTCCGAAAAGCCCCTGGGGGTTACCGTGGCGGAGTGTAAAGAGGCGGAAAAGGCCGTGGAGGCCAGGCCAGACCTGGTGTTCATGCTGGGCTTTATGCGCCGCTTTGACGAATCCTACCGGTACGCCCATGCCAAAGTGTCCGCCGGGGAAATTGGAAAGCCCGTACTGTTCCGGTCTTACAGTCAGGACCCGGAGAAGTTTATCGCCGGGGCCATTGCTTTTGCCCCCCATTCGGGGGGCCAGTTTCTGGATATGGCGGTCCACGACATAGACCTGGCCCGGTGGTTTACCGGCTCCGAGCCGGAAACGGTTTACGCCATTGGAGGCTGTTACGCCCATCCGGAATTTGCCGCCTCCAAAGACGGGGACAACGTATCGTGCCTCATGAAATTCAAAAACGATTGTATGGTCTTCCTCTTTGCGGGGCGTACCGCTCCCCACGGTTACAACGTGGAGACCGAGATCATCGGCACAAAAGGAATTGTGCGGATCGCCAGCGTGCCCCAGAAAAATCTGGTGGAAGTGCTGGACAGCCACGGCGTCCGCCGGGAATGCAGCGAAAATTTCCTGGAACGCTTTGACAGCGCCTACGTCAACGAAGTGCAGGAATTTGTGGACTGCATTATCCAGGGCAAAAAACCGGAAGTAACGGTCTACGACGGGACCAGGGTTTCTGAAATTGCCTATACCTGCAAGGCGGCCTTTGAGTCGGGCGAGTTGATTGTTATGTGAAGGGTCCATAAGGGATAGGATGCATCGGCGGCAAGACGCTGGGGGTGAATATCCACACCTGTCTTGCGGTAACCGTGAGCGGCCTGGTTCTGGGGGCAGTGGATCAAACGGCGTATAACCGGGAAGAAGCAAGGGACGCATGAAAGCAAGAAGGTTAGCCCGCTGGAAGAAAAGGAGAGTTACCGGTGGGTGAAAACGCTAGACGAGAGCGCTGCCGGTATACCGGAGGGGGTGGCGGCGGCGGTTCCCGCTTCGGGGGTTCTTCTTCGGCGCGTTGTTTCGGTTTTCGGGACTGCTGTCCTCCAGACGCGGCGCTCCCGCCGCCGGTTCCGGCGGACGGCGGCGAGTCCCAGAGTGGCGATGTACAGGGGCAAACCGTGAAATCGGCTGTGCCAATTACGCCGCAGGCGGCGGCCCGGGCGGATTTTTTTGCAGAATGCCCCCGGTGATAAGAACCGCTGCGAACGCAAACGAAAGAAAACTGAAAAAGCCCATCTCCCCAGAGTACGAAAAATCCGTGGCGGCGGTCAGCACAAAGCACAGAAGATACACCGCTCCGGCCGCGATGGCGCCGCCCTTGCTTTTCCTGCATACGATGCTGATAATTCCCGCAATTAAAAAGAAGAAGGATGCCACATAGTTGATAATTCCGGCGGCGATCTCTGTCTCTGAAGAAGCGGAATCCATGTCCTCGCCGGCGAACATGGCGCAGGACTTCAGCTGCATCAGAAAAACCAATACTATCGTCGCAATGCCGATAATCATGCGCGGCACGGCCCATTTAGTAACAGGCGGCGCGAAGGGCGCCTGGGGGACCGCAATGTTTATCTGTTGCTGCAGCGCCGGCGCCTGCCGGTACGCCGTCTGCCCGTATGCGGGAACCTGGGCGCCGCCCTGATTCGAGGGCGGCGTATATGGCGGCGGCGCGGCCTGGGGCGGCTGGTATGGTACCGCCTGGATCGGGCGTTGCGCCGCCTGTGCGCCGCAGTTCCCGCAGAACGCCGCGCCTTCTTTGAGCAAAGTTCCGCAGTTTACGCAAAACATCGTTATACTCCCTTACAAAAATATTTTAGCCCAGATTACCAAATGGTAAGCTTAACGCTCGCATTACACGGATCATCAAGTCAAGAAATTTTGGTGAAGAATGAAACATTACGAAATGACCTGGCCGCACGGAACCCCTATCCGCCTGCTGGCGATGAAGTACATACAGACCTGCTATGTACCGTTTTGCCGTACACGAAATAATATCCCTACTTAAAGGAATAATAGTATGTATACCATTCCCAAGTATTATTAGAAGAATATCTTATATAGATAAGATAGCCATCAACTCCTGCTTCGCGTATATAAATACAATTATAAGTAGCGCCAACAGAAATATTGGGATATCCAGTAATATTACGAGCTAATAAATCTCGAGTTTCCTGTTCAACTGCCTTGTCTTCCGCATCACTACTTTGAGCGGATATATGGAAACATTTGGCTAATTTTCTTTCGAAAAAGTTTTCCAAATCAACTCGTACTTGACTGGTATTACTGTAGTTCTGAGAAGTTCTAAAAACAGACGCACTACTTATACCTTCATATAGTGCAAAAAAATAGTCAGTTATTTGAACAAAATCATCAGCATAAACTGAAATACCAACCAATAAAATACC
>JAITHE010000074.1 GCA_031280125.1 Treponema sp.
CGCTGAAGAGGATAGCGGAAAGCATCGAGCGGGAGCTTGGAGTGGTAGAGGCGGAACTGGCGGTATATGCGGAAAAGATAGCGGAGATCGTGAGGGAAAGCGAGGCGGCGCCGTATATCGTTCCGGCTGTTTACGACGTTGTGCCAGCCCGAATAAGGGCTTGCGTAGCAAGACCAGGGCTGGCAAAATGTGGGTGGAGCGGAGTGTGGGAGGCGTAGCCGACCTAGCGTAGCGGAACCCCGAGGGCACTACTGCTCCCGAAGCATATACAGACCTGTTAGGCGCAGTAATTTTTGTTTCTATATTTTTTCCAAGCTGCCAGAAAAACACCATCCACGGATTCCTTCTCTGGTAATGATCTCATACCATAGTCCTTTTTTATTTTGTAATTTTATTTCACTACCGGTATTAAGGTGTTGCACCTCTATACCATCAAGTATTCTTGTAAAAGTATCAGTTGATGGATCAGGATTCTTTCTCAAACCAAGTCCTTCTGCATTTGTTAACAATTTTACTTTGTGTGTTGGAATAAACTCATTGAGGATATTTGCCGGAGAAACATTACCCAAATTAATATTTGTCCCGTTACCGCTAACAAGTGTAGCAAGAATATCGCCATTATTTAGTAAAATAAACGGAATAGCTAATGCCACATTCACGAGAAAATGACTAATAATACCACCGATGATTGATATAATTATCAATATTATACCAAATGATCGAGTTGAGTATGAATCCATTATCACAAAACCACCAATGAGGCCAATAGCCGCACCAATCCATACGATTGCAAGAATGATACTTCGGTAGGTTTCCATTCTTTTTTTAATTTCCGCGTTATTACCCATAGTAATATACTCCTTTTATAGTTTATTCTCTTTGCGGAGAATTTTTTGCGCGGTGTTACAGATGCTACTTTTATAGTATCGGCTAATTTTATTTTTTTATCAATACCTTTTTACCAAAAATTCAAAAATTATTGCACATAACGTTCCGGCTGTTTACGACATTTGGGGCGGGTGTGAAACCTCTAAAGAGAGGCGGGGGGAAAACCGGCGTCTCTGCCGCTTGTGCCCCGCCCGGCTTTCGCCGGGCGCATGGTAACAGCCGCTCTCAAGCGGGGAATCTTCACCGCGGCGCGGTTCAGTTGGGAATACCATGCGGCGGCGCGGCGGGGGCCGCAGTCCCCTATGAAAACTCCGCGCAAGACCAAGAAACCGCCACAGTCTCCTATAAAGGCGGGACAGGAGACCAAACAGGTCTCTTAGTCCCCTGCGGAAACTTCATACAGGACTACACAACCGCCATAGTCTCCCATACCGCTTTCTTAGTCCCCTGTAAAGACTTGACACAAGACTAAGAAAGTTCTATAGTCTCCTGTACAGGTTCTATAGTCAACACTGGAGGGCTGCACTATGGCACATAACGGCGACTGGCTTCCTTCGCGGGAACAGGATTTGGTTGATTTAGCGCAAAAGTGGGCGGCAGGGCTGGCGGATTCCGCCAAAATTACCGCTTTCGGCTGGAAACAGCCGGAGGCCGCGGAGGCCCTGGCACAGGTGGGCGCGTTTTTGACGGCGCGGACAGCCTACGAGGATGTCGATTCCACGGCGAACCGCATGGCCAAGGACGAGGCGAAGGACGCGGCCAAAGGCGCGATGCGGGATTTCGCCAATGCCAACATCCGCTTTAACAAACAGATGGCCGATGAGGACAAGCTGGTCTACGGCATCCGTCCCCCGGACCGCACGGCAACCCCCGCCGGTGAGCCTGAAAGTTTCCCCGAAGCGGAGCCGGACACGTCCATCATCCGGCAGCTTACGATCCACTTCTGGGACAGCGCCACCAAAAAGCGGGGCAAGCCCCACGGCGTCCACGGCGCGGAAATCCGCTGGGCGCTGCTCGATCACGCTCCGGTCTCGGTGGATGAACTGATCAATTCAGACTTCGACACCGCCAGCCCCTTTACCTTGAAGTTTGACGAAGGCCGGCGGGGGCAGCGGGTCTACTTCTGCCTCCGCTGGGAATCCACCACCAACAGAAAGGGGCCGTTTGGGGAAATTGGGTCGGCGATAATTCCCTAGCAGGAATTGTTGATGATCCCGGAGTTTTGCAAAGCGCACATTCCATGCCCGGCTGGAGTTGTATGCAGGCGCAGCTCCGGGGCAATGGGGCGGCATAGTGCCCCGGTTATTCCCTGGGGGACAACCGGAAGGAGACCCCCTCTGTCCCGCAGGGCCGGGTATCCGGTTAGCGTTACACCCTCTGTCGGGGCTTGTGTTACAGGGACATTATTGTACCCTGGGGTGTAGGGCCATGTATGTTCGTCATGTATTGTAAGGGTTACAGGAATGGAACCGCCCCACAGGACGGAGCGGTACACCCCGGGGCGCATAAAAACCCCGACTGCCTGAAATGCGTCCACTTCAAGGTGAGCTGGGATCCGGCCTTTCCCCGGGCCTGCGGACTATTCGGCTTTAAGGGCCGGTTTATGCCCTCCGCCGAAGTGTTCCGCGCCACGGGCCGGATCTGTCCGGCCTTCCTCCTTAAAAAAAGACTCCTTGACAGCCCCGGTATTTAAGCATACCGTACTACCGGCTGCAGCCGCGGAAACGGAAAAAACCGCGGCGCGGCGGCATATCCGGCGGAAAGCCGTGGGGGGTTACTGTGGGAAAGACCCTGGTGGAAAAAATTTTTGAAACCCACCTCAGGGACCAGCCTTTTGAGGAAACCTGGGTGCTGAATCTGGACGCCGTGTTTTGCCACGAGATTACCACCCCCCTGGCGGTAAAGGATCTGGTTTCCCGGGGCCTGGACCGGGTTTTCGATCCCGCAAAGATCAAGGCGGTGATCGATCATGTTAGTCCCGCCAAGGATTCCCTTACGGCATGTCAGGGAAAGATCCTCCGGGACTGGGCCCGGAGGCACCATATTGCCGGTTTTTTCGACATAGGCCGGAACGGTGTCTGCCACGCCCTCTTTCCAGAAAAGGGCTTTGTCCGGCCAGGGTATACGGTGATCATGGGAGACAGCCACACCTGTACCCACGGAGCCTTCGGCGCCTTTGCCGCCGGGGTGGGAACCACGGATCTGGAGGTGGGGATCCTCAAGGGAGTCTGCGCCTTCAAAAAGCCCGGCACGATCCGGATTAACCTGGAGGGCTCCCTTCGCAGCGGAGTGTACCCCAAGGATGTGATCCTCGCGGTCATTGGCCGTCTTGGAGTTTCCGGCGCCGCCGGGAGGGTGATTGAATTCCGGGGGCCCGTGATCAGCGCCATGAGTATGGAGGGCCGCATGACGGTCTGCAACATGGCGGTAGAGGCGGGGGCCACCAGCGGCGTCTGCATGCCCGACGGGGTAACCGCGGATTATTTACTGCCCGTAACCGGCGGGCTCTACTCTTCCAGGGAAGAGGCCGCAGATGATTTTCGGCAATGGTGGAGTGATGACGATGCGGAGTACGCCGGCGTGATAGACATGGACTGTTCCGGCCTGGTTCCTCTGGCCGCGGCGGGTTACAAACCGGACGAAATACAGCCTATCCGGGATCTGGCGGGAACCAAAATCGATCAGGTCTACATTGGTTCCTGTACCAACGGACGCATGGAGGATCTCCGGGCGGCGGCGGCGGTTATACGGGGGCGTTCCGCGGATCCTTCGGTACGGGCTATCCTCGCTCCGGCTACGGCGGAGATCTACGCCCGGGCGCTGGAGGAGGGCCTTATTGGTGATTTTGCCGCCGCCGGTTTTTGCATAGTCAGCCCCGGCTGCGGCGCCTGCCTGGGCATGTCCAACGGGATCCTGGCGGAGGGGGAAGTCTGCGCCTCCACCACGAACCGCAATTTCTGGGGCCGCATGGGCCGGGGCGGGAGCATCTGCCTGATGAGTCCCGCCTCCGCCGCCGCGGCCGCCGTAGCGGGCAGGATCATCCCCGTGGAGGATCTATGAAGGGGCCGGGAACAAAACAGTTTGGAGGAAGGGTGCTTTTTCTGGACCGGGACGATATCAACACCGATGAAATCATTCCCGCCAGGTATTTAACGGCCAGTTCCAGGGAAGAGTTAAAGCCCCATATTTTAGAAGACCTGCAGCTGCCGGGGTTTGATCCCCCCCGGGACTGCGCCGGCAGGGGGGCTGTGGTCTCCAGAAAAAACTTCGGCTGCGGCTCTTCCCGGGAACACGCTCCCTGGGTGCTGGAACTGAATGGGATCAATATGGTCATCGCCGAAAGCTTCGCCCGGATCTTCCGGCAGAACATGTACAACTGCGGGCTTATTGCGGCGGAGCTGCCCCGGGAAACCCTGGACGCCCTTTTCCGGGACTTTGCCGGCCAGGAAACAACCCTGACCTGTCCGGCGGCGGCAAACGGGGAAACCCGGGAAAATCTCCTGTTGACCTTTACCGCAAAAAACGGGGATAGGCGGATTGAACGGATCTGTCCCTTTGTCCTTGGTGGTTTTGAACGGACCCTGGTGGAATCAGGCGGATGGGTAGAATACGCAAACCGCCGCTATTAGGGGGGAACCTGGACCGGGTTTAAAATACCCCGCGGGGGAAACCGGTTTTCCCGGAGCGCGGGCACTGGACTTGTCCGCTGACCCGGTTGGGTATCGAACAAGTCTATTGTCAGTGTGCTTCCAGGGTTTGATTTTTTACAGGAAGGTTAATGTGTTTACGACAATGGTAACGCCCCGTTTTGGGAACATGGATGTGCTGGGACACATCAACAATACGGTACTGGCCGCATGGTTTGAAGAGGCTCGTAATCCTTTTTTCCGCATCTTTGCGCCGAAGCGCTCTTTCACCGACGGCACCTTCAATCTTATTATGGCCCACACCGACTATGACTTTCTAAAGGAACTGATGTTTGGCAGCGACGTGGAAATTCGCACCCATGTAAGCCGGATTGGATCAAAATCCTTTACGGTCCTCCACGAAGCCTGGCAGAAGGACAATCTTTGCTGCAGGGGCCATGCGGTGCTGGTCCACTATGATTTTAACAAAAAAGAAACGACTCCCCTGCCTGAGGACAAAAAGGCAAGTCTGGCTGAACATCTGCGGCAGGAATAGGCCGCCCCGGCGCTGCCTATTCGGCCAGTATCTTGAGAATCTCCCCGGGACTCTGTACCTTGAGGATCTCAGCCCGCTTTTCGGAACTTTTAAAGAGCAGGCTTATCTCCGCCAAAAACTGCAGGTGGGGACCGGTTTTTTCCAGCGGGGAAAGGGTCATAATAAAGATCCGGCAGGGTTCGTGATCCAGGGAGTCAAAATCCACCGGATTATCGGCGATCCCGATACAGGCTACCAGATCCTTGATGGTGGCGCTTTTTCCGTGGGGAATGGCGATACCGTGTTTCATGCCGGTGGACATTTTCCGCTCCCGGTCCATAAGCGCCGCAAAAGCCGAGGCTCTGTCCTGTATTTTATTGGCCGCAACCAGAATATCCAGGAGTTCGCCGATAATTTCTTCCTTGGTCCTGCCCTTCAAGTGAAGGCTGATGGTGTCTTTGGTCAGTACTGTCTTAAGGTTCATACCCATAGTGTAGGGATCCAGGGGGCAAAAGTCAAGGTTTTTCCCAAAGATTTGCCTTGCCAAGCAAGAATATCCTCTCCTTGTCAGTCCTATTTTTTATGCCGCCGATCCAACTCATCCAGGATCTCCTCCACACTAACCCCTTCTCTGGTTATAAGCGCCGTGGCAAAATAAAGCAGATCCGCCGCCTCCCAAATCACTTCATCCCGGGTTTTGGCGGTACAGAGTTCCTCCGCCTCTTCCATGATTTTTTCCCGGACCAGCGCATGATCCAGCGTGGCGGTATAGGAACCCGGCGTGGGGCTGCGGAACCGCCCGGCGATAATGGCCTGTAGATAGTCCCAGGTATAGCGGCGGTCCACGCCAAAGCAGGACCAGTCTCCGGTGTGGCAGACCGGACCGACGGGATCTACCTCGGCCAGCAACGCGTCCCGGTCGCAGTCTGCCCGGAGGCGCTTAACCTGGAGCAGGCTGCCGGAATTTTCCCCCTTCATCCAGAGCCTGTTCCGGGTCCGGCTGTGGAAGCACAGACTGCCCCGCTTAAAGGTTTCCGCCACCGCTTCCCGGTCCGCATAACCTGTCATAAGGACCTGGCCGCCGGAACTTTGGGCAATTACGGAAATAAGGCCGCCGGAATGTCCGGCACATTTGTTCCAATTGAGGGATTCCACAAAGGCTTCGGCCAGGCTGATCCTGCCTGTATAGAGGGCCATGCCCAACTGAACATCACAATCCAGGCAGGCCAGAGCGGCGATTTCTTCCATGGAAGAAACGCCCCCTGCGGCGGTGATCCGGGTTTCGGGAACCGCTTCCCGCAGGGCGCGGACCGGCGTCAGGTCCATGCCGGTCATGGTCCCCTCCCGGTCTACGCAGGTAAAGAGGAGGCCGCCGGCAAAGGCCGCCGCCGTCCTGGCGCTTTCGGTCAGGGGAAGCCCGGTGGGGGTTTTCCAGCCGTCCACGACAATCTCGCAGGCTGTGCCCGGAGTGCCCCGGACATTGGTTCCGCCGGTATCCGCGCCGCTGTCAGCGGTCCTTTGGACCGTTCCTGACGCCGCATCGATGGCGACGATAAGCCGTTCCCTGCCGATGGCCCTTGCCAGGGCTTCAAGAAAGGCAGTGTTCACGGCAAATTCTCCCCCGGCGATTCCTGCCCCCTTTTTTGCCGGGTCCCTGAATGCCTGGGAACCAACGATGATTCGCTTTGCCCCAAGACTGACCAGTTCCTTTGCCTGTTCCACCGTCCGGATCCCGCCGCCTACCCGGCATTCGGCCCGGCGGAGCAGGGATTTGACGATATTAAGGTTGTTCCCCCGGTTCATGGCGGCATCCAGGTCGATCACCGCTACCTCACCGTATTTGTCGAATTCTTCCACCAGTTCCAGGGCATTATCCCGCTGCAACACCAGTTCCCGGCCCTGTTTTAACTGGACCACCCTGCCGTTTTGTATATCGATGGACGCAACTACCATAATACTATCATACACCGGAGGATATATTTTTTTAAGGGGTGATAGGGGGGAAGGACCGGTTTGCCCGGCGGCGGAGTATCAAACCCCACTGCGAATGAAGAACCCCGGCCTTCCCATCAAAGAGAACGGGGAATCAGTTCTGCCGTCCATTTTCATCCCTACCACCTGACCCGGACACCCTTTGCCCCGGCATGGTGTTTGATTTCCGGTATCGTTGTTTTTCCAAAATGAAGGAGGGACGCCACCAGGGCCGCATCCGCATCGGCCCAGGCATTCCCCGCACCGGGGGCATCCGGAGGAAGCAGTACATTGGCAATCTGGTCCAGGTTCCCCGCTCCGCCCGAGGCGATGACCGGCACGGGGACGGCATCAAGGATCTTCCGGGTTAATTCCAGATCGTAACCCGCGCCGGTGCCGTCGGCGTCGATGGAATTGAGAAGGATCTCCCCCGCTCCCAGTTTCACCGCCCGTACCGCCCAAGCCGCAGCATCCAGACCCGTGCAGGTTCTGCCGCCGTGGGACCATGCATGCCAGACCGCTGTCCCGCCGGGACCGGAGGCCCGGGCGGCGTCAATGGAAAGTACCACACACTGGCTTCCGTAGGCGGCGGCCATTTCACTCAGTAATTCCGGCCGCTTGAGGGCAGCCGTACAGACCGATACCTTGTCGGCCCCGGCGTTCATTGCATCCCGCATATCCTGGAGGGTCCGGATACCGCCGCCCACGCAAAGGGGAATAAACACTTCCGCCGCTACCTGTTGGACCACTTCCAGCAGGGTGGCCCGGCTTTTGTATGATGCGCCTATATCCAAAAAAGTCAGCTCATCGGCCCCTTCGCGGTTGTAGCGCCGGGCCAATTCTACCGGGTCTCCAGCGTCCCTGATCCCCTTGAACTTGATTCCCTTTACCACCCTGCCGCCGTCCACATCCAGGCAGGGGATGATCCGTTTGGCTTGCATTGCTTCTCCGCCCGTATCCTACCATGCAAGGAAAACATTGAGCAAGAAATGTTCCGGCAGTTACAGATTAAAGAAGCACGGCGGCGGTCTGTTTAGGACGAAAGCCAGTTTTCCAGCAGCTTGATCCCTGCCGCTCCGGATTTTTCCGGATGGAACTGTACCGCCGCCAGGGCCCCCCGTTCCACCGCGGAACAGTACCGCACATAGTATTCGGCCTCGGCGGCGGTAACGGAAGGATCCGCAGGGACGGCGTAATAGGAATGGATGTAGTAGAAAAATGAATTATCCGGCAAACCCCTGAAAAGCCGGGAACCCGGCCGGGCGGCAGTTTGGTTCCATCCGATTTGGGGTACCTTGCGGCCCGGAAAGCGCAGTACGCCGCCGGGAATCACCCCCAGCCCCGCCGCCGGATCCTTCCCCGGAGGTATGGGCGCGCCGGACCTCCGCTGCGATTCGGCGCAGCCGGATTGAGCCTCTTCTGACCAATCAAACAATAACTGGAGACCGATACAGATTCCCAGAAAGGGCCGGTCCGCAGCGATCCATTCCCGCAGCGCCTGGGCATAGCCGGATTGTTTCAGCGCCGCCATGGCGGTGGCAAAGTGGCCGTCCCCGGGAAAGATAATCCGGTCAAAACCTCTGGTATTTCCACCGGAGGAAAGCGACAGTTTCTCCGGCCCCGCCGCGAACCGGGCTGCCGCCCCCAGCCGCCCCAGGGCATTCATCACCGAACCGAGATTCCCCGCGCCATAGTTAATTACGCCGATCATACCAAATCAGTATATACCATAGGAACAGGACGGGAAGTACCGGAACACGTCGCCGCGCTTTTGCCCAACGGGAAAGCCGGAGGTGTCTCTGACATGCCGGCACTTCGGCATACACCGCTCATATTTCTACCGCTGGAAAAAGCGGTATGATCCGAAGCGGTTATCCACACTGGAAAATAAACCAACCTCTCCGAAACGGAAGCCTGAGTATGCGCGGGGGTTGGTCAGTGCCATACAGGCGATACGGGAAGCGGACTCCGGCGGAGTTTTCCGCCACCTTAGGCTTATCCGTTCCCGGCGCCGGGGTATCCCAAAGGTACTGAGTACGAACAGCCATCTGGAAACATTCCCCCCCTGCTGGTATGATGGGCCATGGAAAAACGTACCGCGATCCTGGGGCTTCTCCTGCTGATTGCGGGCTCTTCCTGCCGGGCCCAAGGAAACATCACCGTATATATTACCAAATCGGGCGCCAAATACCACCTGTCCCAGTGTAGTTCCCTCAGGAATTCCCGCCTGGCGATTCCCTTGGCCGATGCGGTCAAGTCCGGCTATGAACCCTGTGCCCTCTGCAAGCCGCCGGTTTTGTCCGGCGGCGCCGCCGGAGGATCCGGAAACAGCCCTGCCGGAGCGGCGGCAATTTCCGGCGGCCTGTACCGGGTCAACGCCGCCGGTATTTCCCGCAGCGGAGAAGCGGATCTTTCCCGGCTTTTGCAGGCGGAGGCGGTGGATTCTGTGGATGGCGATACCATCCGGGTACGGATAACCGGCCCGCCGGCGGGGATCAAGGCGGTGGAAACCATCCGCCTTATCGGAGTGGATACCCCGGAAACGGTCCATCCCCGGCGGGAAGTGGAAGCCTTTGGAAAAGAAGCCAGTGATTTTACCAAAGCCCGGCTTCTGGGTAAAACGGTGTATTTGGCCTTTGATTGGGATCTTCGGGATCGTTATGGACGGCTTTTGGCCTACGTATACACCCCGGACCAGGGCTGCCACAACGCGCAGCTTATCCGGCAGGGCTACGGCCACGCCTATACCCGGTTTAGTTTTCATTTTCTGGAAGAATTCCGGGCCCTGGAACGGGAAGCCCGGGCAGGCAGGCGGGGACTCTGGGCTTTGCAGGAAGCGGAAAAAGCAGCCCCGCTTTAAGCAGGCTATACCTGCAGGGCTTCTATGCCCGTGCCCTCGATGAGTTTGTTAAAATATTCGGCGTATGTTTTATCGTACTTTTTGGCATGATCCAAAACCCACCTCTTGGTATAGCTTGCAACCACCAAAAGATCCGCGCATTTGGTCGCCCGAAACCGCGTAACATGCTCATTAATGGAAGCAAGGAATTCCCTGTGGTCCTTTTTGTGCCCATCCCACTCTTCGGGGGATGCCTTTATAAGGACCATAAGATTTTCCTGGGTCTTGAAATGGGCAGTAAAAAGCTTTACCGCATCCGGTATGGTTTCGCCAAAGTATTTGTTTTCTTCTTCATCATCCCCCGTAACATGGGCATAAAGTTCTGTAGTCAAGGTAGTTATTTTTTGATGCTGATCCTTGAGAGCCCCGGCCCCTGCTTCCAGCATTTTGACGGTGTCATTTTCTTCCATAGCTTGTACCTCCCCAAAACCCAGGGATTATATATTTTATTATGCCGCTTTCTTGCCGGACTGTCAATTCAAACGGCCAACAGGTATTCCTCCAGGAAAACGGCCACCCCGTCATCGGCGTTGGCGGGAATATGGAAACGGGCGGCGGCCTGTACTTTGGGGATGGCATTGGCAGGGGCAGCGGAAAATCCGGCGGCGGCAAAGAGGGGGAGATCGTTTTCTTCATCCCCAAAGGCGATGGTTTCTTCCGGCTTAAGGCCCAGGTAACGGAGGGCCCGGGAAAGACCCGTTCCCTTGGAGGCGCCGGGAGCAAGGGTTTCACAGAAAACCGGGGAAGAGTTGACGATACACAGGGAATCGCCGTACCGTTTCCGCAGGATGGGGCGGATTTTTTCCTGGTTTTCCCCGGCGGTAATAAACATTCCCTTGATAACGCCGGGGAGTCCGGGCCGGGAAAGGGCCTCTTCCAGGTCGCCTTCCGCCACGGGGATCTTGTTGGACTGCCGGTACTGTTCTGCTTCTTCGGAAATCCGGTCGGCCATGAGGACTTCCCCTTCGCCGGCGATTCCGGCGGGAAAATACACCTGGTAATAGAGGTCCCGTTCCCGGGCGAGCCGGACGCAGAACAGGGCCGGTTCGGGGGAGAGCAGTTCCAGGTGGATGATTTTGTCCGCTTCGGTATCGGCCACTTCCGCTCCATTATAGTACACTTGGGGACCTGTCATGCCGATGAGTTTCCGGTACACTTCCCCGGATTCCCGGGCCCGGCCTGTGGTGATGATAAGCTTTATACCCTGGTCCATGCAGGAACGGAGGGCCCGGAGGGTCCGGGCGCTGACGGATTTATCGGGCCGGAGGAGGGTTCCATCCAGGTCGAAGGCCAGGGCCTTAATGGCGCGGGGATCAAACCTGGTGTCTTGTGTCTGTTCCATGGCATCTGCCTTGTATGTAAGTTTTTATGCGTCCAGATGGGCGCAGATTGCCTCCGCCGCGGCCTGACCGTCCGCCAGGGCCCGGACTACGAGGCTTGCCCCGTTCCGGGAATCTCCGGCAGCCCAGACCTTGGGGTTCGAGGTATGAAAACTGCCCCGGGTGCGGATATTGCCCCGCTCATCGGTTTCAAGCCCCAGGTCCTTGACCAGGCCCTGCTGTACCACATGGGTAAAGCCCATGGCAAGGAGTACAAGATCCGCGGCGATATCGAAGTCCGTACCGGGGATTTTGGTCATCACCGGACGATCCTCTTTAAGGACCCATTCCACCCGGCAAAGCCGCGCCGCGCTGACTGTTCCGGTTCCCGCAAATGATATGGTATTAACCGACCAAAGCCGCTGCCCTCCTTCCAGGTGAGAACTGGAGGTCTTGAGTACCCGGGGCCAGAGCGGCCAGGGTTCTTCCGGGGACCGGTGTTCCGGCGGTTTGGGAAGGACCTCTATCTGGGTTACTTCCTTGGCCCCCTGGCGGTTGGCGGTGCCCACGCAGTCCGCTCCGGTGTCGCCGCCGCCGATAACGAGGACCCGCTTGCCATAGGCAACAATATCCTGCCGGTCGTTTTCTCCGCCGATGGCCCGGTTCTGCAGGGAGAGGAAATCCAGGGCCTGAACGATACCGGACAGTTCCCGGCCGGGAACCTTCATGTCCCGGGGTTCCCTGGCGCCGATGGTAAGGAGGATCAGGTCGTAGTTTTGTTCCAGTTCTTTGGGGTTGATGATTTCCGCCACATGGCTGTCTGCCGCTGACTGTCCGCTTGCCGCATGGCCGTTACCGGGGAGGCCGAAACCATAACGGCCGTCACCGGCCCGGACGCCGGTTTTAAAGATCACTCCTTCGGCTTCCATAAGAGCGATGCGGCGGTCGATAAAACTTTTGTCCAGCTTAAAGTCGGGGATGCCGTAACGGAGGTAGCCCCCGGCCTTGCGATCCGCCTCGTAGAGGGTAACGGAAAATCCGGCGTGGTTAAGGTACCGGGCGGCGGAAAGTCCTGCCGGGCCGGCTCCCACGACGGCGACTTTTTTTCCGTTCCGCCGGGCCGGAGGCCGGGGGATCACCAGCCCCGATTCAAAGGCCCTTTCGATCACCGCTAGTTCGTTCTGCCGGATTGTTACCGGCTCGTCGTTGGCCCCCAGGACGCAGGACGCTTCGCAGAGGGCGGGGCAGACCCGGCCGGTAAATTCCGGAAAGGGGTTGGTATCTTCCAAAAGGGCCCAGGCCCCGGCCCAGTCGTCCCGGAAGAGCCGGTCCTGCCATTCGGGCATGACGTTGGCCAGGGGGCAGGCCCAGTGGCAGAAGGGCACCCCGCAGTCCATACAGCGGGAAGCCTGAAGCCGCCGGTCGTCCTCGGAAAGGCGGCT
>JAITHE010000075.1 GCA_031280125.1 Treponema sp.
CGCTGAAGAGGATAGCGGAAAGCATCGAGCGGGAGCTTGGAGTGGTAGAGGCGGAACTGGCGGTATATGCGGAAAAGATAGCGGAGATCGTGAGGGAAAGCGAGGCGGCGCCGTATATCATGTCGATACCCGGAGTAGGGCCGGCGTGGGCGCTGAGCCGGAGTTCCGGGGGAGGCCGGCTTAAGGAAAAGTTTCTGGCGCTTTCGGGACGGATGAGCAAGACGAAGAGCGCGGCAGCGATAGCGCGGCGGATGGCGGCATTGATGTGGGTACTGGCGAAACGCCGCCAGATGTACGCCGATGCCGCCCGGGGGGAATTGGCGAAGAAGTTTTATCGCTGCAAATTGGCGGGATGGGAGTCCTTGTTACAGGCCTCTTGACATAAAACAGAGGAGTTTATCAAGAGGGGAACCTGCGCCCTGCGGGCTTGGTTGGGGTTCAACAAGGCCGCCGAAATCTGGTGCACACAAGAACGCCTCACGTTTACCCGCAGCCACAAAAAAACGATAACTGTTTTGTCGAGCAGAAAAACACATATAATTGTTGCGCAAGCAACAACCCTGCGTCCGCGAATACTCAGGCTATGACCACCTCGCGGGCCTTAAGGAACAGGCCCTCCTTGCCGCCGTCTACTGCCCTCTGGTCCCCCTGCTTAACTTTTTCATGCCTGCCCAAAAGCTCAAAAGTAAAACCAGGATCGGATCCACAGAAATCAAAGGGTATGACCGGCCCTGCAGTCCCTTTCAGCGGCTGCTTGCGTCTGGGGATCTGCCCGGGGGATCAAGGACGCTCTGGCCGCTCAGTACGCCCTTTACAATCCGGTTGTGTTACAGCATAGTGTCAATAAGGCCATTCTCCGTCTGCGTCAGCGGCTTGCCCAGGCAAACCGTAAGCAGACACTGGAGCGGCTTTAGTCTTGGTAACATTTTCTATTTGGGGCATCTCGCCGCCGAACAACAGCATCCCTGCTGTTGTTCGGGTTAGGAGTTTTGACAAAGCCAAAACCTTGGGACATTATTCCAGCCGCCCGTTATCCGGCGTAGCTGGATAGCATCTATAGCGGCCCATGCTGTTTTTCGGTTAGGGTTCCCTTGGCGGCGTCCCTGCCGCTTTTCCTGGTATGTCCAGGGCTGCCGGTATGGCAGGGCTACTTCAACTCCGCATCCATCCTGGACTGAAGGTTTTTCTGGATATAGGTTTTAATTTTGGTCCGTACCGCGGGATCGATCTTCTGGGTAAACACAAGCACGTAGATCTTCTCGTTCCCTTCCATGCGGGAACCGAACACAATCCCCTCTGCTTTAAGAAGGGCGCTTTGAAGCTTGATCTGGATATCCGAAAAAAGGGCGTTTTTTTCCAGTTCCGGGTCCTCGGAGAAAACGCAGGAAAGGCCCACCACGCTGATGTCCCGGATCTCGCCGTTGACCAAGTCCCCGTTGCAGGGAAAGTTGATGGTGGTCATGGTTTCACCCCGGGTATCGGCCCGGATGTACTTGCGCCGGCCCTTGGCATCCGCCGTTTTGAGTATTTCCAGCAGGGTCTTTGTTACTGCGGAGGCGTCGGTTCTAAGGGAAATAAAGCCGCAGGGTACCTTGAGGGTGTTAAGGTAGAGCCGGCGGAAATCCTCGTTGCCGGTATTTGAAAGCACCCCAATGGGGACATCCCCGGCGGCCTTGTCGGTCATGATCTGCCGGATCCAGGTTTCCCATTTACCTGGAGAGAGGGTCTCTTCTATGCTGGCAAATACAATGGAGCCGGGGTATTTCCTTAAAACCCGCTGAAGCTTCTGCTCGTCCCGGGCAATATAAACTTCGTATTCCTGCTGGGCCAGTTCTCCGATAATATCGTTCTGTACAAAAACCGATGGATGGATAAAGAAAATCTTTTTCCCCACTAAATCGGTATTGTCATCAGCCATACTTGTATGATATTCCATAATGGATTTGATTGCAAGAAGATCCCCGGCCGCACTGATTTTTATTGCCGCGTTGTTTCTGCCCGCTGCCTGCGGCGGACCGGCTCCTCCGGGGGCCCGGTCGGAATATGTGCTGGGTACTTTTTGCCGCATCGATCTGTATGAATCGGGGAGCGCCGCGCTCTACGACCGGCTTTTTACCCGGCTGGCCGCACTGGACAGGATTTTCAGCGTTCACCGGGATGATTCCGAAACAGCGGCGGTAAACCGCGGGGCGGGGATTGCTCCTGTCAGGATTTCTCCGGAACTTTTCGCCGTCCTGGAACGGGCCCTGCACTTTGCCGAAGCCTCCGGGGGAGCCTTTGATCCTACCCTGGGTCCCCTGGTACGGCTCTGGGGTATCGGTACGGAACATCCCCGGGTCCCCGGGGATGATGAAATCCGCGCCGCCCTGGAACTAACCGGCTGGCGGGATCTGATCCTCTCCGGTGGAAGCGCCTTCCTTGCCCGGCCCGGCATGGCCCTGGATCTGGGGGCCATCGCCAAAGGTTATGCCGCGGACGAACTGATCCTGATTCTGCGGGAAACGGAAGTGCCCCGGGCAATCATCGACCTGGGGGGGAATATCTATGCCTGGGGAAACCGGGCCGGAACGGCGGCGAACCCGCGGCTTACCGCCGGGACCGGCGTACCCTGGCGCATTGGAATCCAGGACCCCCTGGAGGACCGGGGGATCTATGCGGGTATTCTGGAATTGAGCGGCGCCGCGGCGGTTACCTCTGGAATCTACGAACGGTACTTTACCGGCCCCGGCGGCAGGCGCTACCACCATATTATGGATCCTGCCACGGGGCGGCCCGCGGAACGGACGCCGGATCTCCTTTCGGTAACCCTTACCGCGCTTTCCGCCGCCGACGCCGACGCCCTGTCTACCGCCTGCTTTGTCCTGGGTTATGAAAAGGGCGCCGCCCTGGCGGAAGCTTCCGGGGCAAAGGCGGTTTTTATCTTTGCCGATAGAACCGCCGCGGGAAGCCGGGGAGCGCTGGATCATTTTACCCCGAACGGCCCGTTCCGCCTCCGGGCCGGGCAGTAAAAATCACCTTTCCTGTTTGGAGGGTCCCGCGCGCCGGCGGCGGATAAAGCGGTAAACATCTCCGCGTCATATAGGTAAACGCAGGGGCAATCCCTGTACGGAGGACCCTGGGTCCGCCGGATCCTGTATTGCGGAGGCATTATGAATAACCTCAATTCAATTTTAATCGAAGGTAACCTGGTCAGGGACCCCCTGTACCGGTCTACGCCCAAGGGAACGCCGGTATGTACTTTTACCCTTGCCTCCAACCGTTTCTTCAAACAAGATTCGGGATTGGAAAAGGAAGTGGGCTTTTTTGATGTGGAAACCTGGGCAAAGCTGGCGGACAACTGCTATAACCTGGGCCACAAGGGCAGGGGAGCCCGGGTTGTGGGCAGGCTTAAACAGGAACGGTGGAACGGTTCCGATGGAAAGCCCCATTCCAAGGTAACCATTGTGGCGGAACATGTAGAATTCCGGCCCGAATTTAAAAAGGGCGAAACAACAGAAACCCTTACGGAACCTGCGGCCATGGAGACCGGACACGGAGCGGATATTTCTGTTCCGCCGGGGGATCTGGAAATTCCCGAGCAGGAACTGGAAGCGGCGGTGTTTTAACCGCAGCTTGATGCAGGGGGCGGCACGGCAGACAGGCGGCATCCCCAATCAGGTAAACCGCCGGTCCCCAGCCGTCTTCCGCCGGAAGCAATGATCCCCGCCCGCCGCATGTCCGGCATTGCCGGATATGCGGCGGGTCAATTCCGGATACCCCCTGGCTTGCCGGATTTTTGGGGGAGTTACAATCCAAACAGAATAACCCCAAGATTGCAGGACCCCGCGGCGCTGCGTAAAAAGAGCCGGTTTCCCTGGCTGCCGCCGTTACAGAATAAGCGTAGCGGCCGCCGCAATGCCGTTAAAAGCCCAGGTACGCTTAAAATCACCGGTAATGGGGTGTTCCAGTTTATGTTTAATCCGGGTGCGCGTTAAAATCGAAAAGCGATCGGTGATCCTAAAATTAAGTAAAAGCGAAAGTTCAAGGCCAACCCCCTGTCCTTCAATTCTTTTGCCCGCGGCGGGATTAAAAAACTGTGCTGTGCCCTCAATGTAGAAACCGGCCAAATCAAGAAATACCGGCATGGCGTAACCGGCAAATACGGTAAAATGATAGCGGAACGCATTTTGATTTATTCCATCATCCATTTTCCAGTACCACCATTCGCCGCCTTCAGCTCCGCTGTACGCCCGGTAATGAATTTCGTGATAGCTCCGTACAACAACATGATGCCAGTCTCCGGGCCAAAACGCGGCAAGATCAAACTGAACGGTGGCGCCCGCATGAAATTTCCATACCACACCGTCCAATCCCGATCCTTCTGTCCATTCATCGGCGCCGTCGCTGTAATACAAACCCATTCCCTTAAATGTAACCATATCCTGGATGCTGTAATTCCAGCCTATTCCTGCCCAGCCTCCCAGGCTTACGCTGAAAAACGGGGCAGGGGTCCACACAGCCGCGGCGGAACTTTCAAGCGTAAACGGCGTAAGATAACCCGCCAGTTGAAGCGCCATGCCATTGGTCTTATTGAGCGGCTCGTCTCCCCGCAAAAACGGGAATACGAATTCTTGAATAACGCCGATTTGCATTTCCGGCGAACTTGACACAAGAAATTCGAGTTTAGTGCTGGATTCCACGTCCTGCCTGCCGCTTTCTTGAGCGCCAAGCCGCGTTGTTATAATCAGCGCCGCAAACAGTTTCCACATGCCATGCTTTTTCATAACCACCTGCCTTTATTGGACTTGTTCGATAACCCTGTTGGTTGCGGACATGCGGTCCGGCGAACAAGTCTTGCAAAATGTTACACATTTTGCTGTTTTTCAGCGGAATTGGTTCGGAAACTGAGGTTTCCGAACAACCCTATTTTATACCTGTCCGGCTTCAGCTTACCAGGCCGGGTTTTACCGCAAGATGCAGTTCATCCAGCTGCTTTTGTTCCACCCCGCCGGGACAGTTGTCCATGGGGTTTACGGCGAAGGAATTTTTGGGAAACGCGATCACTTCCTTGATCGAAGTTTCCCCCGCCATGAGCATCACCAGCCGGTCCAGGCCGGGGGCGATGCCGCCGTGGGGAGGCGCGCCATACTTGAAGGCGTTGGTCAAAAACCCAAACTTGGCTTCCGCTTCCTCCGGGCCGATCCCCACAATAGAAAAGATCCGCCGCTGTAGTTCTGGGTCGTGGATTCTGATGGAACCCGAAGCCAGTTCATAACCGTTGAGGACCAAATCGTAAAGATCCCCCTTAACTGCGCCGGGATCCTGCTCCAGGGCCGCGTGGTACTGTTCCTGGGGACACGAAAACATGTGGTGCGCCGCTTTCCAGCGGCCCGCTTCTTCGTCGTACTCAAAAAGGGGAAAATCCACAATCCACACAAATGCGAAGGGGCCCGGAACGGCGGCATCTTCCGGCATATCCGCTCCGGTTCCGGCGCTGTCCGGCTGTACGGCCCCCGCTCCGCCGATAAGACCCAGGTCTTTGCCCAATTTGCTGCGCACCGCCCCCAGGGCAATGTTGGCGATCTTGCGTTTAGCGTCGGCGGTGATAAGGATCAGGTCGCCGGGACCGGCTTCCAGGCCCTTCGCAATAGCCGCTTCCTGGCCGGTAAAAAATTTGGAGATCCCCCCTTCCAGTAATGGCGTTTCCCCGGCCCCGCCGCTGTTGACGGCATTACCGGCAGATGCGGCGACTTTCATCCAGGCCAGACCCCGGGCCTTGTAGATTTTTGCGTGGGCTTCCAGTTCCTCTATTTGCCTGCGGGAATAGGGGGGGGTCATCAGCGCCGCGGGAACCACCAGGGCCTTGACCGCGCCGCCCGCCGCCAGGGAATCCTTGAGGGCCTGGAAATTTCCCGCGGCGGCGTAGGGGGCAAAATCCCGCAGGGGAAGATTAAACCGCAGATCCGGCTTATCGGTACCGTAGGTTTCCATGGCCTCTTCGTAACCGAGGCGTTTGAACCGGGGGGGAAGGTCAAGCCCCAAAACTTTTTTGAATACATGGCCCATGAGACCTTCGGTCATGGCAAGCACATCGTCCCGGCTTACAAAACTCATCTCGATATCGATTTGGGTAAATTCGGGCTGGCGGTCTCCCCGGGCGTCTTCGTCCCGGTAACACCGGGCAATTTGAAAGTACCTGTCGAACCCCGAAGCCATAAGAAGCTGTTTGTAAAGCTGGGGAGACTGGGGGAGGGCGTAGAACTTACCCGGATAGAGCCGGGAGGGTACAAGATAATCCCTGGCCCCTTCGGGGGTAGAACGGATAAAGGTGGGAGTTTCGATTTCGTAAAAACCCTGGCTGTTCATCCACTCCCGGACAGCAAAAGCCGCCTCGTGGCGCAGGCGGATCCGCCGCTGCATTCCCCCGGAGCGGAGGTCCAGGTAGCGGTAAGAGAGGCGCAGGTCCTCGCCGGCTTTGGTTTCTTCATCAATCTGAAAGGGCAGCACCTCGCACCGGTTAAGAATAACAAGACTTTGTACCGCCACTTCAATTTCGCCGGTGGGCATGGCGGGGTTAACCATAGAATCCGGCCTGAGCCTGACAAAGCCTTCCACGGCGATGCAGTATTCGTTGCGAAGTTCCGCCGCCGCCGCCGCCAGTTCCGCCGGGGCGTCTTCGCCGATCACCGTCTGGGTAATGCCGTAACGGTCCCGGAGATTGATAAAGACAATGCCGCCGTGATCCCGGCGGCGGTTCACCCAGCCGTTCAAGGTTACGGTTTTTCCCGCGTCGGCCCTTCGCAGTTCTCCGCAGGTGGCGGTTCGTTTGTGCTGATCCATTTCTGTATCATATCCGGAAGGACAGCGCTCGTCTATGCGGTTTTGCCGCTGTACCGCCTTGAAGCGCTCAATTTTCCTGGCCGGCGAAGCGGCGACATCTTTGTTCTGGCCGATACTTCGTCAAGTCCCCATATATGGCGGAGAAAACCGCACAGGCGGGAATAGTATGGGAAGCAGGCGCTAACTGCCGGTATTTCCAGCCAGGTACTTTTTTAGTATAAATTTCCCCCGGGTTGTTCGTATCCATAAAATATCTTCACCGTCCAGACCCGCATCGGACAACCTTCGCAGCATATCTTTCATACCGTTATGAATATGCAGGGGATTAAGATACACCACATCGTATTCTCCTTCGCCGGTAAAGGGAGTAATTTTTGCCAGATTATAATAAGATGGATCGCTGTCGTTTAATTCCGCTGCCCGTACCGAATGGGCGGCGGCATCCGCGCTTATATATTCCTGGGCTTCTTTGTATACGTCACTTTCCCTGCCGCCAAAATATCCAAAATGACATGAAAAGTTTATAAGAACAAAAACCATCAAAAACCGGATAACGGCGTCCGCTTTTTCCCTGGGCCGCCCGTAAAAAACAGCCGCAGGTACGGCAGAAAAGACAAGCGGAAGGCATATTGAAAGATAGCGAGAAGTAAGAATAGGACGTTTCAGTGAAACAATATAGGCCGTTATGAATATAAAAGAAGAAGCATAGACCGCATACTCACAAATTCCGCCATACCGGTCCAGTACGGCGCGTACCGTCTTTGACCGGCGTTTTATAACGGAAATAAAAAGGCACATCAGAAAAATCCTGATAAACGCTATAAAATATGTCTTATCCGTCCTTGGAATCCATGTATTGAAAGTACCGTTCAAAAGGGCTTTCTGAAACGCGGTGATAGCAAAAAAGGGCAGCAAAGACAGGGCAATCATGCCATGAACCGCCAAAAAAGCAGCGGTCTTTGTGGTGAATAAGTGTTTTTGGTTTATTGCCGCATACGCATAATAGAAAAAATTGAAACCTATCAGCAATATGCCGTAATAATGGGTGTTCACCAGCGCGCCTCCCGCCAGGATATACAGCACATATAGTTTTATGCCGCCCCTCTCCAACAGACAGAAAAACAGCCGCGAAACCACCGGTACGAGGGTCATCACAAGAATAGCTGCCCGCATTTGGTTTGAATATCCAATGTGGGATATACTTGCCGTCAGCAAAAACGCGGATAAAAAAGCGTGCTTCCTGCCGCAAACCGGCTTTACAAACCAGTACAGCGATACAATTCCCGCCAGGCCAATAACCACAGAAAGCATCCGGCCTGACGCTTCCGACCAGCCGAATAGTTCATACCACAAGCGCAATAACAGATAAAACAAGGGCGGATTACCGGGATCTTTGAATGT
>JAITHE010000112.1 GCA_031280125.1 Treponema sp.
TCTCTCTCTCTCTCTCTCTCTCTCTCTCTCTCTCTCATATACAGAGTACGTTCATCTAACAGGGATACGTCTGCCTACAGGGGAACAATCCCCTCCGGTTTTCTTCCCGCTTTTCCTCATACTGCAGCAACGCGGCTTATTCCCGCTTTTCTCAAGGACATAACTATTCGCACACAAGGAGGCTTCTATGGCTATTATTGACGAGAGTAACGAGGTTCTGCACAAAATCGAGGCAAAGCTCTATCCCAACTACCTGGGCAAGGGCGAGGGCGCGTATGTGGCCCGGGCAAAGGCGGAGGCTCCCCTGTCTATCGAGGACGTGTGCGCGGCGGCGAAGAACCGGGGCGGCTTTACCGGGCAGTACGAAGACCTGGTAGAACACGCCCATGTCTTTATCAACGAGATCATCTACCAGCTTTTGGACGGCTTTTCCGTGCAGTTAGGGGGCTTCTGCTCCCTGCATACCCGCATTTCAGGCACCTACCACGGGGCGAACGACCACATCGGCGCGGAAAACCTCCATGTGGCCTTTAGAACGCTCCGGCATCTCAAAGAACTGCTCCTCAAAGTAAAGATCGAGAATGAGGGACTGGCCGGGGACGGCGCGTACATTGACGAAATCCTTGACGTACACACGGAAAGCGTCAACAGCGCCCTGACGCCGGGGAACATGGCGCAGATACTCGGGCACAAGATAAAGGTAGAGGGGGACGATCCGGCGTGCGGCGTGTGGTTTGTCAGCCAGGCGGACGGCTCACGGATCAAAGTCGGTGAACGTTTGGGGATCAACCGGAGCGCGGAGCTCTTCGGCATTATTCCCGCGCTTCCTGCGGGGACGTACAAGCTGGAAGTAGTAACCTGCTTTACCAACGGTACCAAACCGCTCAAAGAAGCGCGGACGATCACGGCGGAACCCGTACTGACGGTGGTATGAAGTAACCGGCCGTATTGGACAGCGTTATCTGTCCAATACCGACAGAGAACTCTGTCCAGGAGAGACAGAGGAGTCTGTCCGGAACTGACAGAATATACTGTCAAAGGCTGACAGAGTGAACTACCCCGCCGGTTTCGGACAGAAAAGAACGTCTGTCAATACAAGCGTTGTTTCATAACCGGCCGGATATGAAACAAGCCCGGGAGTGAAATGCCGGATATCCGGCTTGCGGCCGTCTTTGTATAAGGGCGGCAGGGATAGTTTGCCAAAAGAAGGAGAAAACTTAATGATGCACAACGACGACCGGATTCCCGCAGCTCTTCCTGACGATGAGCAGTGCCGGATAGCGATAGGGGGCGGCTCTCAGGCATGAGAGCTCTGCTGGTATGCGGCGCGCTTATGGCCGGACTATTCATGTCGTGTTCGAGTATTCAGGCCGGTCTGTATCTGGCTTCCGTAGATAAAGACAACGGGCCGGCTATTTTGAACAATGAAGTCGAGGTACGGCGTCTGCTGGAAGACATGCTTGCTTCTTGGGAACAGTATTCGATGAAAGCTTTTGTCAGAACCGGTATATCATTTCAATTTAAGCGGACAAAGCTGTTGACGCACAGTTATTATGTCATCGTCTCAAACAATAACGGAAAATTCCATACGTTAAGTTTTTACGGGACAAAGATGTCGTTCTATTCGGAAGGCGCGTGGGCGCTGGACGCCGATTCGGATATGACTTCCTATACCATGTATCTGGAAGGCAATAACCAGTGGGATGTTATGGAGTTATTCCCTGACATGATAGACACGAAAAAAACCTTGCGGAATATTCTTGACAAGATGCAAAGCGGCGTTACCTACTACTACAAGGATCATATAATCAACAAGCCCAACATGGATAATTGCAATACGGCCTTATACGAAACGATCAAGGATTGAGATCGCAATCCAACAAGGATGGGGAATGTAATCCAACAAGGATTGCATAAGGGCGGACGCTTATTCCGGCGAGCGTACCCATTATAGAGGAAATAACCGCTTGAGCGGTGAACATACCAAGCAAGACGGCGGAATTCGCGGCGCCCCGCGGTGCGCTGCCGCCAAAGGAATTGTGCACTATGAAAAAGTTTTTTATTTTTGGCGTGCTGTTCTGTATCGGGACAGCCCTTTTCGCGCAGAGCGCGGAGAGCGACTTTGAAACAGAGGCGAATGTGGACGGCAGCGTAACCATCACCAAGTATGTGGGCTGGGACAGTGTGGTCAAGATACCCGCCGCCATTGGCGGAAAGCCGGTAACGGCTATCGGCAAGCGGGCATTTGCCAAGCAGGACAAACTGACCGGCGTTACCATCCCCGACAGCGTAACAAGCATCGGTGCATACGCCTTTGAGACCAACAAATTGACCAGCGTTACCTTTGGCAAGGCTCTGGTGTCCATAGGGGAAAATGCGTTCAAGGACAACAGCCTCGCGAGCCTTACCCTTCCCGACACGGTAAAATCGATTGGCGGGCGGGCGTTTTCCCATAACCTGCTGGCAAAAATCGCGCTTTCCGGCACCGATACGAGGATAGGCGAATACGCCTTTGCCCGGAACAAGCAGCTGACCAGCGTTACTTTGGGTTCGTATTTTTCTTTTCATAAGTCTTCTTTTATCCAGGAAGATGACGAACCTTGGTCAATGGAAGAGCGTACTAACAATATCGGCGAGCGCGGGAAGAACCTGTTCGCGGATTATGTATGTAACGACATGAAGGCGGGAACGTATACCCCGGACCTCAAATACCGTGCGCCGGGTAAAGACGGGGATTTTGAGTATATCGCGACGCGCTGGGGCGCGGCGCTCATTGGGTATACCGGTGAGTCTTCAGCTATACGGATACCGGAAAAAGTCAACGGACTGGCGGTAAAATACATAGACTCCAAGACCTTCTCCGGAAAATCAGTAGAACGTGTGCTTATTCCGAACAGCGTAACGTCCATCGGGGCGGCGGCATTTTCTGAAAAGAAACTGACGAGCCTGGTCATACCGGACGGCGTTGTCTCCATAGGGGATGGCGCGTTTTACGGTAATCAACTAACCAGCGTAACCTTGGGCGGCGGCGTAAAGACTATCGGAGCCAACGCCTTTGCCAACCAGGAACTAACAAGCCTGGTCATACCGGACGGCGTTGTCTCCATCGGGGATAGCGCGTTTTACGGTAATCAACTAACCAGCGTAACTATCGGCGGCGGTGTAAAGACCATCGGAGCCGAATCATTTTACAACCAGAAACTGACGAGCCTGGTCATACCGGACAGTGTTGTCTCCATCGGGGATAGAGCGTTTTCTTATTGCAAAAGCCTTACAACGGTCTCTGTTTCTCCTGTTGCAGGCAGAACCTGGGGTAATGGCGTATTTGTTTCTTGTGATAGCCTCGATTCCGCGTCCCTGGCGGCGCTCAAGGCGGCGGGGTATACCGGAGGTTTTAGATGGACTTATAGTGGTGATAAGTGAGTGCGGCGGGGTGATCTTGTAAGAAGTAATATCTAGCACGGCGGGGACCCGCGCAGGGACGGCCTGCCCCAGTATGTTTCATCGGGGCGGCACAAAAGAGTGTGTCATGGTAAAACCGTCCGTTGGACGAAGAAAATATGCGGAACTGGCGGCGGACAGGATTCCGTCAACACTGCCATCCATGTGGAGGTTAAAAATGGGATTTTTGTCTGGTCTGCTGGGTAACGCTTCAGGCGTTTCCGTGGAAGAAGTTACCAAAGAATATGGTTTTGTGTTAGCTCAAAATGAAACCATAGAAGTCGCGTACAAACTAATCCGCGACTATTTTATTTTCACCAAAAAACGCCTGATTTTGGTTGACAAACAGGGGATCACCGGTAAAAAGGTTGAAGTGCAGTCAATACCGTACCGGAATATAATACGGTTTGCTGTTGAGACCGCCGGGCATCTTGATTTAGACGCGGAACTTAAGATATGGGTTTCCGGATCGCAAAACCCAATAGAAAAGAAATTTAATAAAAGCGTAAACATTTATGAGGTGCAAGCAATTTTGGCTGATGCGATTGCCGGTAGTGCATAAATGAAGGGCGTTATCCGGGAACCTCAGTTTCCGGATAAATTCCGCTAAAAACAGCAAAATGTGCAGCGTTTTGCAGGACTTGTTCGATAACCAGCCGGGTTAGCGAACAAGTCCAATGAACGATAAATGAGCAGCCGGCCAGAAGGGCAGCCCGGGAAAGGCGCGGCCTACGCCGCTTCCCCCGCCTTTACTCCGCCCATGATAAACCAAGCCGCCAGCATTGCCAGGGCGCCAAAAATAAACAGCCCTGGATACCCTCCCAGGTCAATCACCGCGCCGGTTACGGGCGGGGCCAGGATCGCCGCCGTCTGGCTAAAGGTATAGTACAGCCCCGTGTAGATCCCCAGGGTGCCAAAATCCGCCATTTGCCACAGCATGGGAAAAGAATTGACCACCACGCCGATCCAGAAAACGCCGTATACGAACATGAGGCCCAGGAAGACCACCAGGGTTTTGCTTAGGGGAAGGATGAAAAGGATAACCGTGAGGATCGCCAGGCAGATGCGGATAAACCGCCGCCGGCCAATCTTGTGGGCCAGATAACCGGAGGGGATCGCCAGGACAACCCCGGAAATTCCCGCGGCCCCCTGGGCTAGGGCGGCGCTTCCCTCGCCGGTTCCCACCGCTTCCACCAGGTACAGCCCCAGGAAAGGCTTGATCCCCTCGTAGGCCAGAAACCAGCAAAACAAGGAAATCAGTATGCGTCCAACGCCGCGCCGTTTTTCGTCCCCGTCTTTGTTGCGGAAGATCCGATCCAGGGATGCCAGAACCGGAACCTTGTCCCCGGTTTCGTCCCCCCCGGGGATCTTTTCCCGGACAAAGAGAACCAGTATTAAAACCGCCGCGAGAATACAGAGCCCCGCAATGCCGAAAGGCAAAGTACCGGGGGGCAGATTTTCGGGGAGGATCCTGCTTTCCATCAGTCTGGCAAGGAACAGGGTGCTGATAATCAGGCCAATTCCCCCCATCATGTTGATCATCCCGTTGGCTTCGGAACGGTATTCCGCGGGGACCGTATCGGGCATCAAAGCTACCACCGGCCCCCGGACCGACGTTTTGAAGATGTTAAAGAGGAAGATTATTCCCACCAAAAAGGCCAGGGACAGGGCTGCCATGGAAGGGATAAGGCTAAAGAGGATCGCCGAAAGGGGAAGCATGACCACAATAAAGGGCATCCGGCGGCCCAGACGGGTCCTGGTACGATCGGACCAGACGGCAATCACTGGGATCAAAAAAAGCTGGAGGATATTATCCAGGGTCATCAAGGCGCCCACCGCGGCGTTGGATTGTATATACCGCTTTAGAAAAAGAGGGAGGTAGGTATCGTAGAGGGGATCCATAAGCCCCATGGTAAGAAAGCCAAAACCGATCAGCAGGGTCAGCCCCAGGTAGGGACCAAACCCGGTTTTCTGTTTGTCCATGGGACCCACTATAGAGGAGCCGTCCGGTTCTGTCAAACGGGGGTTATCACTTGATGTCCGGCCCGGAGTTCAACAAAACCGGGCGTTGACGCCCGGGGGCGGAAACGCCTTTCTCCTTCCGGTTTTTTGCGTTATGGTTACGGTTATGCCCCGTATTGCCCTGGTGGATGATGAAAAAAATATCCGGGATGTGATCCGCATGGCCCTGGAGAAGGAATTTCTTGCGGCGGATGAGTATGGCGACGGACTGGCCGCCTGGGAGGCATGGCGTTTGTCCGGAACCATGCCGGATCTGGTGGTGCTGGACATTGCCATGCCCCGTATGGACGGCATCGAACTTTGCAAAAGGATCCGCGCCGCCGGTTCCGCTGTGCCGGTCATTTTTCTTTCTTCCCGGGAAGAGGAGATCGACAGAATCCTGGGACTGGAATCGGGAGGAGACGATTATGTCTGCAAACCCTTCAGCCTCCGGGAACTGCTGGCCCGGATCAGGGCGGGATTAAGGCGGGCAGGGGAACTGCCGGTCCGGTCCGGGGCTTTCGCGGCGGAAAACAGGAGGGCTTCCGGAGAAAGCCGGGCGGATCTTGCGCTGGATGAAGAACGCTTTACCGCTGTCTGGAAGGGGAAGGCCCTGGATCTGACCGTAACCGAATTCAGGATCCTTCGGACCCTTTCTTTCCCGCCGGGCTTTATCAAGACCCGGGAACAGCTTATGGCCGCCGCCTTTCCAGAAGACAGCTACCCCAACGACAAGGCGGCGGACAGCCACATTAAACGGATACGGAAAAAATTCCTGGCCCTGGATCCCCGTTTCGGCGAACTGGAAGCGATCTACGGCCTCGGCTACCGCTGGCGCGATCTGCGCCCGGAACCGCCGGGAAAAGACCGGTGAAGATGCGGGGCATACCTTTCCCTGGCCGAAGCCTTAGTTCCAGGCTCCTCCTTTTTAACGTGCTGATTCTTTTTCTTCCCATGGCAAGCCTCCTGGTTCTGGATACCTACGAGAATCAGCTTCTTGCCTTTCAGGAACATTCCATGATCCAGCAGGGCAGGATCTTTGCCTCCGCCCTGTCGGGCTTCGGCGAAGGGGAACTGGCGGCGGAAGCCCTGCGGATCCTGGAAAACCTCCGGGGCCGTACCGATTCCCGGATCCGGGTGGTGGATACCCGGGGCCGGCTTCTGGCGGATTCCGCCGTTTTGACGCCGCCTGGGGCAATGGAAACGCCGGAGGAGGCCGGGGAAACAAAAAAAGCGGCCCCGGAAATCTCCGAAGACTCCGGCCAGGCCGGTCCTGCCGGACCAGCGGACGCCCCCAATGCAAGTTTTCTCTACCACATCGCCGTGTATCCCCTTAAGGTCCTGAAAAAAATCCTGCTTCCCCCGGCGGCGTCCTATTCCGGGGCGGAACATTATTCGGGCCAAAGGGTGCTGATGGGGCCGGAAATTGAAGCCGCCCTGGAGGGCCGTTACGGCGCGGCAACCCGCTATTCTTCCGGAGGACAGGTGTCGGTAAATCTTTATTCCGCCATCCCTGTTTCCGGCACGGCGCCTGAAACAGTCCGGGGAGCGGTACTGGTGTCCCGGTCTTCCTACGGCATACTCCTCAACCTGTACCGGCTTCGTCTGGATATTATCAGAATTTTTTTTGTTTCCCTGGTTCTGTCCCTGGTGCTTTCGCTGGGACTTTCCCTTACCATTACCGGGCCCATAAAAAAACTTAAAGCCGAAGCGGAGGGAGTTCTGGACAAGGCAGGCCATTTTTCAGGCCACTTCAAAGGGCTCAAGCGAAGGGATGAAATAGGGGATCTTTCCCGGAGCCTCCACGGCCTTTCCCAAAAGCTGGAAAAACGGATCACCTTTATTGACCGTTTTACGTCGGATCTGCTCCATGAACTGAAAAATCCCCTGGCGGCTATCCGGGCCCGGGCCGAACTGGCCGCCGCTTCTCCAGCAAAGGAAGAAAAACTGCTGGCGGGAATCGCCGCCGACGAAGGCCGGGTGGAACGTCTTCTGGGGCGGCTCCGGGAACTTTCCCGCATCGACAATACCCTGGAACAGGAGCCTGTGGAATGTATTGACCCGGAAGAATTTATTCCCCTGTTTCTGGAACGCTATGGATCGGGGACAATTCCGGTAGTATTTGAGCATGCCGCCAGAAGCAGCAGGTCCTTCGGAGCGGGGGAAGGTTTCGCAGGGGACGGTGTCAAGCCGGGGATCCGCATAAACCCGGACCGGTTCATTCAGGCCCTGGGTAATCCCATGGATAACGCCCTTTCATTTTCGCCCCCCGGCGCCGTGGTCAGGGTAGGCATGGAACTTACGGGCCGGGGAAACGCCGCGGAATGGCGGATCACCGTTGACGACCAGGGGCCGGGTATACGGGAAGAAAACGCCGGACGCTACTTTGACCGGTTCTATTCCGAACGGCCCGACGGGGAAAGGGAACAACATTCCGGCCTGGGACTGGCCATTGTCAAGGCAATTGCCGAAGCCTCAGGCGGAAGCTGTTCCCTGGGGAGTAAAAAAGACAAAGAGGGCCGGATTACCGGATGCCGGTTTACCCTGGTCCTGCCGGCCTTCCCGGGATAATGGCTTTGGGATCCCTGTCCACCGGCGATCCTTATTCACTATTGAGGGAACCGGAAAAATACGGTATACGGTATACAGAAGCAACATGGATGAATACAGGATCGCCCTTATCCCCGGAGACGGCATAGGCCCGGAGGTAATTGCTCCGGCGGTGGAGGTGCTTGCCGCCGCGGGAAAAAAATTCCGCCGCCGCTTTACCTTTACCATGCTTGAAGCGGGGGGCGCCGCCATTGAAAGATACGGCCTTCCCCTGCCGGAGGGAACGGTGGAAGCGGCGGCGGAATGCGGCGCCCTCCTCCTGGGCGCGGTGGGAGGCCCCCAGTGGGATAATCTTCCCGGCAGCGGACGGCCCGAGCGGGCTCTGCTGGATCTGCGCAAGGAACTGGGGGTTTTTGCCAACCTGAGGCCCGCGGTTCTTCGTCCACAGCTCAGGGATGTCTGCCCCCTAAAAAAAGAGCTGGTACAGGACGGTTTTGATCTCCTGATAGTGCGGGAACTGACCGGGGGCCTTTACTTTGGCGACCGGGGCCGCGGGGCAGACGGCAGATCCGCCTTTGATATGGAAAGCTATTCCGCGGTGGAAATTGAACGGGTCCTCCGGGCAGGCTATGAAGCGGCGCTGCGGCGCCGAAAAAAACTCACCCTGGTGGACAAGGCCAATGTGCTGGAAACATCCCGCCTCTGGAGGGAGGTAAACGGGGAGGTAATGGGGGATTATCCCGGTGTGGCGGTGGATTTTCTTTATGTGGACAACGCCGCCATGCAGCTTGTCAGAGCCCCCGGTAAGTTTGACGTGATTGTTACTTCCAATCTTTTTGGCGATATTTTAAGCGATGAAGCCTCTGCGCTGACCGGTTCCATCGGCATGCTGCCTTCTGCCAGTCTTGGAGCCGCCCCTGGCGCTTCCTCTGGAGGGCAGCGTTTCGGCATCTACGAACCCATCCACGGTTCCGCCCCGGACATCGCGGGGAAGGATATGGCCAACCCCCTGGGGGCGATCTTGTCCGCGGCGCTGATGCTCCGGTATTCCTTCGGCCTGGAAGAAGAAGCCCTGGCGGTGGAGGCGGCGGTAACGGCTGTGTTGGAGGCAGGGCTCCGGACCGCCGACATCGCCCGGGGTTCCACAAAACCGGCGGGTACCAGAAAGATGGGCGCGGCGGTGGCGGAGGCCCTGGCGGGTTAAAGTACACATGCTCTGTTCCGGCGCGCGTATTCTGGTGGAATCTCTTATTGAAGAAGGGGTGGATACGGTCTTCGGCATCCCCGGGGGCTATGTACTCCATATCTACGACGAACTCTTCAAGTACCGGGACAAGATCCGGCATATTCTGGTAAGCCATGAACAGCACGCCGCCCACGCCGCCGACGGCTATGCCCGTTCCTCCGGCAGGACCGGGGTGTGCATCGCCACCTCCGGTCCCGGAGCTACCAACCTGGTAACGGGGATCGCCGCGGCCTATATGGATTCGGCGCCCCTGGTGGCGGTAACGGGGAACGTACCCCAGCAGCTTCTGGGGAAGGACAGCTTCCAGGAAACGGACATTGCCGGGATCACCATGCCTGTGGTAAAGCATAACTGGATCGTTAAGGACGTGCGGGAACTGGCGGAGGTGGTCCGGGAAGCCTTTATCGTGGCCCGGGGAGGCCGGCCCGGCCCGGTGTTGATCGATATTCCCGCGGATGTTTCCATGGCCGAAACGGAGTGGAAGCCCGCCCATGCCGCCGCCTGGGAAGACGGGGATGCGCTTGGTTCCCGGGCCCGGCGGCTTTCACAACGGAGCGGGAGGGTTACCTTTACCGGCAGGGAGATCCGGGCGGCGGCGGAGATCCTCTGCGCCGCCCGGCGGCCCCTGATCTATGCCGGCGGAGGGGTGCATATCTCCGGCGCTTCGGAAGAGTTGAGGACGCTGGCCGAAATCCTCCACGCTCCGGTGGTACTAAGCCTGATGGGGATCGGCGCGGTCAGCGGGGACTGTCCCCTCTGCCTGGGCCTGGCGGGAATGTACGGCGGCGGAGCTTCCAACAGGGCGGCGGCCATGGCGGATCTGGTCGTTGCCGCCGGGGCCCGCTTTTCTGACCGGATCACCAGCCCGCCGGACCTGATCCGCCGCTCTCCGCCGCCGGAACGGCCTTTCTCCGGGGATCGCTTTGCCCGGGACGCCAGGATCCTCCACATGGACATCGATCCCGCGGAGATCAACAAAAACCGGACCGCCGATTGTTCCGTGGTGGGGGATCTGAAAATCATACTGCCCAGGATTATTGAAGAGCTTTCTGCCCGGGGTCCCCTGCCGGAAAACGGCTGGAAGGGGGAGCTGGAAAAACTAAAGGAGCAGGACCGCCAGGTTAACCGCCGAAACCGGGAAAAGGAAAAGAAAAGGCTGGCCCCGCGGTTCATCATGGAAACCGCCGCCGCCCGGCTGGGTCCCGGCGCCATTGTGGCCACCGACGTGGGACAGCATCAGATCTGGGCGGCCCGGTACTACCCTGTTTCACGGCCCCGGTCCTTTCTTAGTTCCGGGGGACTGGGGGCCATGGGTTTTGGCCTGGGGGCCGCCCTGGGGGCCGCCCTGGCCAACCCGGACCGGCCGGTGGTCCTTTTTACCGGGGACGGCTCCTTCCGCATGAACAACGGCGAGCTGGCCACGGTAAAACACTGGAACCTCCCCCTCTTGATCATCATGATCAACAACGGAGCCCTGGGGATGGTCCGCCAGTGGCAGAGAATTTTTTACGGGGATACCTTTTCCGAAACCACCCTGGATCCGGGCCTCGATTTTTGCGCCCTGGCGGAGGCCTATGGCGTCCGCGCCTTCCGGGCCGCCGGAGAGGCCGCCTTTGTCTCCGCCCTGGAGGGAGCGCTGGAAGAAACGGGGCAGGGCCGGGCGGCTTTTATTGAAGCGATCATCGGCCAGGATGAAACAGTGCCGTACTATACGCCGGCTTAGGGGCGCAGCCCAGGGGTAAAATACTTCCACCGCCGCGGCGGGGCATGGTATAAACAGGCTATGGAAACAAACTGGAAAAGAAATATTGCGCTGTTTTTGGGCGGACAGGCCTTGACCCTGTTTGGTTCCATGGTAGTGCAGTACGCGATCCTCTGGCATATCACCCTTAAAACCCAGTCGGGAACGATGATGACGGTCTTTGCCGTGGCCGGATTTATCCCTATGTTTTTTATTTCCCCCTTCGGCGGAGTCTGGGCGGACCGCTTTAACCGGAAATACATCATCAACATTGCCGACGGATCCATCGCCCTGGCAAGTCTGGCGGTGGCGGCGTTTCTGTTCTTTGGCATTGATCACACGGGGATTCTGCTGGCCTGTGCGGTGGCGCGTTCCCTAGGGCAGGGGGTGCAGAACCCGGCGGTGGGCGCTTTTATTCCGCAGATCGTACCCCAAGAGCACCTGACCAGGGTAAACGGTATCCAAGGCAGCATACAGTCGGGGGCCATGCTGGCCGCTCCCCTGGCCAGCGGCGCCCTCATGAACTTTGCCGCTCTGGAAACGCTCTTTTTGCTGGACGTGGTTACCGCCGCCGCGGGGATCGGCGTCCTTGCTTTTTTGGTTCATTCCCCCGGACCGGCACAAGCCGGGGCGGCGCGGAGTGAGCCGGGGCCGGAAAGAACGCCTGAGCAAAGCGGCCCCCAGGGGATCGGCTATTTCCGGGATTTGAAAGAGGGGATCCGCTATGTGGGCCGCCACAGTTTTATCCTCAGGCTCATCGTACTTTCGGTGGCCTTCTTTATAGCCGTATCCCCCACCGCCTTTTTGACCACCCTCCAGGTAAGCCGGGACTTTGGCCGTGAAGTGTGGCGGCTTACTGTGATAGAAACCGCCTTTTTGGGGGGCATGATCGCCGGGGGACTTACCGTGAGCCTTTGGGGCGGATTCAAAAACCGCATGTACACCATGGCCCTTTCCACCGCCCTCTGCGGCATTGAAGCCGTGGGACTGGGACTGGCTCCCCATTTCTGGCTCTACACCGCCGTCATGGCCCTGATGGGATTTACCATGCCCTTCTACAATACCCCGGTTATGACCATACTTCAGACCAGGGTAGAACCGGCCTACATGGGCCGGGTGCTGGCGGTATTCAACATGACCGCCAGCATCATGATGCCCGCTGGGATGCTTTTTTTCGGCCCCCTGGCGGATGTGGCGGCGATAGATCACCTCCTCATCGTAACCGGGGTGGTGATTGTACTCTTAAGCGTACCCTTTGTGGGCAGCAAAACCCTCCGTACCGCGGGGGCGCTGTAGCGGCGGGGGATCCCGCCGTGTCAGGGAAGGGCGGTAAATACCATCACGGTCCGGCGGCCGGAATCCTCGTTGTTAAAAGAAAGTTTCAGCATCCCCCCGGTTATTTCCCAGCGGTTCACCATGGAAAGGTAATTAAAAAATTCCCCTTCCTTGAGATCCTCCGGTTCCTTGAAGGCCAGCATCCTGGTAACCGCCGCGGTGCCGATGCAGACGGTGGAATCGTCCCCCCAGGAGCAGGGGGCGCTGTAGCGGTTGGGGGCCCCCTTGCCGGAGGCCCGGTCTTCACCGTCAAAACGGATGGTAAAGACATCCCCCATGCCGTCGGCGGCCAGCTGCCGGCGGTCCAGGACGATGGTTTTTTCGGGGGTCCTGATTTCCGCCAGTTCCCAGTTGACGCCCATGGGGCTGCCGGAATATGCCTTGCTGCCGCCGGCGCAAGCGGCCAGGGTTATGCAGAAAAAGGACACATAAAACAGCGGGTTTCGCTTCATGGTAACTCCTTAGTGTACCTGTTCGATGTACCACGGGCCGCGCCCTGCCGGCGCGGTCCACATCCGCCGGGAACCGGGCAGGACCCGTATCCGGCGCGGCCCCTTGACAGGACCTGGTTTTAGTATATACTGATCTTTTACATATATATAAATTATATATAATGCGTAAACCAATCAAGGAGGACCATAATGGAAAACACGCATTGGTTCAAAAACCGGGCCCTGGGACTGCAGCTGCTTTTTATCCTGATCATCGTCTATGCGGTAAGCACGGCCTTTGTTCTGGGCCTTGCCCTGGGGATTCTGCCGTATCTGCACTACAAACTGTACCTTAAAGAGAATACCGAGTACGCGATCATTTCCTTCGTGTTAACCGCCGTTATCAGTGTGTACCACCTCAGCGTCATGTTCCGCCTGAACAAACGCAGAACCGACGGCGGGGAGGAGGCCCGCCCGGAACGGATCCACTGGTTTAAGGACCGGGTTACCGCCATGAAGATCCTGTTTATCCTCATCGCCCTCTACATACCCCTGTCTGCCGCCGCCCTCACGGTGATCCTGCGGGCCGTTCCCAACGCCACCGGGATCAAGTTGCCCTATATCTGCATATCCTATGCGATCATTTCTTTTGTACTGGCGGCCCTGATCAGCGCCCACCATCTGAGCACCATGATCCGCAGAAGGAAACGTAAAACGGATCAGGCCGCCTTTCAGCCGGCCTAGGTACAGAGGGCCCGGTACGCGGCGGCCAGTTCCGCGGCTTTCTTGGCCGCCAGGCCCCGGTAGCCTTCGGGCTTTTCAAACCAGGCCAGGGCCGCAGCGGCGTTTCCCCCTGGCTCCTCCCCCGGAGGGACCAGATTCAGCCGGGCAAGCTCCGCGCCGATCCGGCCCAGGATGTCCGGGCGCTGTGCCAGGGCGGCGGCAAAGGAAAGCCCTCCCCGTTCCGCGGCCAGGGTGATCCGGCGGATCTCCTCGTGGGCGTCCGCCGCCCCCGACTGGGCCAGGAGGATGTAGGCCGGTTCCGCCATGATCCCCCCGGGAACGGAATCCCCCGCCGCCGCTTCCCCCCGCAGGTTTGCCAGGCACCGTTCCCGGTCTACCCGTAGACCCTCCATCACAGCGGACATGCGGTTCACCGCCAGACAGAACCCCGCGGTATAGTCGGCAATAAACCGCTGGCTGGCCGAATTGGACAGATCCCGCTGGTGTTCGCTTACCTGGTCCATGAAAAAGGTGATCACCCGGGGCATAAAGGCCTTCCACAGGCTTTTGACATGCTCCGAGTTCCAGGGATTCCGCTTCTGGGGCATGGTGGAAGATCCAACCTGATCTTCCCCAAACCCTTCCCGGACCTCCCCAATCTCGGTGCGCTGGAGATGACGGAGATCGTCCGCCAGGTTGGCGATGATCCCAAAGGCGGTGTTGTACTCCAGAAGGAGCCGGAGGAGATATTCCGGCTCCACCAGTTGGGTGGAATGTTCCGAAGCCTTAAGGCCCAGTTCCGCCAGGCAGCGCCTTTCCAGTTCTTCCGGATCCCCGACGACGAGGCCGGATGCGTTGTAGGCCCCCACCGCCCCGGCGAGCTTGCCCCGGAGATCCTCCGCCCGGCGTTCAATTTCCAGGATCGACTTCCCCAGCCGGGACACGTATTCCGCCAGGGCGAACCCCAGGGTAATGGGCACCGCGTGCTGGCCGTGGGTACGCCCCGCCTGGGGGGTTTCCGCCTCCGCTTCGGCCATATCGCAGAGCAGCCCCTCCAGCCGCCGCAGCGCGGGCAGCGCCGCCTCCCTGCAGAAGCCCTTCATCCTAAAGGCCAGGGAACTGTCCAGAATGTCCGCGCTGGTGGCCCCCAGATGAACCAGGGGGGCGGTCTCTGGGGGCGCCCGCCGCTTGAGGACATTCACCAGGGCCCGGATATTGTGGCGGGTTTTGGCCTCTTCCTCGTAGACTTCTTCCGGGGTAAGCTCTGCGCCGGCCCGTTCCAGGGCGGAACGCAGGGCGGGGTCCGGCCCTCCTTCCGGCCTCAGGGAAAGGTGGGCGGAGACCAGGGCGATCTCCACCCTGACGCAGCCGGCGATGGCGGCCTCCTCGGAAAGCCACCGGGCCGCCGCTTCAAACACCGGCTTTTCCGATAGGGAATACCGGTGGTCTATGGGGGAAATATTGCGAAAGATATCCCGAAGTTCCATGGGGGATACTCCCACGGCGGAGGGGATTTTGTCCAGCCCCTCCGGCCCTTCCGGGGATCCGGCGCTCCCCGGCGGAAGGTTTCCGGAACCCCGGGAATGATTCGGCCTTGGGAATAGTTCAATCGGCCTTGGGAATGGTTTCCTGGCCCCCAGGGGGCTTTCTCCGTTTCCCGGTGATGCCGTCGATGTGGATCTTCCACACCGACACCACCCGGAGGGACCGGGCGATTTCTCCGTCAAAGGCGTCCATGTGTCCGGGGGTGAACCGCCGGCAGATGAGGCGGAGGCCGTGGACCCGCTCTTCCTCCCGGGTTACTTCTTCCGCGGAGCCCCGGACCACCGCGGAATCGTAGACCACTGAAAAGTGATCATCCAGGGCTTCCACGGTTCCCACAAAGACCAGGGATACCTCCCGCCGGGCGCGGAGGCAGTCCAGCTTGCGGCCCTCCCGGGCGCAGTGGAAGTAGAGCCATTCCCCCTCCCGGGCCAGGGACAAGGGGACGCCGTAGGGGATCCCCCCGGGGCCGGCGGCGGACAGTACTCCGTAGGGGGCCCTGTCCAGGGCGGCCAGGGCTTCTTCCCGGGAACTTTCCCGGTCCTTTCTCCGTACTGGGTATTCCATGGCCTATGATAAGCCCTGCGGTTCCGTTCCGCAAGCCCTAGGGCAACGCTGATTAAATGGACTCTAATCAGCGTTACCCTCTTATTTTTCTCGTTTTCCTACAGAAAACTGCGAAAAATCACAATAAAGTAGCACTGATTTATTCCCGGTTGAATAAATCAGTGCTCCCCTGGGGGTCTCTGGCGGGGTCCTGGTGTGGGTCAAAATGTTCCGGTTTCCGCCGGGATCCCCGGGGAGGGCCGGAGGATTTTATGGAGATTTGACATAACCCCGCGCCGGAATTTGACAATGTCCCGGTATATATAGAGCAACGCTTGCCAAAAGCGAATTAACCTGTGGGAGGAATACCATGAAAACAAACAGCTTTTTGACCGGGGGCGCCGCCCCCTGGGTCCGGCGGATGGCGGGGGCGGCCCTGGCTCTGGCTCTGGCCGCCTGCGCCGGCAAATCCGGGGAGGGATCTCCGGAGGGCGGCTCCGGCGGCGGCGGCTCCGGGGGGCGGGGGATCACCCTGATTTCCCGGGAGGAAGGTTCCGGCACCCGGAGCGCCTTTGTGGAACTTTTCGGGGTGCTGGACGAGGCCAAGCAGGACGCCACCAGCGCCGGGGCGGAGATTACCAACAATACCGCGGTGATGATCGCCTCGGTGGCGGGGGACCAAGGGGCGGTGGGTTACATTTCCCTGGGTTCCCTCAACGATACCGTGAAGGCCCTGCGGATTGACGGGGCGGAGGCCACCGCCGCCAATGTGGCCGCGGGGGTGTACGGTATTTCCCGGCCCTTCAACATCGCCCTCCGGGGGGAACCCTCCCCTCAGGTCCGGGAGTTTGTAGACTTTATCCTGAGCCGGGAAGGGCAGGATGTGGTGGAGAAGAACGGCTATATCAGGATCGGCGGCGGGGGGTCCTTTACCGGCGGCAGGACCTCCGGGCGGATCGTGGCGGCGGGATCTTCTTCGGTAACGCCGGTGATGGAAAAGCTCAAGGAAGCCTACCTGGCTTTTAACGGCGGGGCGGACATAGAGATCCAGCAAAGTGATTCTTCCACCGGCGTCAACGCCCTTATCGAGGGGATCTGCGACATCGGTATGGCCTCCCGGGAATTGAAGGCCGGTGAACGGGAAAAGGGGGTAGAGGGTATCACCATCGCCATGGACGGTATTGCGGTGATTGTTAACCACAAGAATCCCCTGACGGATCTAAGCAAGGACCGGGTGCGGGCCATCTTTACCGGGGAAATCAGCTCCTGGGAGGATGCGGGGCGGTGAAGGAACGGGTGTGGCAGGCCGTCTTTCTGCTGGCGGCCTGTATTTGTATTCTCTGGGTGGTTCTGATCTGCCTGTTCCTCTTTGTCCAGGGGGTCCCCGCCGTGGTACGGGTGGGGCTGCCGTCTTTTCTGGGGGGAATCCGGTGGAAGCCCGGTGCGGGTCTTTACGGTATAGCCCCCATGATCCTGGGGAGCCTCTACGCCGCGGCGGGGGCTCTGGCGCTGGGGGTCCCCGGGGGACTTTTGAGCGCCGTTTTTATGGCCCGGTTCTGCGGGAAAGGGCTTTACAGGATCCTTTCCCCTGGGGTGTCCCTGTTGGCGGGGATTCCTTCGGTGATCTACGGGTTTTTCGGCCTGACGGCGGTGGTCCCCCTGATCCGGGTTTTGTTTGGGGGCAGCGGAAAGAGCCTCCTAGCGGTGTCGCTGATCCTGGGGATCATGATTCTGCCCACAATCATCACCGTGTCGGAGGCGGCGATCCGCGCCGTGCCGGAGACCTGCTACGAAGGCGCCCTGGCCCTGGGGGCGGCCCATGAATACGCGGTTTTTTTTGTCCTGGTCCCCGCCGCCAAACAGGGGATCACCGCGGGGATAGTCCTGGGGATTGGCCGGGCGGTGGGGGAAACCATGGCGGTGATCATGGTGGCGGGGAACCAGGCGCTGATCCCCGGCAGCCCCCTGCGGGGACTGCGGACCCTCACGGCCAACATCGCCCTGGAGATGGGCTATGCCTCGGGGCTCCACCGGGAGGTGCTGATTGCCACGGCGGCGGCGCTTTTTGTGTTTATCCTGGGGATCAACGGGCTGCTTTCCCTGAGCAGAAACAGGGGGAATCCATGAAGCGGGTCCGGTCTCCCGGCAAGAGTCCCCTGGTTCTGGGGCTGCGGTGGGCGGTGTACGGGGCGGCGGGGACGACCATGGGGGTCATCCTTTTTCTGGTGGGCTTTATTTTGATCCGGGGCGTTCCCCATCTGTCGCCGTCCCTCTTTGCCTGGACCTATACCAGCGTGAACGTGTCCCTGACGCCGGCCTTGATCAACACGATCCTGGTTACCGCCGCCGCCCTGGTGCTGGCGGTTCCCGGGGGAATCTTCGCCGCCCTGTGGCTGACCGAATACGCCCGGCGGGGCAACCGGCTGGTTCCCCTGATCCGTCTGGCGGCGGAAACCCTGGCGGGGCTTCCGTCCATTGTGTACGGCCTCTTTGGCATGCTGCTGTTTGCCGTTTTTTTGCGGTGGGGTTATTCCCTGTTGGCCGGGTCCTTTACCCTGGGGATCATGATCCTGCCCCTGATCATGCGGACCGCCGAGGAAGCCCTGAAGAGCGTTCCCGGTTCCTACCGGGAGGGCAGTTTCGGCCTGGGGGCGGGGAAACTGCGGACCCTCTTTGGCATTGTACTGCCCGCGGCCATGCCGGGGATTCTGGCGGGGATTATCCTGGCGGTGGGCCGCATCACGGGGGAAACGGCGGCGCTGATCTTTACCGCGGGGACCGTGCCGAAACTGCCGGACACGCCCCTGTCGTCGGTCCGGACCCTGGCGGTACACATGTACAACCTTTCCAGCGAAGGGCTTTACATGAACCAGTCCTACGCCTCCGCCGTGTTTCTGCTCCTCCTGGTGATGGGGCTTAACGGGCTTTCCGCCTGGGCGGCGAAAAAAATTACCGGGGGCGGAAATGGATAAGATCCGCATCCAGGGGCTTAACCTCTACTACGGCGCCTTCCACGCCCTGAAGAATATTCACTTTAGGGCGCCGGAACATGAAATTACCGCCCTGATTGGGCCTTCGGGCTGCGGAAAATCCACCCTCCTTAAAACCCTTAACCGCCTGAACGATCTGGTGGAAGACTGCCGCATGGAAGGGAAGGTCTTTCTTGAGGGGGAAGATATATACGGCGCCATGGATGTAACGGAACTGCGCCGCCGGGTGGGGATGGTGTTCCAGAAGCCCAATCCCTTTCCCATGAGTGTGTACGACAACATCGCCTTTGGCCCCCGCAGCCACGGGATCCGTTCGCGGATTGCCCTGGACGAAATTGTAGAGCGGTCCCTCCGGGCTGCCGCAGTCTGGGAGGAGCTGAAGGACAGGCTTAAAAAAAGCGGCCTGTCCCTTTCCGGGGGCCAGCAGCAACGGCTCTGTATCGCCCGGGCGCTGGCGGTGGAGCCGGAGGTACTCCTTATGGACGAGCCCACCAGCGCCCTGGATCCAGTGTCTACCTCAAAAATAGAAGACCTTGCGGCGGAACTTAAAAAGGACTATACCATAATCATCGTAACCCACAACATGCAGCAGGCGGCCCGCATATCGGACAGGACGGCTTTTTTCCTTTTGGGAGAAATGATTGAGTACGACGCCACGGAGACGGTTTTTTCCATGCCCAGGGACAGGCGTACCGGCGATTATATTACGGGGAGGTTCGGCTGATGCGCGATACCTACTTGAGGCAGCTTGAGTCGCTGCACAGTGAGCTTATTAAGATGGGCGCCCTCTGCGAAGAGGCCATTGCCGGAGCGGTCAAGGGCCTTTTGGAGGATGATCCGGCCCTGCGCCGGAAAGCGGCGGATCTGGAAAAGGAAATAGATTTACGGGAACGGGAAATAGAGGCCTTTTGCATCCGCCTTATACTGCGGGAACAGCCGGTGGCCGGGGATCTGCGGCAGATCACCGCTGCCCAGAAGATGATCGCCGACATGGACCGTATCGGCGATCAGGCCGCGGACATTGCGGAACTTTCCGGCTTTCTGGAAGGAAGCGGCGCCAAGAGCCGGGTCCACATAGGCGACATGGCCCGGGCGGCGGGGCAGATGCTTACCGGCAGCGTGGATGCCTTTGTTGCTTCGGATCTGGAAAAGGCCCGGGCGGTTATGGCCTACGATGATGTGGTGGACGATCTGTTTGTTACGGTCCGGGGAGAATTGATAGAGATGATAGGCCGGGACAGTTCTGCCGGGGCGGCCTGTTTTGATCTTTTGATGATCGCGAAACACCTGGAACGGATCGGGGATCACGCCAGAAATATTGCCAAATGGGTGGAGTATTCGATTACCGGAATCGTACCCGGACAACAGGGGAGGCCGGATTGATCTACCTGGTGGAAGACGAAGAAGGCATCCGGGATCTGGTACTGTATACCCTGGAAAAAAGCGGCCTGGAAGCCCGGGGGTTTGACAATTCGCGGCCCTTTTGGGAGGCCCTGGGGGAATCGCTGCCGGATCTGGTCATACTGGATATTATGCTCCCCGGCGAGGACGGCCTGGGGATCCTGAAACGCCTGCGGGAACGGCCTTCCACCGGAAGGATCCCGGTGATGATGCTCAGCGCCCGGGGGGCGGAGTACGACAAGGTGCTGGGGCTGGAAAGGGGCGCAGACGATTACCTGGCAAAACCCGTGGGGATGATGGAATTGCTGGCCCGGGTCAGGAGCCTGCTGCGGCGGGCGGGGATGAACAGAGCAGAAAACGGCGGGGAAGAGTACCGCTCCGGAGGGCTCTATGTAAGCGCGGCCCGGCATGTGGCTGCCGTTGAAGGCCGGGAAATCCTGCTTACCCTCAAGGAATTCGATTTGCTCCTGTACCTCCTTAAACATTCGGGCATGGTCCTGTCCAGGGAACAAATTTTAGCCTCCGTATGGAATTACGAGCAGGCGGCGGAAACTAGGACGGTGGACACCCACATCCTTACGCTGCGGGCCAAGCTGGGTTCCTGCGCTTCCCTTATCAGAACCGTGCGGGGGGTGGGCTACAAGGCGGATAGTGTACTTCCAGGGGCTGTTCCCCAGACTGCCGGTGAAACGGCATGAAACGGACAATCCTTATCTTTGCCTGCGCCCTGTCGGGCATATCCATCGCAGTAACGGCGGCGTTGATTCATCTGGCCGTATTCAGGACCTTTTCCCGCTCCGTACAAGCCGGGGCTGCGGAGGCGGCCTTCTATATCGGGGCGGCCCTGGAATCGGGGGGCCTCCGCTACCTGGAAACCCTGCCGGCGGGTCGCCGCCTGGCTTTGCGGATTACCCTGGTGGATCCCGCCGGCAGGGTCCTCTACGACACCGCTGCCCCGGCGGAGACCCTGGAAAACCACGGCAGCCGTCCGGAAATAGCGGAGGCTATGAAAAACGGAACCGGCAAAAGCCTGCGGTTTTCCGAAACCCTGCGGAAGCAGACATCCTACTATGCGGTAAGACTGCCCGTTTCGGGCGGAGCGCCGGGAGAGGCGGGGAATCCCCTCCCCATGGCGGGAAGCGTTCTGCGGGTGTCCTATACCACGGACAGCATTTTTGTAATGGTCCTTAACATGGCCGGCGTTACCCTGCTGATCGCCGCCGCCGTTTTTGCCGCTGCCGCCATAGCCGGTTCCCGGGTAACGGAAAAGCTTATCGAGCCGATTAACCGCATCGATCCGGATCATCCCGGAAACAGCGGTATCTACGAGGAACTAAGTCCTCTGATCCTCCGGATCAAGCGGCAAAACGAAGCTATCGGCGCCCAGATGCGGGAGATGCGGAGGAGGCAGCTCGAATTTGCCGCTATCACCGATAACATGAAGGAGGGCCTTATCGTCCTGGATCAGGAGGCCCGGATTCTATCCTGCAATAGAAGCGCCCGGGGACTCCTGGACATTCACCTGGAGCATGTGGAAAGTCAGAATGTCCTGGCGGTCCGCAGAGACGAAGCTTTCCGGGGGGTTCTGGAAAAGGCCCTGGGGGGAACGGCGGCGGAAGCGGTATTCTCTGCGGGAGAAAGGCATCTGCGGCTTTTTGCCAACCCCGTACAGGAGGGGAATATCCTCCAGGGACTTGTGCTGGTTATTCTTGATGTAACGGAACAGGAAGCCAGGGACCGGCTGCGCCGTGAATTTACCGCCAACGTGTCCCACGAACTTAAGACGCCCCTTATGGCCATATTGGGCTATGCGGAGATTATGGCCGGGGGCCTGGCGCAGACAGAAGATATGCCCCGGTTTGCCGGAAATATCTACCGGGAAACCCAGCGGCTCATACGCCTTACCGGCGATATTATGAGTCTTTCCGAACTCGACGAGGGGGGCGTAAACCTGTCCAGGGAACAGGTGGATCTCTTTGCCCTGGCCGAAACGGTACTCCAGCGGATTCGGGGCGCCGCATCGGAACGGAATCTGTCCGTTTCCCTGGAAGGGGAGGGGACGGTAATTCAGGGGGTAAGGCAGGTTTTGGACGAGGTGATGTTTAACCTGCTGGATAATGCGGTTAAGTACAATACCGAAGGAGGAAGCATCCGTGTCCTGGTGGAGAAGCGGGAAGGGGCGGCGGTTTTTTCTGTTTTTGATACGGGAGCCGGCATAGCCGCGGATGAACAGGACCGGATCTTTGAACGCTTTTACCGGGTAGACAAGAGCCGGAGTAAAACCGTGGAAGGCACCGGCCTGGGGCTGTCCATTGTTAAACACGGCGCGGCCCTCCACGGGGCCGGTCTGGAGTTGCAAAGCGGCGAAGGGGGAAGCCGGTTTACCCTGCGCTTTCCGGCGGAAGCGTAGCCGCAGGCTTCCATACCCGCCGCTCCGCAAAATAGTAGGGTGAAATGGCGTCTGTACCTGTGCGGAGAGCGAGATGCCTCAAATAGAAATGTTACCGAAAGCTCCGGCTGCCTCATTTAGAAAATGTTACCAAGACTAAAGCCGCTCCTGGGTCTGATTACGGTTTACCTGGGCAAGCCGTTGACGA
>JAITHE010000096.1 GCA_031280125.1 Treponema sp.
GCACTGATTTATTCAACCGGGAATAAATCAGTGCTACTTTATTGTGATTTTTCGCAGTTTTCCGCAGGAAAACGAGAAAAATAAGAGGGCAACGCTGATTAGAGTCCATTTAATCAGCGTTGCCCTAGGGGAAGCGCCGCTTGGAATCCGTTTAATGGACTTGTTAGCTAACCCGGTTAGTTATCGAACAAGTTTTGCAAGATGTTGCACATTTTGCTGTTTTTAGCGGAATTTGTTCGGAAACTGAGGTTTCCGAACATGTCTAATAAACCCTTCCCCGGGGCAGCCGCCGGTGATCGTAACGTTTCGGCATATACCCCGCTGGCCGGTTCCGGGGGCTTACCCCTTTCTGATATAGAGGGGGAGGGAGGCAATTTCCCTGTCGTCTATGTAGAGGACAAAGTTTACCACCCCGTTGTTCCTAAAGTGGAGGTTGGAAATGGTAAAAACCAGGTGGGATACGGCGGTGGCGTTTCCGGCTCCCTTTACTTCCACGGTTCCCGTAACGGGTTCTATGTTTATCTCTCCATCCAGGTCCCGGGCCTCGATACGGAAGGTGTGGCCGGAAAATTCCCAGATGTCAAAGCGGATACGGATCACCACCGAAAGCTGGGGGTGGATACAGGGAAAATTCCTGGAAATGATGGTGTCAAAGGTGCCCACAATGGTAAGCTTGCCCCCGCTTTCCTGGGCAAAGTCGCAAAAGGTAAAAAGTTCCGTTTTCATGGGGCAGGGGATCCCCTGGGCGCACCCCGGATAACCGGAATCCGGTGTCCGGAGTGTCTTCCCCGTCCTGGTTCGTACAGCATTCTTATGTTCCTCCTGGTTTTGCCGCATCAAGAGCTGTTAGGCAGCCCTTCCGGCTGTCCCGCAGGAGCCGGCCGGGGGTTTCCGGTTCCGGCCCTGTTCCAGGGAAGCGCTGATTAGGGTCCATGTAACCGGCGCCGCCCTAGGATACACCATGGAGGGCTTTTCCGCAACCCGGGAAGGCTCCCCGCAGAGAAGGGAATTCCGGGGCATCCTTGTATTCCAGGGCTTACTGTGGTACAAGGTTTCCTATACATAGAAGCAGGATAAGGAAACAGGCGGATGGGGATAAACCGGCGGGGATGGGGCGGGATCAAAACAGGCGGCGGCCCGGCAGGGGTGAAAGCTCCGCCTTCCCGGATTGGGTCTTCCCTGGGGGACCTGATCCGGCTTATCGAAGAGCGGCTGCCCCTGCCGGGCCGGTTTCGCCCGCGGCTTCCCGGGGGGGTGGCGGAACTTTCCCGTCTCCTCACCAGAGCCCGGGACGAGCGGGAAGGGGGGTACCTGAACCGTCCGGATCTGCTTTCCGCCTACCTCCGGTACTTTCTGCCCTGGAATGTGTTCCGCCTCCTTAAACTGTTTGAAATTTCCCCCCTCCCGGCCCTGTCCGCAGGGGACGCCCTGACCGATATAGGCAGCGGTCCCCTGACCTTGCCCATAGCCCTCTGGATCGCCTTTCCGGGTTTCCGCTCCCTGGCGCTGGAATTCCGCTGTATAGATAAAAGCGCAGCGGCCCTGGAAGCGGGGAGGCGGCTCTTTGCCGCCCTCAGCGGCGGAAGGGAAGGGGGTTCCGGCCCGGAGGGATCCCTCCCGGTATCCTGGAAGATCAGGACGATCCACGGGTCCCCCGGTATCCCCATCAGGGGCAAAAAAGCCCGCCTGGTAAGCGCCGTGAACCTGTTTAACGAAATCCGGGCCGCCCCGGAAAAGGCCGTCCGGGCCGCCGCCCTGCTGGATTCCCTGGGGGCCAAAGACGGCGGCATCCTGGTAATGGAACCGGGCAATCCCCAGGGGGGCGCTTTTATCGCCGCCCTCCGGGCCGCCCTGCTGGAACGGGGCCGCCTTCCCGCCGCCCCATGCGTTCACGCCGGTTCCTGTCCCATGCCCGGTATTGTCATGCCCGGCGCGGCCCGGGGGAAACCCAAGTGGTGCCACTTTACCTTTGATACGGCCGAGGTTCCCCCGGCCCTGCATGAACTTTCCCGGGCGGCGGGGATCCCCAAGGAACGGGCGGCGTTCAGTTTTCTGCTGACCGGGCCGGGGGCCGGATCCGCGGAGAGGCCGGGGAACCCGCCGCGGATCCGGGTGGTCTCCGGTTCCTTTCCCGTGGGCCGGGGCTGGGGCCGTTACGGCTGTTCGGAGCGGGGGCTGGTGCTGGTTACCGGAAGCAAACCCCGGCTTGATTCCGCCCCCTCCGGAACTTTACTGGATCCGGGCTTTTCGGGGAAGGAACGAAAGGATCCCAAGACGGGGGCGCCGGTGATCCCCCTCCCCGAACCGGAGGATGATCCCTCCGCCGCAAAGCGGCGGAATTAACCGGATCCTTCAAGTTCCAGGACGTATATCTTGCTTTTCCGCTCCGGGCTGTAGATTTTTTTCCGTCCCTCCGGGAGGGAGGCGGGATCCTGTTCCTTAAAGCCCAGGGTTTCAAACCAGTCCTGGGTTTTGGTGGTCAGCGCAAAGACCCGCCGCAGACCTTCCCTGGCGGCCCGGTTGATAAGGAAGCGGACCATACGGCTTCCCAGGCCCATGTCGGCATAGGCGCTGTCCACGGCAACGGCGGCAATCTCCCCCTGGCGGTCCTCCCAGCAGTGAAGGGCCCCGCAGGCGTGGGCCCTGCCGTCGATGCCGAAAACCCAGTAATCTTCTTTTTTTTCCTGGATCTCCGCGGGGCCCCGGCGGAGCAGAATACCCTGCCGCATCAGGGGTTCCATAATCCGCAGGATGTCGGGGATATCCTGGGTTTTAAGGGGGCGGATCGCTTCGTATTCATCGGCGTATACCATGGTGCCCGAGCCAAGGTTGGAGAACAGTTCCCGGAGTACGGCCCCCTCTTCCCGTCCGTCGATCAGGTGGATCCGCTCCACCCCCGCTTTAGACGCGTCCAGAGCCAGGCGCAGGGCGGCCAGGGATTCCGCCCTGCCTCCGGGGGCGTTCAGGTTCAGCGCCGCCTCCGCCTCTTTAGGGGTAAGCCGGATAATCCTGCCCCCTTCGCCGGTTTCCATGTCTCCGGGGGTCTCCAGATCCTTCAGAACCTTCCCCGCCGATACGATAAACAGTTTGACCGCCCCCAGGGCGGCGGAGGCCGCCAGGGCTATCTCGCCGCTGGGGACATTGTAGGGCTTCCCCGAAGGCCCCCAGCCTATGCAGGGGAGGATGGGGATCATCCCCAGATCCAGGACCTTCCCCATGGGACCGGTGAGGATCCTGTGTACCCTGCCGGTATTTTCCATGTCCCGGCCTCCCACCACCCCCAGACCCCGGGCGCGGACAAAATTTCCAATCACCGAATCACAGCGGTTGGCGGAAAGGGCCGTCATAAACCGGGTGGCCACATGAAAGGCGGCCATTTCCACAAAGGGCATGGCCCGCTCGCCGGTGATCCGCAGGGGTTCCCCCCCCAGGGCCGGAATCCGGCCTGTGCCGGCGGGAGCGGAAGGGGGATCCGGGTCCGGCGGGGCGTAACCGGAAAGGACGCCGTATTCCTCCAGCACCGAATCGATCCACTCCTTGGCGCCGGGGACCACCGCCACCCGGAAACCGGTCTGGGCCAGCAGGGCCAGATCCTTCATCAGGGAAGGAAAGGCCGGATCCAGGGTAACGGGAAAATCAATCTTAAAGACCATGGTGGAACCGGCAAAGCGGCTCCGGTAGTGAAAGGCTTCCCGGATAAGATCCATCTGGAGGTTCATGGGCGGTTCGGTTCCGTTCATGCGGGCAGTATACCCTTTTTCCGGTCTCAAGATAAGGAAGCGCCGGATTGTCCCCGGCAGCCGGATGTCCAGAATTTCTGGACATGGGGTATACTTTTTTTGGACATCCGGCCTTGACAAGCCGGGCCGGTGGATGTATAGTATAGACGTACCATAGAAGTACCGGACGGCCCCGCC
>JAITHE010000134.1 GCA_031280125.1 Treponema sp.
CATCTTTGGGGCCGCCAAAGCGCTTTTGACAAACGGCCCGTGGACGGACCCGAAGTGGACGGAACGAATCGGCATGGCCCTCCGTCATCTGGAGATGCTCGCCCGGGACCTGGGGGAACACCGGGCCTGCCTGGAAATGCGCAAACAGATCTGCGCCTATACCCGGGGAGGTCAGGACAGACCCGGCCTTAAGGGAGGGGCGGCGCTCCGGGACCGCCTGGTCCGGGCGGGGACTATTGCGGAATACCGGTCAATTCTGTCATAATTTCAGTAATGAACAGCATAATCAGAACAATCGGTACGGCCCTGCTGCTCACGGGCCTTATCCTTTCCCTTCCTGCCCAGCAAAGAGAACCTCCAGTCAGCGCCGATCCTATCTGGGAACAAGATTTAAGGGGAACGGTCATCGGTCTTCCTACCCTTCAGGCGGAATCGGCGGTGGTGGTTCTTGCCGAGGGCGATGTCAAATCCTACAGCAGATTCGGCAACTGGCTGTGGACCTACAATGCCAAAGAACGGCTTAGCCCCCATGTAAGCCGGGCCCGGGAAGGAACGAGCTATGTCTGTACCGAAAGCGGCACGGTCATCGCCGTAAACCGCATTGGCCGGGAACTGTGGAAGCTCAGCCTGGGGACCCCCATCACCGCCCCCATCGTGGTGGGCTGGGACGGCCGGCTTTTTATTCCCGCGGGACAAAAAATGTACTGCCGTACCGCGTCGGGTTATTCCCTGTGGATGCGGGATCTGGGCAGCCCCATCTTTGTCAAACCCGTGCTGGATCACCGGGGCGGCACCGCCATGGTGCTGGACAACAATGAATTCACCCTGGTAAGCCACCTGAGCATCGTGGAAAAAATTCAGCTTAATGCCAAACCGCTCCATATCGTTCCCCTGCCGCTCGACTCCGGCAAGGATTCGTTCATGCTCTTCTACGCCAATGGCGGGGTGGAACGAATTTACCGGGGGGCCGGCAATGAACTGGTGAGCGAACGCCTTCCGTCCCTTTCCCAAACCCCGGCGGCCGCCGTGGGCTGGAAAGATCATGTGGCGGTAACCCTCCGGGACGGCCGGGCCCAGCTTTTGACCGTCCCCGGCGGCGAGGTGGTGTGGACCGAAAACAGCCACGAAACCGCGGCGGAACGGGGCTCGGGAAATCTGGAACCCTACTGGGCGGCCATGCAGTTTGACGAACGGGGAATCTATGTCCTTTCCACCAAGGGAGTGACGGGCTTCCGTGAATCCGACGGCCGGCGGCTATGGATACTCCGTATCACCGGGGCGGCGGCGATTCCTTCCTTTAGCGACGAAGGGTATCTCTACTCCGGGGGGACCGACCACTTCCTCCACGCCTACCGGATCGAGGAACGAAAGCGTAACATTGCCCGGTCCGTATACGGTCCCGCCCCGGAGGGCAGTTACGGCCTGGGGAACCCGCCCCCTTCAAGCTGGTCCAGGGTGGGCGAGGGCCGCTACGATCCCCTGGTGATAAAGCTCATGCACGACGAGATCAACGCCGCCATCAAGAACGGCCAGATTGGGGAAAAAGAAACCGACTATGTGGGATACCTCATAGAAGTGGCGGGCCTTTCCCTGTCCCCCACCTATTCCCAGGTACGGCCCCAGGTGCAGATCCTCGAACGGGCCGAGGCGATCCGCCAGCTGGGCTTTTTGGGTTCCCGGGAAACGGTGCCCTTTTTGGCCCGGCTCTTTGCCCACAAATTTTCCAACGGCGCCTACGAGGATCCGGAAATCCTCAAGGCCTGCTGCGAGGCTATCGGCCGTATCGGGGTGGACCCCGCGGGGGACGCTATCCGGGCCTTTACCTACCTTTTGGCCCCGGACAACGCCACCATGGACCCCGCGGCCCTCATGGCCGCCGCCACCGCCACCAGGGACCTGTGCCGGTTTTCCGGTCCGCCCCTGGCGGACGCGGGAATCCGGCTTCTGCGGGCCTTTACCGCCACGGATTTTCCCGCGGTGGTCAAGCGCCATGCCGCCACCCAACTGGAAAACCTCTACAAGTAGGCGTGTGTATTGACAACGTATACAAGGCGTATGGATAAACCGTGAATGTTTTCCAGAGGCCCCGCGGGGGCGGCCATTCGGCGGTTTTTTACCTGATCGGCGTCAACGCGCTGGTCTTCCTTGTCCAATACTTCTTTAGGGAGTACCGGGCTGTTATAACCTACGGCCTCTCCATGATTCCCGCGCTGGTGATCCGGGGCTGGGTCTGGCAGCTTGTTACCTATATGTTTGTCCACGGCGGCTGGTCCCACATCTTCTTTAACATGCTGGGGCTTTTTATCTTTGGAACCCAGGTAGAACGGCGGATAGGCAGCGGGGAATTTCTTGTTTACTATTTTGTCACCGGTACCCTGGCGGGAATTGTTTCCTTTGCGGCGTACTATGCCACCGGAAGCATCCTGACGCCGCTCATGGGGGCCTCCGGGGCAATTTTCGCGGTGGAACTGGCCTTTGCCGCCTTTTACCCCGACGCGATTATCTACATCTGGGGGATCATTCCCCTGCGGGCCCCGGTGATGGTCCTGGGCTATACCGCCCTGGAACTGTTTTTTTCGCTCACCGGAATACAGCGGGGCGTGGCCCACCTGACCCACCTGTCGGGCTTTGCCGCGGGGTGGCTCTACTTCCTGGTCCGCTTCAGGATAAATCCGTGGAGGGCCTTTCGGGGGCGGTAGTTACGGAGGCCCCGGGGAGAAACGATTGGAGAAACGACTATGGATGTAACATACCGGCTCAAACCGGAAGAACTCACCGATACTTTTTTCAAGATCATGAAAGAGACCTTTTCGGGCAAAGAAGTCTCAATCACGGTGGAAGAAATCCAGGACGAGACGGACTACCTGCTTTCAAACAGGGCAAACCGGGAACATCTGTTAAAAGCGGCGGATGATATGAAAAACGGGCGGAATGTTCACACCATGGATATAGAAGAAATGGAAGCCATGATTTCATGAGGATCACTTTCGCAAATGAAGATGCTTTCACTGATTATTCTGAATGGACTATGCATGACAGAAAAACAGCCAAAAAGATCATGTCCCTCATCAAGGACATAAAACGGACGCCTTACAGCGGTCTGGGCAAGCCTGAGCCGCTTAAGTATGAATTATCCGGGTATTGGTCCCGGCACATAACACACGAGCACCGGCTGGTGTACAGGATAGACAACGAAACGATAGAAATTCTTTCCTGTAAGTACCATTATATGCAATAGGTTAAGGCTGTTCAGAAACCCGCCAACAAAATTGGCAACGTTTCTGAACAAGTCCGTTTCCCGCTCCGCCGCCCGCCCCTGAAAAAAGGGCCGCCCGTTACTTGACCGCGGCGATAATCTCCCCGATAACCCGGTCCGCGTCGGCGCTGTCCGCCTGACAGGTGCCGACCTGGATATGGCCGCCGCCGCCGTAGGTAAGGAGGAGGCTCCCCACGTTGA
>JAITHE010000014.1 GCA_031280125.1 Treponema sp.
TTTGGGGTCATGGCAAGCCAGTTTGAATCCTTTGTGGATCCCCTGATCATCCTCTTTTCGATACCCCTTTTGGCCGTGGGGGTGATCTGGATCTACAAAATCGGGAACCAGCCCCTGTCGCTCTTTTCCGTGGTGGGGGTCGTCGCCCTGGTGGGGGTGGTGGTGAACAACGGCATTGTCCTCGTGGACTATACCAACACCCTCCGGGCCCGTGGAATGAAAGTCCGGGAAGCCTGCGTGGAAGCGGGCCGGAACCGCCTCCGGCCTATCCTCATGACCACCCTCACCACGATCCTTGGGATGATCCCCATCGGCTTTTTTCCCGGCCCCGGAGCGGAGACGATCCAGCCCATCGGTAAAACCTTTGTGGGGGGCCTCACGGTCTCGTCTTTGATGACCCTCTTTTTAACCCCCGTGCTGTACTCCGTTTTTAATTCCCGCCATGACCGGAAAAAAGAGCGGTCATTCCGTGGTTTTAACCGCTAATGGCACAGGTGAACGCTGATAAGACGCAGCAGCGCAATCCGCGGTGTACGGCATTTGCTCCCTCATAAGAGGAGCGAGGATTTTCCCGCATTTGTACCAGAAGAAGGTCCAGACCAGACGGAGACAGCGGATGGCCTCGTCGGTGTAGATACGCTTACCCTTGCGGTTGGCGGGCCGTTTTTTTTCGGGCTTGAGTTTGACCGCCGTGTCCTTCCCGTAGGCCATGACTGGTTTGGGCTGCCTGGCCCCCCAGCACTCTGACCGCCGATTTGCGGCGGCATCCGGTGATCCGGGTGAATTCGTCAAGCAAAGCCTGTTTGTCTTTTTTATCGCTTTTGGTACCGGGGTTTATATTCCCTCGTTACCGCCTGTCTCTCGTGCATTGTTAACCCCATTTGGACGCCCTCCAGGAGGCGCCCTTACTATCATTTGGGTAACATTTTCAATATGAGGCATGACCTTTTTTCGGTAACATTTTTCATGAGGCAACGCGGGCCCTTGCAATTGTTGGGCAACTCCATTATACTGGACCTAGACTGGGGGGTAGTTATGACCGTATCGGAGGCCCTGACTCATCTGGAGGGGCAGTTTTTTTGCGGTGAGGAAAATGCTTCGCTGGAGGTGGCGTCCGCCTGCGGCGCCGATCTCATGAGCGATGTCATGGCTTTTGTCAAGGACCGGGTACTGCTTCTTACGGGCCTGGTGAATCCCCAGGTTATTAGAACGGCGGAGCTTTTGGACATCCATTGTATCATCTTTGTCCGGGGTAAATCCCCCAGCCTGGATATGATCGACATGGCCAGGGAGGCGGACATTATTCTGGGGGGCACCAAGCTGCCCATGTTCATATCCTGCGGCAAGCTCTATGAAGCAGGGCTTAAAGCCGGCGGTACCCGGCGGATCTAGGTTTTTCGCCGGTGCTTTATGCCGGAAGCGCGAAGCAACGGCGTTCCGCCGGAATTCCCTCCGCCCCGGGGGACGCGGCCCTGGCCGCCGCCAAGGCCGGGGTAAGGGATCTGGTGAAGGCGCGGCTTGCTTCCCTGACCCTGAAGGGCTTTTCTGCCGCGGGAGAAAGGGCCCGGCGTAGCTTTGTCCGGGAAATCGCCGGAAAGCCCTTCCGGTCCGTGCTGGTTTTTATCTCCAGGGCGGATGAAATCGATACCCTGCCGCTGATGGAAAGCGCCCTGAACGCGGGAAAATCCCTCTTTACCCCCCGTACCGAAGGGATCGGCTTGGTCTTTTACCGGCTGTTTCCCCGGATCCCCGGCGGCGGGAGCCTCCCCGTGAACCGGGGGATCCTGGAGGAGCGTCTGGGGACTCTGAAAAGGGGCCCTGGGGGGATCCGGGAGCCGGAGATGGACAGCGCGGCCGCCCTGGGGGCGGAGGATTTTCCCCTGGTGATCTTCACCCCCGGTTTGGCCTTTGACCGGGAGGGCCGCCGGCTGGGCCGGGGCCGGGGGTATTACGACCGGTTTTTTGCCGCTCTGGAGGGGCGGTTCCCGGGCGGGGGTTTCCGCGCCCTGGGGCTTTGTATGGGATGCCAGGTGGTGGAAAGGGCGCCCGCCGGTCCGGGGGATAAGACCATGGACGGGGTGTGGAGCGAAGGCTTGCCCTGTTACGGGCAGGTCCTTTCTTAGGCAGGCTCCGGGGAGGATCATAAAACCCGGCGACGGTTTGTCTTGAACATGCCGGGGCGTTAACCACAGGAGGATTCCCGAAGGCCGTGGATATAGAACTGCTGGACACTACCCTGCGGGACGGCGCTCAGGGGGAGGGGATCGCCTTTTCCGTTCAGGATAAGCTCGCCGTTATCCGGGCCCTGGACGAACTGGGGATTCCTTGGATAGAGGCAGGGAGTCCGGGGAGCAACCCCAAGGATGCGGAGCTGTTTTCCCTGGCGGTAAAACTGCCGCTGGAACGATCCCGGCTTTGCGCCTTCGGCCCGACCCGCAGGCCCTCCCGTACGCCCGCCGCCGACCCCGGCATAGAACGGCTCCTGGCGTCCGGGGCGCCGGCTCTTTCGATCTTCGGCAAAAGCTGGGATCTCCATGTACGGGAGATCCTGCGGATCAGCCAGGAAGAAAATCTGGCCATGATCGCCGAGACCGTGGCCTACCTTAAGGAGCAGGGCAGGCTGGTTTTTTTTGACGCGGAACATTTCTTTGACGGTTTTAAGGATAACCCCGCCTACGCCCTGGAAACACTGAAGGCTGCTTCGGATGCCGGGGCGGACCGGATTGTACTCTGCGATACCAACGGCGGATCCTTTCCCGGTGCGATTGCCGGGGGGGTCCGGGCGGCGGCGGACTATATGGAAAAACCGGCCCTTCCCCTGGGGATACATGCCCACAATGACATGGGGCTTGCCCTGGCGGTTTCCTTTGCGGCGGTGGAGGCGGGCTGCGTCCATGTCCAGGGAACCCTGGCGGGTTTTGGAGAACGCTGCGGTAACGCCGCTTTGGCGGCGTTCATTCCCAGCCTGGAACTCAAGCTGGGTTATTCCTGCCTGCCCCCGGAGGGCTTGGCGCGGATTTCGGAAATAACCCGGGTTGTGGCGGAGGTGGCCAATGTGGCGCTCCCCCCTTCCATGCCCTATGTGGGAAGTTCCGCCTTTTCCCACAAGGGTGGGATGCACAGCGACGGGGTGCTGAAGCTGCGCCGTTCCTTTGAGCATGTTGATCCCGCTCTGGTGGGCAGCCACAGAAGGATTCTGCTCAGCGAAGTGGGGGGGCGTTCCGCCGTTGCCCAGCGCCTGCGGAGGATTGATCCCGCCGTTACCCGGGATCATCCCGCGGCGGTTCTGCTGGCGGAAAAACTTAAAGAGATGGAGGCTTCCGGCTGGGCCTTTGAGGGGGCGGGGGCCAGTTTTGATCTGCTGGCCCGCCGTGAGCTGGGGCGGCATGAGCCGTTTTTTACGATTCTGGCTTACCGGGTTATGAGCGAACACCCCACGGGCAAATCCATCGCCTGTTCCCATGCCTGGGTGAAGGTATGGGTAGACGGCCAGGATGAAATCGCCGCCGCGGAAGGGGACGGTCCGGTCCACGCCCTGGACGGAGCGCTCCGCCGGGCCCTGATCCGGTTTTATCCCCAGTTGGAACGGGTCCGCCTTACGGATTACAAGGTCCGGGTGATCAACGGCGGCGCGGCGACCGCCGCCCGGGTGCGGGTTCTGATCGAATCCACCGACGGCCGCCATACCTGGACCACCCTGGGGGTATCGGAGGATATCATCGACGCGAGCCGTGCGGCGCTGGTGGATTCCATCGAGTACAAGTTAATTGAAGACGGCGGGGAAACCTGAAGGGTATCCGCGGCGCGGAATACCGCTGCCCAGCGCTCTGGGGCGGATCCTGCGGGGTTAACCGACGGTATTCCGGGATTTTGCCTCGTCCCAGAAACGGTCCATGAGGGCCATGTTGCCCGCCTCCATGGTTCTGCCCTCTTCGTTCATCTTTTTTTCCACATATTTGAAACGGCCGGTAAATTTGGCGTTGGACCGCTGCAGGGCCACTGACGGTTCGGTCCCAAAAAAACGGCACAGGTTCACCACGGAAAAAAGCAGATCCCCCAGTTCTTCTTCCAGTTTTTCCCCGGGCTGGGCGGAGGCAAGAGCCTCCTCAACTTCCGTGATTTCTTCCTTTAGTTTGTCCAGCGCCCCCTCTGCACGGAGCCAGTCAAAGCCCGTCTTGGCGGCCTTCTTTTGGAGTTTCCATGCCCGGTCTAGGGGCGGCAGAGCCCGGGATACTTCGTCCAGCACTGAATTTTTATGGCCCCGTCCTTCATCCACCGCCTTGATCCGCGCCCAATTATCAAGGACCGTTTGGGGGCTGATTCTTCCCGCCTCGTTTTCTGGCCGCAGGGTTCCAAATACATGGGGATGCCGCCGTACCAGTTTTTCCACGGCGCCGTGCAATACACCGGGAATGGAAAAAAGCCCCTGCTCCTGGTGCATGTAGGCAATCATCGTTACCAAAAGAAAAAGATCCCCCAACTCTTCCCGCACGTGGGCGGGTTCCTTTTCATCTATGGCTTCGATACACTCATAAGTTTCCTCAAGCAAATCCCCCCTGAGGGTTTCGGGGCTTTGCTCCCGGTCCCAGGGGCAGCCCCCTTCACCCCTCAGCCGCTCCACAATGCTGCAGAGTTCCTTGAAAGCTTCGCCGTAGTCCATGGCCCATTCTATTGCAATTCCGGTCCTTTGTGCTAGAATGATCCGCGATTATGATGATAAAGGCCGCCCTCCGGCGGGAACCCGCAGACCGGTGCTGAAGCTGATCGTTTTTTTGGGGAACCCCGGCGCCGGATATGAGCGCAGCCGCCACAATGCGGGCTGGCTCCTGGCGGAGGGACTCCCTTTTTATGGAGATCTGGTCCAGCAAAAAAAATTCCGCGGCCGTTTTCTGAGCGCCGAGTACCCTGACCAGACCCCCAGGCACTTCCTCCTGCCGGAGACCTACATGAACCTTTCCGGACGTTCTGTCCGGGCCGCCGCCGGTTTTTATAAAATTCCCCCCGGGGAAATCATCGCCGTCCATGACGAGCTGGAACTTCCCTTGGGGACCCTTTCCTTAAAATCCGGCGGCGGCCTGGGGGGACATAACGGACTGCGTTCCATGAAAGAGGAACTGGGCACCCCGGAATTCTGGCGGCTCCGCATTGGTATAGGCAGGCCGGCGGGTTCCCGCCCGCCCGGAGCAGGGGGCCCTCCGGTTAAGGGCTGCAGCGAGGGCGGTTCCGGCGAAATAGCCGGCTGGGTCCTGTCGAATTTTACCCCGGAAGAAGAGGGCCCTCTGACAAGGACCCTGGCGGCGGCGGCAGAACTTCTGGCCCGCGCCTTGAAAGAAGGGCCGGAGGGGCTGGCGGCGGAGTGGCGGAAAAAGCGGGTCCTTGAATAGGGTGGTTTGGAAACCGCGGCGTTGCCACCGCCGCCTATGGACGGATGTTTGCTTTCAGTTCCTCCATAAACCGGTCTTCGATTTTTCTGTTTCCCGAAGTGTAACCCAGTCTGCGATCCGGCCTCGCGGAACCGTGAAAATCGCTTCCCGCGGTGATGCAAAGTTCCAGGTTCCGTCCGGTCTCTTCCAGGCGTTTGCAATCCTTAACTCCCGCCGTGGGGTGCCAGGCTTCCAGGCCGTCCAGGCCCTTTTCTTTAAGGGTTTCCAGGAAAGCCGGCAGGCGGCCCCATGAAACGTACAGGGACATGGGATGGGCAAGGACAGCGGCTCCCCCTGATTCATGGATCAGCCGGACCGCTTTTTCAAAATCCAGCCCTTCCCTGGGAACATAGAAGGGCCGGCCCCTGCCAAGCCAGCGCCTAAAGGCCTGTTCCTGGTTTTTTGCAAGTCTACGGCTTACAAGAAAGGCCCCGAAGTGGGGACGTCCCACCAGCGGGCTGACCCTGGATGCCGGGGAAAGGCCGGCCCCTCCCGCAAAGGCCCGAATATCATCGTAGTGTACTTCGATTCCCGCCTCCTTCATCTTTTCAACCATTTTATGGTTCCGCCGTTCCCTGGTCTCCGCCAGATACCGGAGGGTATCCAGAAACTCCGCGGTGGGCATGGTTATTCCCAGCCCCAGAAGGTGAAATTCCCCCGCAGGGGGGGAGGAAAAGGAGCCAGGGGTCTGAATTTCCAGCTCAACCCCGGGGATAAAGCTGATACCCTGATTCCGGGCGGCTTTTTCCGCTTCCTCTAGGCCGGCAAGGGTATCGTGATCCGTTAAGGCCAGGGTGTTTAACCCCGCCAGGGCGGCTTTTTCCACTAAACCGGCAGGAGTCAGGCTGCCGTCGGAAGCGGTTGAATGGGTATGCAGGTCTATCATGGGGTCCCCGTTCATTAGCGCCGAAGGGTATACTACCCAGGAACCCGCTTTCTCGGAGGAACTGGGAGCGGTAAACAGGGTATTAACCTCTTACGTGAAGCCGCCTCGGCAAAATAACATACCTCGCCTTTTAGGGTGAGACGTCTTTATTATTGCAGATATTTTACAAAAAATCAGCCTCCTTGCCGATAATAATAAAGGAGATCTGTCAGGTTGTTGACGGAGGCCTCCGGGAATAATAAAATAAAAAAATACGAAGGCGGTTTATGTGTCGGATTTTGTACTGCGGAACGGGATTATCGTGAGTGGATCTGCCGGGCCAAAAAAGGGGCCTCTAGGGGTCCGGGAAGACCGGATTGTTTCTTCCGGCGGGGGCGCTGTTGCCGATCTTGAGGCCGCTTCATGCGTATATCCCGGCCTTATCAACACCCATGATCACCTTCAGGGTAATTACCGTCCGGCGGTGGGGCCAAAACCGGGAACCTTTTATCTTACCTGGCTGCCCTGGGACAACGATCTGAAGGCGTCGGATACCTTCAAGGAACGATCCCGGCTTAACCGGGAAGATCTCTACGGGCTTTCCGGCTATAAGTGCCTGTTTTCCGGGGTTACTACAGTGAACGATCACTTTCCCCAGAAATTTAACGCCGCCATCCTGCCCACCCTTCCCATCAGGGCCATTCTGGAATATGGCCTGGCCCACGAGGCCAGTTCCTATGATCTGCAATGGGGGGATGGCATTGAGGTTGAGCACCGGCGGGCGGTGCAAAATAACTGGCCCTTTATTACCCACCTGGCAGAAGGCTTCGATGATGAATCGATGAACGGAGTATCGTTCCTGGAAAAACTGGGGGTACTGGACAGCCGCTGCCTCCTGGTTCATTGCATCGCCTTCAGCGATGCGGACATAGAAAAAGTCGCCGCCGCCGGAGCCAGCGTTTCCTGGTGCGGCTTCTCCAACAAGTTTATGTTCAATGTTACCTGCAAGATCCGCAAAATGCTCCAGGCGGGGATCAATGTTACCATCGGTACGGATTCTTCCGCCACGGGATCGGCAAATTTTCTGGAGGAACTGCGCTACGACCGGGATCTGTACCGGGCCATGTATGGTGAAGAGCTGCCCGCCGAAACCCTTTTCCGCATGTCGACCCTGAATGGCGCCAGGGCCTTCAGGATGGAAGACCGTATTGGAACCCTGGACGAGGGCAAGCTGGCGGATATTCTGGTGATCAAGGCCCGCCGGGAAGATCCCTACGAAAACCTGGTTAACGCCTCCATGGAAGACATAGAATTGATAAGTCTGGCAGGGCGGCCCCTCTATGGTGAAATCCGTTTCCTTGATATCCTGGGGGGCAGGCTTCCCTCCGGCTATACCGGCATTACTGTGGGAGGACGTTCCATGTTTGTCAGAGGAGATCCGGCAGGGCTTTACAAAAAGGCCCGGAAAAAAATAGGTTTTAAAAAAATACTGGATTATCTGCCCTTCGAGCCAGGGGAGGATCATGCCTAAGCCTCTTCAGTACCGGGCCGGTTCGGTTATCTATTTTCAGGGTGATGCGGCGGACAAGATCTTTATTCTCCAGTCCGGTACGGTGAGCCTGGCCTACCAGGATATTGAAACGGGCGAAGACGTACATGACACGGTCCAGCCGGGGGAATTTTTCGGAGTCAAATCGGCCCTGGGCAGATACCCCCGGGAAGAAAACGCCATCGCCCTCCAAAATGCCGCCATCATGGTCTTTACGGTTCCTGAGTTTGAAGTCATGGCCCAGGCCAATACCAGGATCATCGTCAAGATGCTCAAGGTGTTTTCCAACCAGCTCAGGCGGATCCATCATCAGGTGTCCAATCTTATGGAAAATACCGAGGAAACCCCTCCGGAACAGGGTCTCTTTAATGTGGGGGAATACTACCTCAAAAATAGGCGCTATGTCCAGGCCAAGTATGTTTTTTCCCGGTATCTTACCTTTTACCCTTCGGGGCGCCATGCCGCCGCGGCAACCACAAATCTGGAACTCTCCGAATCCCAGGCGGGAAGGATGCCCCAAGCCGTTTCCCGTTCACCGGGCCGGGCCGCCCCCGCTTCTCCCCCTCCCGCCGCTTCCCCCGGCGGAAAGGGGAACCCGCCGGAACAGCTTAAGGATGCGGCCAAAGCATACTATGACGCGGTCAGTATGATCTCCCAGGAAAAGTACCAGCAGGCTTATCTGGCCTTTAAGAAAATCGTAGACGCCAACGAAGACCCCGAATACGCCGCTAAAAGCGCCTATGAAATCGGACGGTGCCTTTTCCTGCTTAACAAATTTGACGACTGCATTAAATACTTTACCGGGATGATCACCAAGTACCCCCGGCACCCCGATCTGGGGAGCGGCCTTTATTTTATGGGCCAGTCCTACGAAAAGCTTGGAAGAAAGGATCAGGCGGCCACCTTTTATAAAAAGATTCTCACCATGATCAACGACGAAGAGGATGCGATCCACATAAAAGCAAAGAGAGCTCTCAAAGCTCTGATGGGGGAATAGGATGGCCATGGATATGGCGGCCTTTGGCCGTTTTGCCAGAACGTTTCAGCCGGGGGAGATGATTTTTTCCGAGTTTGAGCCCGGAGATGCCTTCTACCTTATCCAGTCGGGCCGGGTGGAACTGGTCAAAATCATCGGCGATATTGAAAAAACCCTGGACATACTTCAACCTTCGGAAATGTTTGGAGAAATGGCCCTCCTGGAAAATTCTCCCCGTTCCGCCACGGCCATAGCCCTGGACACGGTGAAGGTGCTGGAATTTAACCGGCAGAATTTTGAAATCCTTATGCTGGGGAATCCCCAAATAGCCTTCAAGCTTCTAAAGATGTTTACCAAGCGCATCTACGATTCAAAACGGCGCTTTATGATCCTGACCCTGGATGATGATCAGGCGAAAATCGCCGACGTATTCCTTATGCTGGACGAAGGCCAGACCTCAGCGGTGGACAAGATCACGGAACGGCGGGAATTTAAAACCACCGTGGACGATGTTGCCCACTGGGCAGGGATAAGCGTAGCCCAGGCCAGGGACATCATAGGCCATTTTGTAACCCAGCGGCGTATAGAACTTTTCAATGATAAAATTGTGGTTAAAAATATCAACGATTTTTCCCGTTTTGTCGCTTCCAAACGAAAAAAGACATAGGGCTTTTCAAGGCGCCGGGGCAGGCGGGCCATTGCCGCCGGCGGGGTATTAAAACCGGCGACCGGCGAATAAAAAGGGCCTTCCCCTTTGGGGAAGGCCCTTTTTACGGTAAAACGCCGGGCTTAGATCTGCCGGATACCGCCCCGCCCGCCGGAAGACCGGCTTCTGCCGCCTCCTCCCCGTTTGGGCTTGGCCGCGGCTGCCCTGCCGCCGCCCCGTTTGCCCTTGGCGGGTACCATGGCGGCGCTGACGCCGCCGTCGTCGTCGCTGTTCAGCATGTCCAGATATGCCTGGGCGGGAGCCTGTACCGCCTCCGCCGGAGCGGAGTTTCCGCCGGGATTTGGCTCGGAGGCAAAGGACTGGGCGATGTCTTCCCGCACCGTGGAACGCCGCCGGCTAAAGGAGGCAAAGGCGGCATCCTGGAAGCCCTTGGATACGCCGTGAAGAAATTCGTTAAGCACATTGGCCATGCCGTTGAGCGTAACCTTTTTCCGCTTAAGGGAAGTAATATCCACGTCAAGCAGGAGCCCCGGCTGGATATGGTAGGGGTTGATCATGTAATCAAAACGGTTGAATTCCTTTTCCAGCAGGCCGAGCCGGTCTTCCATAACCCTCCGTTCAACGGGATACCGGTAGTCGTACATGCCCTTCATTTTTTCCCGCATGAGGATGATCTTCTGGTGCACCTTGTTTTTCTCGTAGATATAGGTGCGGTTCATCCTTTCAACTTCGGTTTCCCCGGTTTTGATGAAGGTAATCTCGTCCCACACCTTGGCGATATCCTCGTAAAGGGGTTCGCCGTTTTTTGTCTTGATCTGTTTGCGGATTCTGTTTTTTTGCTTCGCCGCGAGGTCCTTAAAGTCCGTTACCCTAAAAGCCGGTTTGCCGCTCTGGTAAATAACTTCCAGCACATCCCACAGGTGCTGAACCTCATTTTCAAAGCTCTTCATCTGTACATCGTAGGCCTTGCGCTCTTCAATAAGCTGGGCATGGTCGTAGTACCGCATCCGTACCTGGTAACGTTCATCGGGCAGGCGGCCCGCATCGGTATCTTCATATTCCCGTACCATAAGCTCCCGGGCATTTTTGAAGTTTTCGATGTACTGGTAGCCCATCTTGGAGGTGTCGAGAATTGAAGTGATGGAGTTAACGGCGGTGTTAAAACCCCGGGTCCGGATATTTTCGATGTCCACAATCTTTTTAAGGTTTTCCCGGACATTGAGCTGATCATACTCGGCGGGATCGATTTCTGCCCGGAGTCCGGTGAGGCGGTCCATAATTGCTTTGGCCACCAGGGTGTAGCGCCGGGATTTGGCGTCTTCGCCGTTGTCGTCGGTATAGTGCTCAACCCTGCCCATCTTGGCAAAGATAATTTCACTGTCCGAAAGCTCTTCCTGGCCCTGGTCGATCCTCTGATCCTTGATCTTTTCGATTTCCTTGTCGATGGTGTCGATGAGATGCTTGGAAAGAAGTTCCTTAATAAGGTACTCCACCGTGGCCTGGTAGTGGAAAATAGGGCTGATAAGCTCCGAATCCAGGATATTGACCGACAGCTTTACGTCCGTTACGGTTTTGGGCTTAAGCAGGTTATCCTTAAAGGCGCACTTAATGATGGAGTAGGCGTTCTCTCCCCGGATAAAGGCGCCGGTATCGGTCTTTTGCCGGAGCAGGCTGTTGGTAATGTTTTCCAGATCGTTGACGCCCCGCTGGATATGTCCCTGCAGGTGGCCGTACATGTTGATCATGGATTTTTCAATTTCGCCTGTATTGAACTTATCGGCACCGCCTACTTCGTCCAGAAGATTGGCAATTTCCTTGGGGGTATACCGGGCAAGGACTTTGGTCTCTTCCTTATCGACAAAATTCCGGACCTTTTTAACCATCTCATCTTCGGCCGTTACGGCGTAGCGGTTGAACATGTTCTGGAAATTCTGGTTGAAATAGTTGTAGAGCTTTTCCTTGAGGCCGCCCATAATGTCCAGCCGTTCAAGGGCATCCTTAGGCAGTTTGGAATTGATATGGTGGACAACCTTGTTGGTTTCCTCCTCCAAAAGCTGATTTACCTCAGCCTGCTGATCCCTGTATTCCTGGGCTAGGGAGTTCCGTGAACCGACGGCGCTGGGTTTCTCCGGGTGAAATACGTTGGGGCTTTTAGGCAGGTCTAGACTTCCCATATTTTCCTTCCTTATTAAAGTTAAATGAACAAAATCGCACTAGAAATTCAGCATAGTCTTTTGCCCAAGAAATGTCAAGGGAAAAACCGCTTTTCCCTTGAAATTCAGTTTTTTTTTTTATATAGTGAGCCAGTAGCAAAACCTGGTTACGCCAAAGTAGCTCAGTTGGCAGAGCGGCGCACTCGTAATGCACAGGTCTGGGGTTCGATTCCCCACTTTGGCTAGGGATCCCCGGCGGCGGGGACTGAAACCGGCTCCTGAAAAGCCCTCGGGCCCTAAGGCGGGTCATTTTTACACATCCCAGGCCGCTTGGCTGGAAGGCTGGGGTCCATACCCCGAAGTTTGCCCCTGGGGGGTCTTCATGCCGCCTACGGGTTTTATGCCCAGCCATCCGATTTCGCGGGGGATCTTGAGGGCGGGGAGGGGGTTTCCCACTGACGCCTTTAACCGACGACAAGGCTCTTCTCCAGCAGGGAGCAGGAAAGGGCTACCAGGCCAGCGCAGCACCGTTGCCGCAGGTCTCCCCCGGGCGGCACGGTACAGCCCTTGAGCAGGTCCATGCAGATAAGCGATCCCTTTTCCTCCGCAAAAGGCCCGGTGATTTCCTGTATTTTCCGGTATATTTCCCTGTTGTTTTCTTTTACCTTTTCGGGGGTTTCCCCGCCGCCGCGGGCAAGGCCCAGGACCATAACCGCGCCGCTTACCGCTCCGCAGATTTCCCGCTTCCGGCCCAGACCGGCGCCGAAGCCGGAGGCAATCCTCATGGCCGTTTCCCGGTCCATGCCCAGATCTCCGGCAAAGGCGGACAGCACCGCCTGGGCGCAGTTAAAGCCCCGGTTAAAGCCCTCCAGGGCCGATTCGGTTCTGGTCATGTCAGCGTTTTTCCTTGACCTTTTCCTTTTCTTTAGTGATCTTTTGTTCCAGCTTGTTCATCATCTTGTCCACCGCAGGGTTAAGCTCAAAATCGTGTTCTTTTATATGAACCGATACGCCCCAGCGGAAATTTACCGTAGCCTCGGCGGAAAAGTCCTTGTCCTTGGTTAGGGTAACCAAAAGATCCACAATCATGTTTTCCGCATTGTGGATATGGGCGATTTTTTTGTCCAGGTACTCCCTGGAATCATCCCTCAGGGTAAAGTGCACTGCCTTGACGTCAATATTCATGGAAATACCTCCGTTACATAGTAGGCTTGCCCGGCAGCCTCGCCGGCTGATCCGCAAGCCCTGCGGTTTATCGCCGCTGTAATTCCGCGCGGCGGGATTGCAGCGGCCGCAAAACCCGCAGTTTTAGGCGAAAATTATCCGGGCGCCACAGTTTCCGGATAACCTCCATTTGTGTTTTACCGGCTATAGGATGAACCCAGATCAAGTTCGTTCCGGTATTTTGCCACGGTACGTCTTGCCAGGGGAATCCCCCGCCGGGCCAGGACGCCGGCCAGTTCTTGATCGGAAAGCCGCCGCTGTTCGCCCAGGATAATTTCTTTTATTATCTCCTTTACCCCTTCTTTTGAATAGCGGGAACCCTGGGATCCGGTACCGGTGATGGAATTGGAAAAGAAGTAGCGGAGTTCGTAAAGCCCCCACTCGGTCTGTACGTACTTGCCGTTGGCCGTCCGGGAAACGGTGGTTTCATGGACCCCCAGTTCCCTGGCTATGTCCCGCAGGGTCAGGGGGGCCAGATATTTAGGGCCCCGGGAGAAGAAGGGACGCTGAAATTCCACAATGGCCCGGGAAACCCGGAGCAGGGTGTGGTTCCGCTGGGTGATGGATTGGATAAACCACCGGGCTTCCCGGATGTTTTCCCTGGCAAAATTCCTGGTTTCCCTGCCGGGTTTACCCTTGGTACCGGCGATCTTCGTAAAAAACGGGCTTATCCCCAAAACGGGGATGTCCTCGTTGTTTAGGATGATGACAAATTCCCCGTCCTTTTGCCGGACCTCCAGATCCGGTACCGCGTAGCGGGTTTCACCCCTGCTAAAACGACGCCCCGGAAAGGGTGTAAGTTCTTCCTGGATACGGTTAAAGCACATCCGCAGATCCCCTTCATCGCATCGGAGGAGCTGGGCGGTTTCGGCGAACCGGCCTTTTTCCAACTGTTCCAAATGATCCAGGGCTTCCGCCATAAGGGGAGGCGCCCCGGACAGCAGCCTAACCTGGACCCTCAGGGATTCTTTATACCCGGAAGTACAGGTCCCCGGCGGGTCCATGGACTGAACCAGTTTCAGAGCCTCTTCTATCTTTGCTGGATCTCCATCTTTAAGCAGGATCTCCGGCTGTTCCTTGTGGAAACCGTCGTCGTCCAGGTTTTGAATCAAAAGTTCCCCGATCCGCCGCACGCCGGGGTCCGGCGTTTCCAGGGTGAGCTGCCAAAGGAGATGTTCCTGCAGGGTTTCCGGCCTGGCGATGGCGCCCTCCAGAAACTGCTGCCGTTCATCCCCGTTCATGCCCCGGCGGGTAAACCCCGAATCGGAGGTGGCTTCAAAGTAGGCTTCCTCCTCCACGGGGGAAGAAGAGGCCGCATCATCCAGGGAAACCATACCGGGTTCTTCCAGCACCTCCAGGGCCGGGTTTTTTTCCAGTTCCTCCCCTATCTTTTCCCGCAGATCCATGACGGATAGTTCCATAAGTTTGATGGAAAGGAAAAGCTGGGTGTTCATCTTTAACTGCTGGGCTTGAACCATGGCCTGGCGTTGCTGCATACTAAAACTATCATTCTCCGGTACGGCTTTGTCAAGAATTAAAGCGCTCCGGCCGATAACAGTAAAAACCTTTATTTCGGGATCGTCATGGATAAAATCTCTGTGTACAGCCGGTTTTTGTTGATCGCCGCCCTGACGGGGCTGTGGATCTGCCCCCTCTTTGCCAGGGGGGGCCAGGAAAGGCCCGGCAGGCTCCTTCCCTTGGATGCCTACTATGCCGGCAGGGTAGAGGAGGCCGCCGAAGGCTTTAGCCGGACCGGGGGGGATGAAAAGACCCAGCTTGTGATGATCCGCTGGGAACTGGGGGAAATGGACCGGGCGGCGGAACTGCTGGAAGAACTGCTGGAAAACGGGGATCTGGATGCCGGGATCCGGAAAGAGCTTCAACGGGAACTCTTTTACACATACTGTCTTTTGGGCAGCCATACCAGGGCGGCTTCCCTGCGGCCTGCTGTAGAACAGTCCCTGGAAGGGATGGACAGCCGGAGCAGGGCGGAATTTTACTTTTATGCCGCCGTGGGTTACGAAGAAACAGGCAGCGCCGGACGGGCGGTGGAATTTTACAAGCGAAGCCTGGATCTTGATAAATGGCGGCCCGTGGGCTGGTACAGGCTGGGGCTTTTACAGAGGAACAGCAGTCCCAGGGAAGCCGAAAAATGCCTCCAAACCTGCTGGGATCAGGACAGTTCCTTCACCGAAGCCCTGCTCCCCCTGGCCCGGCTCCTCATGGCCAGGGAAGAATGGCGAAAAGCCCGGGAATACCTTGCGATGGCCGCCGCCCGGCTTCCCGCCAACAGGGAAATAGCGTCGGCCCTGGCGGAAGCCCGGCGGCATGTGCCGGGCGGCGGCGGCGATGCCCTCCAATTGATTCGCCGGCAGATCAGGGAGGTTCCGCCCAGGGTGGAGCCCGCTCCCCCCTTCCCCCGGGAGGGGACTATCCGGATCGGACTAATCGAAAAGAGACCCCTGGTTTCGGTAAAGGCCGGGGGAAGTTTTAGGATCAGCGCCGCGGGAGGCGCAAATCCCCTCCACCGGGGGCAGTCCCAGGAACAGATATGGGTAGAAGCCGCCGGAGGAAACGGCGGGCTTACGGTTCAGGACAGGAACGGCAGAATCCTGGCCCGTTCCACCCACCCCCTGATGTACGAACTGGACAACGCCGGGGATACTTCCATTGTGGCGGGGGTGGTAAACGGCGCTCCCGGGATCAACAGGATCTACCGGGGATCCCTGGAATTCAGGCCCGCGCCGGGGGGGATGACGGTGGTAAACGTCGTTCCCATGGAAGAGTACCTCTATGGGGTTATTCCCTCGGAGATGCCCGCAAGCTGGCCGGCGGAATCACTCAAGGCCCAAACCATCGCCGCCCGTTCCTACAGCCTGGCAAACCGGGGCCAGTTTGCGGACCGGGGGTTTGATCTCTTTGGGACTCCCTATTCCATGGCCTACCATGGGGTGGGGGTGGAAAACAAAAAGACCAGCGCCGCCGTGGACCTTACCCGGGGGATTATCCTTCTGGGGGGCAAAGAACCCCTCAAGGCATACTTTTCCGCCAACCATGGGGGCTACAGCGAAGACAGCCTTACCATGTGGGGTTACGACGCCCACATGCAGGCGGTGCCGGACAAGCTGTTTTCCCCCCGGACAAATCCTCTGCCCCTGGATCTTTTGTACCGCTGGATCCGGGACGCCCCCCAGTCCTATTCAATTATTCCCCGTTATTCCTATGCTTCCTCCTATCGCTGGGAAAAGTGGGTTGCCCCGGCGGAAATACGTCGCCGCCTGGCGGAAGACCCCGGAGAGATTAGACGGATTATCAGCCGGGGCAGGGGCATATCTGGGCGGATCTACGAACTGGAAGTACAGGGATCCAAAGGGGCTGTGGCCGTAACGGGCGACGCGGTTTGGAGCGCCATGGGCGGGCTCCGGTCAAGCCTTTTTACTATCCGGTACAAGCTGGATAGGAACGGCCGGGTGGAGTACGTCATTTTCCGGGGGGCCGGCCACGGCCACGGCATAGGTTTGGATCAGCATGGAGCGGCGGGCATGGCCAGCGCAGGGTTCAGCGCCGAAGAAATCCTCCGCCACTACTATCCCCGGGCCTCCATTGGCCGTCTGTAAGTCCTGGACGAAGTAAAGCGGCCGGCCCCCTAGTCCGAAATGGTTCCCTCCTCCTCCGCCGGGCTTTCTTCGGGGGAGAGGGCTGCCTGGTTTACCCTGGAACGGATTGGATGCAGGTCCGTTTCACTGACCAGGGAAGGGTCGTCCACCCCTATGGGCAGTTCCCGGCCTTCTTCGGCTTCCACCTCTTCTTCTTCAAAGGGCTCTTCCACCGGCGGGATCCGGCGGGCGGCTTCTTCTTCGTTTTCCAGCCGTACCGAAACCACCTTGGTTATCCCCGATTCTTCCATGGTTACCCCCAGCAGGGTCTGTGCGCCGGTAACGGTTTTTTTATTATGGGTGATGACGATGAACTGGCTTTTTCCGCCGAATTCCCGCAGGACCTGGACAAAGCGGCCCACATTGGCCTCGTCCAGGGCGGCGTCTATCTCGTCCAGAAGGCAGAAGGGGGAAGGTTTGACCATATAGGTCGCAAAAAGCAGGGCCACGGCGGTCATGGATTTTTCACCCCCCGAAAGGAGGGTGATGTTTTCCAGCTTCTTGCCTGGGGGCTGGGCAAAAATTTCAATCCCCGATTCCAGGACATGGTTGGAATCCGCCAGCCGCAGCTCCGCCCGGCCCCCGCCGAAGAGGCGGCGGAACATGTTGTGAAAATTCTTTTTTATCCGGTTGTAGGTGGCCAGGAAGAGTTCCGATGATTCGTGGCGGATCTCTGCGGTCATCGCCGCCAGATCCGCCCTGGCCCGGGAAAGATCCCCTAACTGGCCTGAAAGAAATTCAAAACGTTCCCGGGTTTCGGTAAATTCCTCCGGGGCCATGAGGTTTACCGAACCCAGATCCCGCAGGTTTCCCCGGACGCCGGAAAGTTTTTCCCGCAGTTCCGGGGAGGGGACGGCAATGGTAAAGATCCGGTCTTCAAATTCCAGAAGATCCCTGGAATGGGTTTCCCGGAAATTATCCTGGATATTTTTTATTTCCGTTTCGGTCTGGACCAGATCCAGGTGGATCTTTTCCAGGCTTTCCTGCACTTTGGCCAAATCGGCGCTTCGCTTTTTAAGGTTTACCTGCTTCCCCGCCGCGTCCCCGTTTTTTGTCCTGATGTCCTTTTCCAGTTTTTCCAGTTCCGCCCGGAGGCCGGCGCCTTTTTTTTCTATGGTGATGATGTCCGCTTCGGTCCCGGCGATCCGGCGCGTCAACTCTTCCAAACGCTGTTTCTCGGAGCCGGTTTCTTCCTGGATTTGCCGGAGGAGCCCTTCCTGTCCCGCCAGTTCCCGGCGCAGGAGCCGGGCCGCCTCTTCCGCCGCCTTGGCTTGGGCATCCAACCGGGCCCGGCTGACCCGCAGTTCTTCCAGGGTTGTCCGGTACTGGCCGATTTTATCGGCCAGATCTTCGTTGTCCCGGCGCAGGGCGGCGATTTCCTCCCGCCGGGCGGCGATGCCCTCGGCGGCGGCGCGGAGGGCGGCATCCAGTTCCCGCTTGCGGGTGATAATTCCCTGGGGAGCGACAAATTCGTCGATGAACGAGGGAACGCTTCTCCGGTACCGTTCAAAAAGCCGGACAGCCTCTTTTGCCAGCTCCGCGGCCTCCTGAATCCGGGCCGGTTCCTCCGCGCCGCCCGACAGCGCTTCTCCCAGGCGGTCCAGGACGCCGCCCAGGGCCTCTTCGGCGCCGCGCCGGTCCTGGGCCGAATAGCCCGCTTCCCGTAAACCGGCGTCCAGGGCCGCCACAATGTCGTCGGTTATCGCCTCCAGGTCTTTTTCCAGCTTCGTCCGTCCGGCGTCGATCTGCCGGATCTCCCCTTCCTTTTCCCGGACATGGGCGCCGTTCTCGGTGATCCGGGAAGAGGCCAGGCTTATGCTTTCTTCAAAGGAAGCTATGTTCGCCTCGATGTCCGCCACTTCCTTGAGGAGCTTCTTGATTACTCCGTCCTGGCCCGCGGCGTCCCGGCCCAGTTCTTCGATCCTGGCGGACAGGGTCTTTTCCCGGTCCTCGTTCTGCCGTATCTTGAGCTTGTGCTGGGCGCTCTGTTCCGCCAGGATCCGCCCTTCCTTTTCCCGGGCGTTCTTTTCCACCGAAAGGCCGTAGATGTTCTTCTGGTATTCCACAAGTTTTTCTTCCAGGGAGTTTACAGCGTCCAGATTCTCTTCCAGGGCCCTGGAAAGGTTATCGATCTCCGTCCGGATGGCGTCCCTTTCCCCCTTTCGCCTGCGAAGGTCCTCGCTGCGGCCGTCTTTTTCGTAGCGGAACTGCTTGAGCCGCAGAAGCTGGATATCCAGTTCCAACTGGAAAATTTCGTCCCGCAGGGTCCGGTATTTCAGGGTTTTTTCCGACTGGTGTTTGAGGGAATCGTAGGATCGTTTTACCTCTCCCAGGATTCCCTCCACCTGGCGCATGTTTTCTTCGGTTTTTTCCAGTTTCCGTTCAGCTTCGGCGGTACGGGCCTTATAGCGGGTAATTTCCGCCGCCTCCTCAAAGAGGTAACGCCGGTCTTCGGGCTTGCTGGAAAGGATCTGATCTATCTTGCCCTGTTCCATCACCGAGTAGGCCGCCTTGCCCACTCCGGTATCCCAGAACAGTTCCCGCACCTCCCTGAGCCGCACGGGACTGCCGTTGATATGGTACTCGCTTTCTCCGGAACGGTAGAGTCTTCGCTTGATCTCGATCTCGCTCATGTCCAGGGGGAGGAGCCCTTCTTCGTTGGCCAAGGTAAGGGTTACTTCCGCCACATTAAGGGGTTTGCGGTTTTCCGTGCCGTTAAAGATAACATCTTCCATCTTTTCGGCCCGCAGGGTTTTAGCGGCCTGTTCCCCCAGGACCCATTTGACGGCATCCACCACGTTGGACTTGCCGCAGCCGTTGGGTCCCAGCAGGGCGGTGATGCCGCTGGCAAATTCAATATGGGTACGATCCGCAAAAGATTTAAAGCCGAAAATATCAAGGCGCTTCAAAAACATGGATAATCCACTGTAACACAGGACAGCCCTCCGGGGGAAGCGGCAGACGGCGCCTCCGCCCCTTCCCGGCGGCGTTAGCCCGAACTGTGCCGCCCTTTAAGGCGGGATGTCCAGGACTGATACCCCCCCGCCGCATGATCCCCCGGGGAACCCTTACCGGGGATCTCCGAAGGGACAGAAACCGCCGGAACTGCGGTAAAAAAATCCGCGTCTTAGCGTTTTACCGAATTATTCCTTCCAGGGAAAGATAAAACTTTTAAAACTGCGGTTCCCCGTTTTTTCCCGGTCCTCCGCCAAAAGCGTGTCCCAGGGGATTTTCCGGCGGTCCGCCCCGGGGTTCGCTTCCAGCCAGTCGTACTTGAGGAGCCGTAGCCGCAGGGCTTCGTCCAGGTAGAGAAGGATCCCCACGGGGCCGGGGATAAGCAAAAGACACAATATGGAAAGAACCGAAAGGAACAGGATAGAGGCCAGGGAGAAAAAACAAAATCCGGGGTTATCAATAAAAATAAGGAACGATTTTTTAAGGGCCCTGCCGGTACGGGGATCCAGCCTTGCCCTAACGGCGGGAAAAAATTGCAGGGTAAGGAGGGCCGAAAGGAGGATCCAGAAACTAAGGGCCGCCAGGAGGAGTCCCGGGGGGGAATTCAAGGCCAGATAAAAGGGGATTCCCAGGTTTGCCGTTACCCAAATAAGGCAGGCAAAAAACCCCAGGACAGCCCCTGCAGGCAGGGCGCCCTTGAGGCAGCGGAAAAAATCCCCCGCTCCAAAGGATCCGTAGTCCGCCAGGGTTTTGACGGTTCCGGCGGCGGCGGCAAGGTACACAAACACCCAGAACAGCCCCAGGGGAACCGCCGCCGCGGCCAGGGGGGGCACAGGGGCCAGAAGGCTGGGAAGAAACAGGAAGAATGCCGCGGAAAGGGTAAATCCCAGGTTCAGCAGGGCAATTTTGAAAAGATTGTCCCAGAGATCAAACAGGGTTTTTTTTATCAAAAAGCCGGTCATCCCCCAAGTATACCTTTTTTCTTGACAAATCCCCAGTCCTCTCTTACACTAGAAAAGGTCGGTTTTCTATAAACCGTCCATAACCCAAGTAAAATCCTGTTGTCAGGAGCTGTGGAGGTACAAAATGGCGAAGGTTGAATTAAAGGGGATTGGCAAAACCTACGAGGGCGACGTAAAGGCCGTGGAGGACGCCAACATCACGGTGGAGGACAAAGAATTTGTCGTTTTTGTGGGCCCCTCGGGCTGCGGAAAATCCACCACCCTGCGGATGGTGGCCGGCCTTGAGGACATCACCGAAGGGGAACTGCTGATAGACGGGGAACGGATGAACGATGTACCCCCCAAGGACAGAAATATCGCCATGGTGTTTCAGAACTATGCCCTGTACCCCCATATGTCGGTGTACGAAAACATGGCCTTTGGGCTTAAGATAAAGAAGGTCCCCAAGGCAGAGATCGACAAGCGGGTCCACGAGGCGGCCAAAATTCTCGATATAGAAAAATTCCTGGACCGCAAACCCCGGGCCCTTTCCGGAGGCCAGCGCCAGCGGGTCGCCGTGGGCCGGGCCATCGTGCGGAATCCCAAGGTCTTTCTTTTTGACGAACCCCTTTCCAACCTGGACGCCAAACTCCGGGTCCAGATGCGGGCGGAACTGTCGGATCTGCACCGCCGGCTTAACGCCACGATGATCTACGTTACCCACGATCAGGTGGAAGCCATGACCATGGCGGACAAAATTGTGGTAATGAAAGACGGCCGGGTCCAGCAGATAGGGAGTCCCCTCCACCTCTACAACCATCCGGCCAATAAATTTGTGGCGGGCTTTATCGGCTCCCCGCCGATGAATTTTCTTACCCTCAAGGCCGGTTCCACCGGAACAATCCGGGGCGATGGCTTTGAGCTTACCCCCCGGGCTGCCCACGGGGGGATTCTCAAAAAACTGACGGACCAGGATGTTTTCTTCGGTATCCGCCCCGAGGATCTGGCCTATACCGAAGGTCCCGGCGAGAACGTTATCCCCGCGGTGATCACCGTGGTGGAACCCCTGGGGGCGGACATCCATCTCTGGCTTTCCGCTGGAAACCAGCCCATGGTGGCCCGGACCGAACCGTACCATGCCTTTAAGGTGGGGGATACGGTACACTTGAGGGCAAACATGGAAAAAGCCCAGTTCTTTGACCGGGAAACGGAGCTGTCCCTTATGGACGCTTAAATCCCCGCGGCACTGGTTTTTCTCTCCGTAAAAGCGTATGCTGACGGCCATGGGAGAGGAACATAACCGGGGATTTTTCAAGACGCCGGGACCGGAACTTTCCAGGGACCGGCCTGTTTTTGGCGCCGGCGGCCTGATTCTGCCGGGAGCAAAGGCGGTAAAACCGGACGGAAAAACGGAAGGATCTCCTCCGGGGGAATCAAAATTCCGCCGGGCGGCCAAATTCCTTCTTCTTGTCGGCGGTTCCCAGGAGCAGGCGGCGGCGGAGATCCTTTCCCGGCTTCCACCGGATCAGGTAGAAGCCATTTCCCGGGAAATCGCCTCCATCGATACCGTGGGGGTCGAAGAAGTCGGGACGGTGCTGGATGAATTCGGCTCCCTTCTTTCTTCGCCCTGCCGGATGGCAAACCCTTCGCCGGGGGGTGTTGAGGCAGCCCGGCGGGTCCTCTATGCAGCCTTTGGCCCGGAAAGGGGAGAGCGGTTTCTGCTCAAGGCCGTACCGGAGGCAAAGCCCAACCCCTTTGATTTTCTGGAAGATTTTTCGGGGGCGGATCTCGCCATGCTCTTTAAGGAAGAGTCCCCCTCCGCGGCGGCGATGGTGTTCTCCCGGCTGCCTCCTAAGCTGGCCGCGGAAGCCTTGGCCAGCGTTTCCGGTGAAAAAAAGCTGGCGATAGTCCGGCGCATTGCCAAACAGGCGGCGGTGGCTCCGGAAGTGCTGGAACAGACCGCTCTGGCCCTGCGGGAAAAGGCAAAGCGCCTGAGTGCCCATATAGGCCGGGACAATTCGTCCTTTAACGGCATGGAAGCCCTGGCGGCGATCCTTAAATCTTCCGGGCCGGGTTTTGGGGATAAGATGCTTACCCAACTGGAACAGGAGGATCCCGAACTGGGCAAGGCCCTTAAAGACCAGGTCTATACCCTGGCGGATCTTTTGGGGGCGGTGGACCTGCCGGTCCAGAAAAAACTTGCCTCCATGGACGACCGGGACATTATCCTCCTTCTAAAAGCCCGGACCGGTTACGGAGACGCCGCCGCTTTCAGGGGCAAGATCCTCGGCAACCTGTCCCGGGGAAGGCGGGAAACGATCCTGGAGGCAGAGGGCATCGCCGGGGCGGTTCCCCGCCGGGATGTGGAAGCCGCGGCGGCGGAATTTCTCGCCTGGTTCAGGCGGAGCAGGGAAGAGGGCAGTCTGGTGATGATGAAGGACGATCTGATAATCTAGCCTTCCTTCGGCAGGCTTAAACCGGTCTGTTAAAACGCCGATATTCTAAAAGTATGCATGCCCTCACAGTTTTGTACGGCGGATCCCTGGCTCCCCAGGCTTTTGCGCCGGTATTGAACGGACGAAGCGCCTTTTCCCTTGCCCTGGAACGGGCCGGAATTTTTCCCGGCAGTGAAAAAACCATCCTCCTGGCCGGCGAAAATGAAATCCCCGCTCTCCCCGATCTGGAAAACGGAATTACGGTGGTTAGGAAAGACCGGTGGACCCTTTTGGATCTTCTTGGGGTTCTTTCGAAACGGGGGACAGGCTATGACTTTGTCTACTATGCCTGGGCGGACGCTCCCTTTTTGGACGGAGACCTGGCAGGCCGGATTGCCGCCAGGCATGTCAGGTTTGCAGCGGAATATTCCTATGCGGACGGCTGGCCCTACGGCCTGGGGCCTGAGCTGATTAACGCCGCCGCCGCGGGGATCCTCTGTAAAATCGCCGGGGAAGCCGGGCAGGGTCCTGTCAGGCGGGATAGTCTCTTTGGGGTGATCCAGGGGGACATCAATTCCTTCGACATAGAAACGGAAATTTCCCCGGTGGATCTTCGTTATCTTAGGCTTTCCCTTACCGCCGATTCCCGGCGGAATCTGCTTCTGCTGGAACGTTTTGTCCGTTCCGGTTCCGGCGGACCGGGGATTGACGCGGCGGGGGTGGAACGGATCATCGCGGAGCATCCTGAATATTTAAGAACCCTGCCGGCTTTTTTTCCCATCCAGGCGGCGGGCCCCTGCCCGCCGGGGGGAGGTACGGGGGCCTGTCCCCTTTGCCCCTATCCCCGTTTTCGCGGAGCCCTGGGGAAGGGGGGGGATTTTCTTGATCCCGGAGATTTTGACAAGATCCTCGGCAAGATAGAAAATTTTGCCGGGGACGGGGTAATTTCCCTTTCCCTCTGGGGAGAAATTGCCCTCCACCCCCGTCGGGAAGATCTGATCCGGACGGTTCTTGACCGGTCCACCCTTTCCCTGTTGATTGAAAGTTCCGGTCTGGGCTGGTCCATAGCTGTCCTGGAACAGATTGCCCGCTGGGCTCAGGATGCTCCTCCCCGGCTAAACGGCCTTCCACCCCTATCGTGGATCGTTTCCCTTAATCAGGCAGATCTCCCCAGGCTGCCGCAGGCAGCCGGGTTGCCGCAGGCAGCCGGCCCGGGGGAAAGCGAAGCGGCGGCCCTGGTAAAACGGCTTGTGTCCCTTTTTCCCCGGGAACCGGGGGGAGAAGACCGGGTCTATGCGGAAGCGGTCAGAACCGCCGGGGAAGAGGACGGCATAGAGGGCTTTTACCGGGCATGGAAAGCCTGGGGGGCCTCCAATCACGGGCCGGGAATTATCATACAAAAGTACGATTATTTCTGCGGCCTTCTGCCCCAAAAACAAACGGTGGATCTTTCCCCGGTGGAGCGGCGGCCCTGCTGGCATATTATGAGGGATTTTCCGGTGCTAATCGACGGAACAGTTCCGGTCTGCCGGGAAGATATGGAGGGCAGAATGGGCGGCGTTTCCGGTTTGGGGAACCTCCTAAGGGAGGATCCCCAAACCATTTGGGAGAGGGGGACGGAGCGGTACCGCCTGCATTGCGGAAAAACCTATCAAGATCTCTGCGCGGTATGCGATGAATACTATACCTACAATTTTTAGCCTGCCCGGAACCCTGCCCCCCTATACCGCCGTGGGGGGGACCGCAAGAGCCGCTTCCACGGGCCTTTCGGCGGTCCTCCTGAACCGGGGCGGCCGGTATCCCAGGCGTACCCTTTTTCAGGAACTGGAAAAGGCCGGGTTTGACTATATCCTTTCGATAGAAGGCCCTCAAGAACGGTACGATCTGGAGGATCTTTCCGGACGTTTCCCCTTTGTACGCTTTATCCTTCTGAAAGAAAAAATAAGTTCCGGGGAAGCGGTAAACCTGGCCGCGGCGGAACTGGGGGGGCCTTTTTTCTTTGTCCTCTGGAACGATCACCGCCTCTTTGAGGGTATCGCCGCCGCCAAAATGGCGGAACTCTTTGGCGGCAAACGGCTCTGTACGATTCCGGTGGTTCAGAATTCCCGTTTTGAGACCCTCCACACCTTAACGGTTCCGGTATTTTATCAGGGTTCTGTCCGGGCCCTCCCCGAAGCGCCGGAGCGGGAAAATCAGCGTTCCCTCTTTCCCTATGACTGGCTGGGATTCTACGACCGGGAACGGTTTATCCGCCTGGGCGGATTCGACCGCGACATCCTCCACCCCCACTGGCAGCTTATGGATTTTGGCTTCCGGGCCAGCCTGTGGGGCGAGGAGATCCGTTCCACCCGGATGATCCGGCTTATCCACGACGGAGCCATGCCCCCGGTGGACAGTACGGCGGAAAATTCCTACCGCCTCTTTTACCTGAAAAACCTAGCCCCGGTTTTCCGGATGGATCACGCCCACATACCCCTGCGGCGATTTCCCGGCTACCTGGCCAGAGCCGGCTGGGACCTTGCCGGCGCCTGGATAGAATTTACCCGGGAACGGCGCTGGGTCCGGGAAAACAGGAGCCGTTTCCGCGGCGACGCCCGGGGAGTAACGGATCTCTGGGAGCACGGGGACGGCCAAAACGGCGGGCAGGACTATCCCGAAGGGGAGGCGGGGAAATGACCGCCCTGATCCTCCAGGGACGGCTGGATTCAAAGCGCCTGCCGGGAAAAAGCCTCCTTTCCCTGGAAGGGGAGCCCCTGATCTACCGGGTAATGGAGGCCCTTGGAACCGTTCCCTGCGATCCCCATATTCTGGCCTGCCCCGAAGACTGTGAAGAAACCTTCCGTCCCTTGGCCCGGCGGGCGGGTTTTGAGATCTTTGCAGGCCCCAAGGATGATGTTCTGGGCCGTTACTGCGGGGCCCTGCGGCGCTGCGGATCCCGGCGGCTTATCCGGGCCACCGCAGATAATCCCTTTGTGTTTGCCGATGCCGCGGCCCTGCTGGCGGAAGAAAGCGCCGCCCTGGGGGCCGATTATGCCGCCTACGCAGGACTTCCCCTGGGGGCGGGGGTGGAGGTCCTCAGCGCCGAAGCCCTGTTCCGGGCGGAACGGGAGGCCCGGGAGCCGGGGGAACGGGAACATGTCTGTCCCTACCTCTACGGCCATCCGGAACTGTTTTACCTCCATCGGCCCCTGGCGCCCCCCCGCTGGCGGGACCGGAATCCCCCGGTGAGGCTTACGGTGGATACGGAGGAAGACTACCGGCGGGCCCGGAAATTGTACCTGGCCCTGGAGGAGAAAGCCCTCCGGCGTTTCCGGGGGGAGGCCGTTCTGGAGGCTGCCCATGGACGCTAGGGCCCCTGCCAGACCGGGGTCTTTCCTGGTGGTTCCCGCCTGGGGAAAAGGCCGGGGAGGGGGACACCTTAGCCGTTCCTCCGCGTTGGTCCGGTCCCTCAGAGCTGCCGGAGCCGGGGCATGGCTTTACCGTGAACCGGGGGAGATTCTACCGGAGGACCCTCCGGCGGATTTTTTTGTACCCGACGGGGATCATTCCCCAGCCCGGTGGACCCTCATTATTCTGGACCGGTTCCGGACCGGCCCGGAGGAGATGGAGCGCTGGACCGCCCTGGGGCCGGTTCTGGGAATTGACGAGGGTCTTTCCCGGGCGGGCTGCGATTTTCTTGTGGATCTTTTGCCCGGTCTTCCCTGCGGGGAGGCTCCTAACTGGGGCGGCCCTTCCCTTTTGCCTCTGCCGGGCCGGAGGCGGCCTTCTTTTTTTTCCGGGAATTCTTTGAACGCCGCCGGGCGGATGGCCGCCGCGCCGGGTCCTTTCAAGGTGCTGATTAGTTTCGGCGCCGAAGATCCCGCGGGTTTTACCATGGAGATTCCCCGTCTTTTGGGGAAGGGTTTTATCCCGGCGGCGGTTCTCGGTCCCCTGCGCCGGAATAACGGGAGGGACCGGAAAATATTGGAAGAGGCGGGGATCCCCATCCCGGAGGGCGGAGCATTTTCCCTCAGGGAAACCCTCGCGGATTACGATCTGCTGATCACCCATTTCGGGGTCAGCGCCTTTGAGGCCCTCTACGCCCGTCTTCCGGTGCTGCTCCTTAACCCCGGAACATTCCACGCCGGGCTGGCCCGCCGCGCCGGGCTGGCCTCCGCCGGATACGGCAGGGGAGGGCTTAAAAACCTTGCCCGGCTTTTTGAAAAATACGGCCAGGATCCCCCGGAGCTGCTGGGAAACCTGGCTCGCCGGAGTATGGAAGCCGCCCGGCGCTGGGGGCTTGAACAAGATTCCCCGGGGGAAGGGCTGGCCCCGTTGATCCTTCAGGCGGATCCCGGGGTATACCGGGCCTGCCCCCTCTGCGGAAAGGGGAGAGATCCGGCGGCCTCCCCAGGGCGGACGCTGGCCCGCTTTCCCCGCAGGACCTACCGGCGCTGTTTCTGCGGTATGGTTTATATGAACCGGCTTGATCCTCCGCCGGTGGAATATAACATGGACTATTTTTTTGACGGATACCGGAGGCAGTATGGAAAAACCTACCTGGAAGATTTTCCCCGGCTGCGTCAAACCGCCGAAGGCCGGATCGCCCATATCCGCGCCCTCCTGGCCGCGGATACATTCCCTTCCGGTAAAACGTCCCGGATCCCGGCGGCCAGACCCCGGCTTCTGGACATTGGCTGCGCCTACGGTCCTTTCCTGGCCGCCGCCCGGGATGCGGGGTTTGACGTAACCGGCCAGGACCCGGTTCAGGAGGCGGTGGAGTATGTGTCGAAAAATCTGGGTCTTAGGGCCTTCCGGGGTTTTTTCCCCGGGGATTTTCCCAAAAATACTCCTCCCTTTGAGGCGATCACCCTCTGGTACGTGATGGAACATCTAAGGGAACCCGGCAAAGCCCTGGGTGTTATCAACGGCCTCCTGAAAACCGGGGGGGTTCTTGCCTTTTCCACCCCTTCCTTGGGGGGGATTTCCCGCCGGAAGTCCCTGAAAAAATTTTTGGAACAAAGTCCGGGGGATCATTGGACCCTCTGGACGCCCCGCCGCTGCGCCGCGATGCTCAAACCCTGGGGTTTTTCCCTGCGAAAGATGGTGATCACCGGGAATCACCCCGAACGTTTTCCCCTGATTGGACGGTACCTGGAACAGCCGGGCCGGGGGTATCGTTTTTTCGCCGGGGTCAGCGCTTTTTGCAGCCTGGGGGATACCTTTGAGGCCTACGCGGTAAAAACCGGGGAAAGCCCGGGAGGATCCCATGGTTGAAAAAAAACCGCCGGAAACTGCGGCGGAGGCCCGGAAAAAACGGGTGCTTATCCTGGGGGCGGGGGTGATGCAGGGTCCCGCCATCAGGTGCGCCGCCGAAATGGGCCTTGAAACGGTGGTGATCGACGCCGATCCACGGGCGCCTCTGGCGGCGGAGGCGGACCGCTTTGAGCCGGTGGACCTTAAGGATATCCGCGCCATTGAAAATCTGGCCCGCCGGATCCAGGCGGAGGGTGGCTTGGATGCCGTGATGACCGCGGGGACCGATTTTTCCGCCTCCGTGGCCTGGACGGCGGAAAAACTTGGCTTGCCGGGGATACCCTACGAAAGGGCTCTGGACGCCTCCGACAAGGAACGGATGCGCCGCCGTTTCAGGGAGGCGGGGCTCCCTTCGCCGGATTTCCGGATTTTGAGGGATCCTCCGGAGGACGCCCCGGCCTTTTCGTTCCCGGTGGTGGTAAAACCCGTGGACAATATGGGCGCCCGGGGCTGCCGCCGGGTGGACGGTCCCGCCGGACTGCGGGAGGCGGTAGAGACGGCCCTGGTATTTTCCCGCTCCCGCCGGGTGATTGTGGAAGAGTACATGGAGGGGCCGGAATTCTCCCTGGACGCCCTCATTTACCGGGGAGAAGTTACGATCTGCGGCGTCGCGGACCGGCATATCTTTTTTCCTCCCTATTTTATTGAAATGGGACATACCATGCCCAGCGCCGCTTCCCGGGCGGATCGGGATGCCGTTACCGGCCTTTTTATCCGGGGTATCCGGGCCCTGGGCATTGATAACGGCGCCGCCAAGGGGGATATTAAACTTACTCCCCGGGGGCCTATGATAGGGGAGATCGCCGCCCGCCTTTCCGGGGGATACATGTCCGGCTGGACATATCCCTACGCATCCGGGGTTAACCCTGTCCGGGGCGCCCTTTCCATCGCCCTGGGGCTTCCCCCGGAAGGTTTGGCCCCCCGGAGAAACTGGACCAGCGCGGAACGGGCCTTTATTTCCATCCCTGGCCTGGTCAAGTCCGTGGAGGGACTTGACCAGGCCAGGAGCCTGCCCGCCGTGCGGGATCTGTTTCTCCGGGCCGCTCCGGGTCAGCGGCTTTCCTTCCCGGAAAACAACGTTTCCAAGGCGGGCAGCGTGGTGTCCGCGAATCCCCGGAGGGAAACCGCCCTCCGGGCGGCGGAGAAAGGGGCCAGGGCGGTTTTGATCCGCCTGGCCGCGCCGGATCCGGAAACGGCGGCCTTTCTGGCCAGCCCTGTCTGCCCCGGGGCAGAGGATATTTTTCCTCCCCCGGCCTATACCTTGGATATGGCCCTTTTTAACAGGCTTTCCGCCCTTCCCCCGGCGGATTCCTCCGTTTTTTCAGAGGCTTCGGGGGCCGCCGCCGGTTTTTGTATTGTGCCCTTCCCTGCCTTGACCGGGTCGGATCTAAGGGATTATGGAGGCAGGACCCCCGGGGAAACCCTGGAAGCGGTTAGGAAACTCAGCGGCCTTGCCTTACCGGAGGCGGCGGCCCGGCCCCCGGAGGAAAGGGCCGGAAAGATTCTGCTGGGCCGGGAATTTTGGACCGCCCTGGTCCGGGGGGGCTACCAGGGGGCTCTCTATTATCTGGACTGTTTGCGTCCGGTGAGGGATGGAGGCGGGCCGTGAAATCCCTTATTCCCCTGACGCTGATCCTGCTCTGTACCCCAATCCTTCCGGTTTCCGCCCAGGGCAGAGCTGCGGAACAGGGGCCCGCCGGGGAAAGCCGCTCCCTGGACGAAACCCTTAAGGAACTGGGGGCGGAGCTGCGGTGGGACCCCTTTTTTGCCGCCGGGGTCCTCGCGGCGGGGGATCACCGGCTTTCCTTTTACACGGGGACCCCCGGGGAATGGGGAACGGTTCTGCTGGATCAGCGGGAAGTCCTGGCCCTGGCCCTGCCCTATACCGAAAAGGGAAATCTCCGTTTTCCGGCTTCCTTTGTCGCCGGGGTAAAACGGGCTTTTTCTTCTTCCATAACAACAGAAGAAGAAAAAGCCCGGTTCAGGATAGCGGCGATCATCGTTGACCCCGGCCACGGCGGCAGGGATTCCGGGGCCGTGGGAACCCATACAATCAACGGAAAAACCCTCAGATCCGTGGAAAAAGACATTACCCTGGCGGTTTCCATGGAACTTGCGGCCCTTTTAAGGGCCGCCTATCCGGGAAAACAGGTTCTTTTGACCAGAATGGGAGATACCTTTCCCAGCCTGGAAGACCGGGTAAATATAGCCAACGCCGTGCCTTTGAAAGAAACCGAGGCGATTATTTACATTTCGATCCACGCCAACGCCTCCCTGAACAAACATGCCCGGGGTTATGAAGTCTGGTATCTGCCCCCGGAAACCAGGCGGAACCTGATAGACCGGGACCGTTACTCCGACGCCGTGGAGGTTATCCCCATCCTCAACGCCATGCTGGAGGAGGAATTTACCTCCGAGAGTACCCGGATCGGCCTGTTTATCCTTAGCCGTTTCAAAGAATCCCTGGGCGGGCGGATCCCGTCCCGGGGGCTCAAGGCGGAAAACTGGTACGTGGTACGAAACGCCCGGATGCCTGCGATCCTGGTGGAACTAGGTTTTGTAACCAACCCCTCCGATGCCGCCCTTATGGCGGATCCTGGGTACTTGAAAGTTTTTGCGGAGGCCCTGTATAAAGGAATTGTCGATTTTGTGGCGGAATTTGAGCAATCCGGGGGCTATACGGCTCCCTAATGGCCGCAGTAAGGGATAGTCCGTGGTTTTTTTTAAGCAGTTCTGCCGTTTGGCATGCCTGGCGGTGTTGGCGGTCTTTGCCTTTATCCAGTTTAGCCGTTCCGGGCTGGCCCGGCGGACCTTTGAATTTTCCTCTTTTGATGGGAATCCTGTGGTGGAGGACAGGATGCTCCGGAAGGGGCTTTCCAGGGAACAGGATATAAGGTATTATATAGAGGAACTTATTCTGGGGCCGGTTTCGGTGGATTTTGCCCCCCTCATAACCAAGGGGACCAAACTTGCTTCGTTTATGTACCGGGACAGGACGGTGTACGCCGATTTTTCTTCCGGGGCGATTCTGCCGGTCCGGGGGGGGCGGCCCCTTTTTGACAGTTTTTTGGCCGTAAACAGGGGGATCCGGCGGAATTTTCACGACGTAAAGGACGTAAAACTTTTTATCGAAGGAAGGGAGGCGTTTTTTGATGAATTTCAGAAGATATTTGGGGCAGATTGAAGGAATTAACCGATTAGGTATTGACAAACTTTGAGGAAATCATATACTTTAGGTATCTTGATTTTTAATTACTGGTATGTAAAGGAGCTGTGAATGAAACGGATATTCATTCTTTTAACCATCGGGTTGATGGCGGTTGGCTTGTTTGCGGAAGAAGCAATTCTCATTGACTTCACCAAACTGGCATCGGATAGTATTCCCGCTCCCCAGCAGGAAGAGGGGCAGGAAGAACAAATGACCCAGAACCGGGCGACCATAATGGATTACGGCGCCGTGGCGGGGGGAAGCTTTACCGACGAGCAAAAGCAGATCATGAAGACATCCCTGGCTATCAGGAACTGGAATGTCCGCCTCAATTCGTCCGCCAAAACCGTTAACCGGGAAGTTCTTACCTATGCGGAAGAAGCCGATTCCAAGCAGTACGGCAAGGTTATGGGTGTAAGGATTAACTTCCCCACCGAACCCTGGAATGCCAACGCGACGATTAAGCCTCCCTTTGAAATTCCCGCCTATGAATACGGCGTCGTTAACGATGAGGGCGAGGTTACCGCCGGGGAAGTTACCAGATTTTCCCGTTTTGAAGGGCCCGATGCGGACGAAGACGGTAAGCCTGATTACGGTCTTGGGGTCGTTAAGAATGTGGGGACACTCAAATCCATCGCCGTCAACGTGTATGGTCTCCAATTCCCCCACAGCCTTTCGGTGCTCCTCATTGACGCCGAGGGAAACGAAAAGACCATGTTTGTGGATTACCTTAACTTTGACGGCTGGGCCGAACTGTACTGGCAGAACCCCGCCTATGTACAACAGGTACGGAACCGGGAACTTCGGCTCTATCCCCTGTACCCCACCAATACGCCCTACGTTAAATTCGCCGGTTTCGTGATCAAGAGGGATGCGGCCCATGTCGGGGGTGATTTTGTAGGCTATTTCCGGGATGTAAAGATCATCTATGATAAGGCCGTCCTTGACACCGACCGGGACATCGACGATGAAGGACTGTGGCACATTATACGGGACCGGGAAGATGCGAAGAAGAAATGGGAAATGAGCCGTTTCGGACAGCAGCAGATCATGCGCTACCTCGATCAGCAGAAACAGGCTACGGAGTCTACTTTTACTCCTTCGCCCAGGACAGATGGTGATCAGCAGTAGTTTTTGTTGGTAAGGAAAACTGCCTGGGAACCGTTGCGCTTTCCAGGCAGTTTTTTTGTTCCCCCCGGCGTTAACCTATGGATTATCAGCTTCCAGACCGCAATCTCCTCAGGGAGGACTATGAAAAGACTGCTTCCGCCCGTACCCATATAATCAGGGAGTTAATTGAAACTATTGAGGGGGTGGTCCACCACCTTTCTTCCCGTCCCACCGTTAAAGGCAGAACCAAGGACTTCGACAGTTACTATAAAAAATACCTGGAGCTTCTTAAGATCGCCCCGGGCACCGAACCGCTTATCACCGATCTAATAGGGCTGCGGGTTATCTGCCCTTTTCTGGAAGACCTGGACGCTGTGGAAAAGCTGGTCCGGGATCATTTTGCCGTTACGGAACTGGATCGAAAGGGGGCCCACTTCAGTTTTAAGGAATTCGGCTACGAATCGGTGCATCTGCTTATCGAGATTCCCCCGGCCCTGCTTGAGGAATGGGGCGGCTGTGGCTGCGGAACTGCGGAAATACAAATTAGAACGATCCTCCAGGACGCCTGGGCGGAGGTGGAGCATGAACTGGTCTATAAGGCGGAATTCACCCCCTTTGATGATCCCATGAAGCGTAAGCTGGCGGCGGTAAACGCCAGCCTTTCCCTGGCGGATAGTATTTTTCAGGAAATCCGGGTATACCAGCGGCAGCTTAACAGCGAGCTGGGCAAGCGGCGGGATTCCTTTTACCGGAAAATAGAAGAGGCCACCGACGGACTGCTCTTTAACCCCGGGGATGTCCGGGAATCTTTCCCCGCCGGGCCCCTTCCTCTGCCGAATGATCAGGCCACTATGGACGATCTCCTCCTTAACGCCCTCTATGCCCATAACAAAAACCGGTTTGCCGAGGCCATTGCCCTTTACAGCCGGATTTTAACGATGACCGGGGATGTGTCTATCTGTTCCCTGATCTACAAACACCGGGGAATGGCCTGCTTTGCCCAGTCCGGTTACACCGAGGCCATTGAGGATTTTACCAAATCCCTGGAATTCGACCCCCGATCGTACAAAGCCGCCTACTACCGGGGGGTGGTTAAGTCGGTGCTGGGCCGGTATCAGGAGGCCATCGAGGATTTTACCCTCTCTCTGGGGATCAATCCCTACCAGAATTTTACCCTCTACCGCAGGGGTCAGGCATACTACCATCTGGAGGATTATCCCGCCGCATTGGCGGACTGTGAGGCTTCCCTGGCCCTGGATCCCGTGTCCCGGCCGGCGGCGCGGTTCAAGACCCTGCTGCTGAATAAATTGAAGATGACCGGATAATGCCGGAACTGTTTTAGGGCTCTGCTGCTAAACTCTGGGCCGTTAAAAATGGAAAATATGCGGTATTTTGTGTGGATCCTCCCATAAAACGAAGGGGCCGCCGGACAGATCCCTTGACAAAAATGCCGGGTTTTTATGTATAATGATCACCAGGTTTATTACAGGTCTCCTTCGTCTAGTGGTCAGGACATCGGGTTTTCATCCCGACAACGGGGGTTCGACTCCCCCAGGAGATGTCGCAAAGAAAAAGAGCCCAGCAGGGCTCTTTTTCTTTGCATAGGAGTTTTGCCAGAGGTGAAACTCCAAGACTGTTGTATGGGGATGGAGCCCTCCGGGAAGTCCAACCAGAACCCTCCTCCGGGAAAAAACCCGGGATGCAGCCTTGGACGGGAGGTGCGGCGCATCCTTCAGGGAAGGATTATACGGCTTGACAAAAAACATCCGCCATGGTAGTATTTAGCGGATTTTATTAACAACGGTAAGGGGCGTATATGTGGGTTTTATATATAATCCTCCCTCTTGCCGGGTTAACCTTAGGCTGGACCATAAGATGGCTGTATGCCAGATTCCAACTGACAGCGTCGGAGCAGCGTGCCGAACGTATAAAACAGGATGCGATAAAAGAAGCTGAAGCTAAAAAGAAGGAGATACTTCTTGAAGCAAAAGAACAGGTTATCCGCGAACGTAACCAGCAGGAGAGGGAGACTCGGGAACGCAGGGCAGAACTGCAGCGGTATGAGCGCCGCGTTTTGCAAAAGGAAGAGACCTTAGAAAAGAAAACCAGTCAGATTGAGAGGATAGAGCAGCAGTTTTCCGAAAGGGGCAGGCTGCTTGACGAAAGGGAAACCGGACTTGACCGGGAAGAAGAGCGTTACCGCAGGGAGCTGGAGCGGATATCCGGCCTCACGGTGGACGAAGCGAAGGCGTTGATCATCGCGGATCTGGAAAATGACGCTAAACATGATGCCCAGGCGCTGATCAACAAGATCGAGCAGGACGCTTCCCTTGCGGCGGATAGAAAGGCCAAGGATATCCTGGTTGCCGCCATCCAGCGGCTTGCCACGGAGGTAACCGGGGATGTTACCGTGGCCACCGTTACCCTCCCCAATGACGAGATGAAAGGCCGTATTATCGGACGGGAGGGCCGGAATATCCGGACCCTGGAAACCCTTACGGGGGTGGACATTATCATCGACGACACTCCGGAGGCAGTGGTTATTTCCTGCTTTGATCCGGTCCGGCGGGAGATAGCCAAGATAAGCCTGGAACGGCTTATCGTAGACGGACGAATCCATCCTGCCCGGATCGAAGAGGTGGTTTCCAAGGTCAGCAAGGACATTTCCCAGAAAATTTTTGAGGAAGGCGAAAAGGTTCTCTTTGACGTGGGGATCCACAATATCAGCCAGGAGGCAATCCGCGCCCTGGGGCGGCTCTACTTCCGGACCAGTTACGGCCAAAATGTGCTTTCCCATTCCAAGGAAGTGGCGATCATTGCCGGGGTCCTGGCCGCGGAGCTGGGGGTAAACCGGGAGCTGGCCAAGCGGGCGGCTCTGCTCCACGACATAGGTAAGGGCGCCGAATCCGACTCGGATCTGAACCATGCGGAGATCGGCATGGATATGGTCAGAAAGATGGGGGAGGATCCCAGGGTGATCAATGCTGTTGGAAGCCACCACAACGATATCGAGCCCTCCTGTATCGAATCGGTACTGGTCCAGATTGCCGATGCCATTTCCGCCGCCCGGCCCGGTGCCCGGAAGGAAACCCTGGATAACTATATCAAGCGGCTGGAGAATCTGGAAAACATCGCCGTGGGCTTTGCCGGCGTGGACAAGGCCTTTGCCATCCAGGCGGGCCGGGAACTGCGGATTTTGGTGAACAACGAGGCGGTAACCGACGATCAATCCCGATACTTGGCCAAGGATATAGCCAAAAAGATTGAAACGGATCTGCGGTATCCGGGACGGATTAAAGTAACGATTATCCGGGAAACGCGGATCACCGAATACGCTAGGTAACGGAGGGGAAGCTCCGGTTCCGCCGGGGCGGCGTTATTCCATAAAACGCAGGCTGGGGAGTAGTTCCTTTAAGGCTGCTTCCCTCCGCTGCCCGATGAGTCTGCGGCGGTTTTCAAACAGGTTGTTCCCCCGGACGTCGATGGAAACAATGAGGGGGCCGAAATCCTTTACCCGGAGGATCCACATTGCCTCGGCCATGCCCAGGTCGAGCCACCGAACCCCCTCGACCGCCTCCACCCGCGATGCCGCCAGGACCGCGCAGCCGCCGGGGAAAACCGTGTGAATCGCCCCCAGTCTGCGGCAGGCCTCCGCGGTTTTTGGCCCCATGCCGCCCTTCCCCACGATAATCCGTGCCCCGGCGGCCTCAAGGAATTCCGCCTCGCAGGATTCCATCCTCATGCTGGTGGTGGGGCCGGCGGAAAGGATCTCCCATTCCTCCGTATAGAGGGAACGCTTCCGCATGATTGGCCCGGCGTGGTAGATTCCCAGGCCCCGGAGGTCCGCCGGGAGGGTTCTGCCCTGCCGGACAACCCGAAGGTGTATTTCGTCCCGGCCCGTAACCAGATGGCCGTCGAGGTACACCAGATCGCCGGTATCCAGGCCGGTCAAATCCTCCGGGGCGATGGGGGTGGAAAGACGTTTTTCTTTCATGGGAAACTCCTTGGGATCCCTGCCGTAAAACCGGCCCTATTCCCTGTGGGACAGTACCGCGCAGCTTAAATCGGGGCGGATCTCCGCCAACAGCCGACGGTGGGCCCAGCAGCCGGTGGAAAGGGCCGCGGCAAGAACGGCGGTATGCCGCCCCGCCTGCTCAATGTGGACCGCCATGACCGAACCCTTTCCTCCAAAGCCGCCGGGGCCGATACCGGTTTTGTTGAGGGCCTTCTCCATTTGTAGTTCCAGCTCCGCCGCCCGGAGGTTGCTGTTTCTGGCGCCGATAAAACGGAGCAGGGCCTTTTTTGAGAGTTTTGCCGCCGTATCCGCCGAAGGCCCCAGGCCGATGCCCGCCAGCAGGGGCGGACACGAGTTAAGCCCATAGTGGACGATCTGATCAAACACCGCCTGGATTGCCGCTTCGTACCCTTCCAGGGGGGTAAAAACTTTGGCAAAACCGGGCAGGCTGCATCCTCCCCCGGCCAGGTAGATAAAAAGCCGTATGCTGTCTTTGCCGGGGACAAGTTCCCAGTCTATCCAGGGGATCCGCGTCCCCGTATTGTCGCCGGTGTTTTTTTCGTCGAAGATCTCCACCACATTGGGCCGCAGGGGAACATCCACGGTGGCCCGGATCACCCCTTCCCGCAGGGCGTTCTCCAGATCCCCCAGCAGGGGAAAGGCCGTACCGGCTTCCACAAAAAACTGAATTATCCCCGTATCCTGGCAGAAGGGCCGGTTGAGGGCGGCGGCCATATCCAGATCCGTAAACATGGCGTCGTAAATCCGCCGCCCCAGGGGGCTGCCCCCTTCCTCCGGGACGCTTTCCGCCTTTCGCATCTCTTCAAGCCGGGTAAGTACGTCTTCGGGAAGACGCCTGGCGCAGAGGCCGATAAGGGAGGCGATAAGAGAGGCAAGTTTTTGAGGATCCCCGTGCATGGCTCCCCTAAGGGATACCACAAAAAGCCAGGATGATCTATGCTATAGGGGCAGGGAAAAAGCCGGGTCTGTCCGGTTTCTGGAAGGAAGCCCGAAACGGGCCGCGGAGTACCTTTTTTTTGGAGAAGTGAATGATAGTATTGGCCAATGACCACGCCGGTCTGGACCTAAAAAAGGAAATCGCCGGCCTATTGGACGACATGAACCTTCCTTACATAGATCTGGGCGTTAACAGCCGGGAAAGCGTTGGCTATCCTCCCCTGGCCTGGAAGGCTGCCGGAACGGTCCGGTCCGGGGAATGTGACCGGGGGATGCTGTTTTGCGGTACGGGGGTGGGGATGTGCCTTGCGGCCAACAAGGTCCGGGGCATCCGCTGCGTGGTCTGCACCGACTGCTATACCGCTAAATTGTCGCGGCTTCACAACGATACCAACATGCTGGCCCTGGGGGGCCGGGTGGTGGGGCCGGACCTGGCAAAAATGATCGTCCGGATATGGCTGGAAACCCCCTTTGAAGGGGGCAGGCACGCCAAACGGGTGGACATGATCATGGGAATCGAGGAAGGCCGGGAACCGGGAGTCTAGTCCGGGAGTCTAATGCCCGTCCCAGAAGGCCGTGTCGCCGGGAAGTATCGTGGACCAGTAGGGGTTGAGGTTATGGTTGGCCCGGGGATACACCTTATACTCCAGGGCTATCTTCTCCGTACCGGCCCTTTCCCGCCGGGCGTTTTCTTCTTCCACCGCTTTGGCAAAGGCGTCGTTCCAGGCCTTGGGCACCGAGTTGTCCTTGTCCCCCTGTTCAAGAAGGATCGGCGTCCCCGGCGCGATGTTGGACAAAAAGGTAAAGAGCGAAAAATCCGCCGCGGGGTGTTCCTTCTTAAACGCCGCGGCCCATTCGGCATTGCGGCGGTAGTGGGCGGCGCTGTCGGGAAAGGCGAGGCTTACCGGAGCCCAGAGCACCGTGGGCACGGGCCGCTTGACAATCTCCAAAAACTGAATCGCCGCCTGTCCGCCGTTGCTGTGGCCCCAGAGGACGATTTTTTTGAACGAACCGGGCAGCTCGATCCGTTCGGCCTGGGGAAGGGCCGGGGCAAAGCGGAACTCCGGCGCTTCCATGCTCCGGTACAGTTCCACGGCGTTCACGGTGGAATAAAACTGGTGAAGCTCCGCCGGGGCCGGCGTGGGGGAAGAAGAACCGTAGCCGAAAAAGTCCGGGGCGATGACCGCGTAGCCCCGCTGGAGATAAGCCCGGGCGGGGTTTTCCGTTCCCTTGCCGGTATAGTAGCCCCCGGGGTTCTGGTGCCCCCGGAGCATGATCACCA